>CAZMHH010000027.1:0-43437 GCA_964566035.1 uncultured Thermodesulfobacteriota bacterium
GTAAAAAGTCAATTTTTTCTTAAAATGCTAAAAGAGACTGCGGAGGGTAATAGTTATAACATACTGTAATTGCTTTCTAATCACCCTCACCCCAACCCTCTCCCGTCAAGGGGGAGGGAGCTTTTTAGACTTTTTACCGGTTTGTCATTATTTAAAAAGCAGTAGGCAATTATTTTGCTACAGAGTTTTGCAGCCAAAAAATCAGGGGCGATCATGCCCGGAATGGGACAGAGTTCAACAACATCAAAACCTATTATATTCTTTTTGGAAATAATTTTTTTTAACAGTTCGACTGTCTGATACCATCCAAGTCCTCCAGGTTCAGGGGTTCCAACCGAGGGCATTATAGAAGGATCAAAACAATCCAGGTCTATTGTAAGATAAATATTATCAGGAATACTGCTGATAATATTATCAATAAAACCGTTGTATCCAATGATATCTCTGGCAAAAAAAGTTTTTATATCAGAGGTTTTTAAATATTCAGACTCTTCTGCACAAAGACTTCTAATGCCAATCTGTGAAAGAGGGCATATTTCATGAATGCGCCTTCCGATGCACGCATGGTTGTAGATACTGTCCTGATATGAATTGCGCAAATCGGCATGAGCATCAAATTGAATAACCCCGAAATTAAAACCCTTTTGTTTGAAAGCCTGAACAGCACCAAGTGTTATACTGTGTTCACCCCCCAGAACAACAGGCATTTTATCATTTGCTATAACCTCTGCAACTACTGTTTTTACTATATCGACCATATTTTCGGGACTGCTGGTCGTAGGCTCAATTAAATTCAATGTATGGATACCTGTTTCTGAAATATCACGTTCAAGTTCATCATCAAAGAGTTCAAGATGGGTTGATGCTTCAATGATTGCCTGTGGGCCTTTTCGAGTACCGGGGATATAAGAAGTTGTCAGATCATAAGGAACAGGAACAACCACAGCTTTTGCATTGTCAAAACAGCAGAACTCTTCGGGGAGACCTGCAAAATTAAAATTGGAAAAATAGTCACGGTTAAGATTGAACATTTTTCAGTTTTGCCTCTTTTCTACTACTCTTACCGCCTTGCCAGGCACTCTTGGAAGCGTTCCTTCAGGCATAAGGTCAAAACGGTCAAGATGAAACCCCAGCATATCATATATTTCAGTGGAAATTTCTTCACCGATGCTTGAGCTTGTTTCACTCTGTTTTTCAACCATTAGTGTTATCACATCCCTTCCTTTTGTTTTTTCAAGGACAATCTGATAGTGATTGCCTATCTCTTTTCTTTTCATAAGTATGCTTTCGATCTGAGTGGGATAAAAATTTACACCTTTGATTTTAAGCATATCATCGTTTCTTCCCTTTAGACGTTTTACTTTCAATGAAGTTCTTCCGCATGAACATTTTTCTCTGCTGATTACTGATGTAATATCCCTTGTTCTATACCTGATAAGCGGTAAGCCTTCACGGGTAAGGGTTGTCACAACCATTTCGCCTTCCCTGCCGTCTTCAAGCACTTCGCCTGTGTCAGGATTGATAATTTCAACTATATATTCATCTTCCCATACGTGTATTCCATCATGTTCAGCACAGTCAATACCAAGTCCTACGCCTCCTGTTTCAGTCATTCCGATAATATCAAATGATTCAATCCCCAAGCCTGCCTCTATTCTCTTTCTAACCTCATTGCTCCAAACCTCAGCTCCGAATATCCCGACTTTTAAATTTGTCTGGCTGAAATCAAAACCCTCTTTTTTTGCCACCTCTATCAACCTTAAAGGATATGAGGCAATTGCACATACTGCTGATACATTAAAGTCTTTGATGAACTTAAGCTGAAGCATTGTTCTTCCGGCTCCGATAGGAATTATCATCGCCCCGAGTCTCTCCGCCCCGTAATGAAATCCAAAACCGCCGTTAAAAAGACCAAATGAAGGGGTTATCTGTACAACATCCTTTGATGTTACCCCGGCAGATGAATAACATCTTGCCATCATATTTGACCACTGCCTGATATCATTCCCGGTAAATGGGTTGATTATGGGGGTTCCTGTTGTGCCGGAACTCATGTGAATACGCATGAAATCATCTTTTGATGCGCAGGCATATTTAAAAGGATAACCATCTCTTAAGTCATCCTTTGTCATAAAGGGGAATTTTTTTATATCCTCTACAGTGTTAATATCGGTTGATGAGAGACCATTAAATTTACCGTGATAAAAACTGTTGTTTGACTCTATTGTCTTTAAAACATCTTTAAGTCTTTTAACCTGCAGTTCAATCAGGGCATCTCTTTGAATTGATTCATATTCAGGCTGAAACATTACAAATCCTTTACTGTAATATAAAAAATTAAGAAAAACTTAGTTTATATCCCTCATGTAAAGCTTTAAGACTCAAATCCATCATTTTATTGGAACTAATCTTTTTGACTGCATCAGATACCGTTTCATATTTAAGCGGGAAAAAGTCATCACCGCATGCAAATCCAATAAGTACAATATTTGACAAAACAACAGAACCAATCTTTTCAGCAACATCACAGGCATTAACAGAAAAACAGGTAATATCAGCGTCTGATAAACCATTTCCCGGCATTTTATTTATAACTATATGATGCTTTTCCTTATTTAATAAATGTCTGTTTCTTTCTAATTCATATTCAGAAATTGCTATTAAATAATCAGCGGTTCCAGATCTGATAAGGGGAGATTTATGGTTCCCGATTTTAATATGAGACACAACAGAACCTCCGCGCATAGCCATTCCGTGTACTTCAGAAGAGATAACGTTTTTGCCTGAAATAACTGCTGCTTCATCAATAAGTCTAGTCAGAAAAAGCACTCCCTGACCGCCTTGGCCACATACTGCTATTTGAAAATTTTTGTTATTAATCATTCTTCACCTTTATATGCTGTAACGGGCAGACATAAACACATACCCCGCAACCGGTACATATACTGCTGTTAATTTTAACTTTATCATTTTCAATAAAAAAAGCAGGGCATTCAAAATTTTTTACACAAACCTGACAACCTGTGCAATCATCTGAAATAAAAAGAACTTTTCTATGCTCAGGTTTTGAATCCATAAGACATGGATGTTTTGCAATAACAACAGCAATTCCCCCGTTCTTCTGTAATACATATTGTTCTGATTTCTTCAAAACCTGAACCATTTCTGGTAACTTATAAGGATCAACCTCATTAATAAAATCTACGCCGCATCCTTCAACCAGTTTTTTAAGATTGATTGCTTTACCATTTGAATAATCGGCAAGTTTTCCTGTAAGTGCAGTAGGTTGGTTTCCGGTCATTGCAGTTGTGCTGTTGTCTAAAATAACCAGTATAAAACGTGCATCATTATAGACAGAGTTTATAAGGGCCGCGGTTCCGGAATGGATAAAAGTAGAATCTCCGATTGTTGCTACAATTGGAGGCCTATCTTCAATATTTGATATGCTCAATGAATGAAAAAAACCTGAAGCCTGATTTATAGATGCCCCCATGCATAAGCAGGTATCAACTGCACCGAGGTTTATTCCAAGGGTATAACAGCCGATATCACCCGGGTATATAGATTTTGGCAGAGCTTTTTTTATTGCATAAAAAGATGCTCTATGAGGACATCCGGGGCAAAGCGAGGGTCTTTTTCCGGGACTCTCCTGAACAAAAAATTTTTCTTTCTTTAATCGGAAAAAATCAATAACTATGTTGTTTAAAATATCAGGATTAAGCTCACCGGTAGAGGGTACAAAACCGTTAAGCTTTCCCTTTACTTTTCTTCTGTCAATGAACTGATATTCTATAACAGGATATGTCTCCTCAACAATAAGAATATCATTGTATCTTTTTGATATTTCATTTAAAAAACCTGACGGGAGAGGGTAGGGCATATCAATTTTATAGATATCAGCACCATGTACCAGTTCCATTTCCGAGAGAATGTCATGCAGATAAGAAAAAGCAACCCCTGAAGAGATAATACATTTTTTATTATCCTTTGATCCATGCTTATCGTACTGTTTAATCTTATATTTTAAACTTATTTTATCCAGTTTCTCATTTAACTTATTATGGAGGATATATCTGAACTTCGGAGTTGCAGCCCATCTTGAAGGATCCTTTTTAAAACCGGTCGGTTTATAAGTAGTTGCGATACTCAATACTTTCAGGTTCTGCCTGGCATGACAGACGCGTGTCACAGGTCGTATCATCACCGGAACAGAAAACTGCTCGGAAATTGAGTAAGCTTTGGAAACCATTTTTCGAGCATCATCAGGAGATGAGGGGTCAAAAACAGGAATTTTAGCAAACATTGCAAAAAAACGGCTGTCCTGCTCGGTTTGAGAGCTGTGAGGGCCTGGATCATCAGCTGAAATGATTATAAAACCGCCCTTTATACCTGTGTATGCGGCGCTCATAAGAGAGTCTGAGGCAACATTTAATCCGACCTGCTTCATGGAAACACAGGATCTGCCGCCCATATAGCTGTTAGTCAGAGCAACTTCAAACGCTGATTTCTCATTAACAGACCATTCAACATGGATATCACTGATATTATAAGTATTTTTAAACTTAACAATAGAGGATAAAATTTCTGATGCAGGGGTTCCGGGATATGAGCAGGCACAACTGCATCCATTTTCAATAATTCCCATTGCTATTGCTTCATTGCCAAGAGTAATACGGTCTTTATTCTTCATTGTTTTTAAGCCATGAAAATTAACTATGTTTGGATTAAAGTTTATATTTTAAATAAAATGATCCCAATAATCAATAGTTATTAAACAGAAGTTGTACATGAAAATAAAGGCTTGGACTAATTGCGTCGGATAATAGATATTATGTAAACCTATTAGGCGAGTTCCAGTATTTTTGCAGGAATTTGCTGTAATGGCAATATAAAATCGACAGCTCCTGCTTTTATTGCCTCTTTTGGCATTCCAAACACAACTGATGTCTTTTCGTCCTGTGCAATTGTCTGGGAACCGGTCTGCTTAAGCTTCAGCATGCCTTCTGCCCCGTCAGAGCCCATTCCCGTAAGGATTACCCCAATGGAATTTGTTCCGGCATAACGCGCTACTGAATTAAAAAGTATTTCCACGGCAGGTCTCTGCCTTTTTACAAGCGGCCCGTCTTTAATCTGTACATAGTAAGTTGACCCGGACCTTCTTAAAATCATATGCATGTTACCGGGTGCTATCAGAGCTGTTCCGGATAGAATCCTGTCATTGTTTTCAGCCTCTTTTACTGTTATCTCACAAAAAGAGTTGAGTCTGTCTGCAAAACTTTTGGTAAACCGTTCAGGCATATGCTGGACTATGGTTATCCCGGGAGCATTTTTCGGCATAGCTCTCAGTATTGTTTCAATAGCCTGCGTACCGCCTGTTGATGCACCGATTGCCACTACCTTGTGGGTTGTCTTCGTCATCGACAGCTTGTCAACTTTTCTGGTCTCTTTTACCTCTCTACTCATCAGTTTCTTTATGTCAACTTTGGCTGCCGCCTTGATTTTTTCAATCAATGCCATTGACATATCACCTACCGTATAGGATGATCCGGGTTTACACATCACCTCTATCGCCCCTTCATTCAGTGCCTCCATCGCGAGGTCACTACCCTTTTTGGTAAGTGATGAAACTACAATTACAGGCATAGGATAGTGTTTCATCAGTTTGCGCAGGAATGTTATACCATCCATGCGCGGCATCTCTATGTCAAGCGTAATAACATCGGGCTTGAGCTTAACCACCTTATCCCTTGCAACATAAGGATCGGGAGCTGTTCCAATAACTTCTATTTCAGGGTCAGAGGAAAGCTCCTTATAGAAAATATTCCTTACTATTGCTGAATCATCAACTATAAGTACTTTTATGCTCATAGGCTAATTATTCCTCAAATGAAGTAAATACCAATACAGGGCTGTCATCAATGTCAATTGCCATTGTTTTTTCCATCTCAAGGATTTCTTCAAATTTTTCTGCATCAACACGTTCTGCTTCCGGTATTGTAAGATTGAAAACAGGTTCAGACCCATATATTGATGTTAAAAACTGTCCGCACATTGTATTTAATACTTCTTTCAATGCATCTTCATCACTGCCGGAAGGAAGCTCTTCATCTTCATCAATTCCAAGTATGTTGTGAGCAATGGTGGGAGTAATTTCAACCGGTACTACTATGCCTATTTTCCCCTGTTTATCCCCTGAAAAACTCATTGTTGCCATGATATAGTCTTCTGATTCTGCTTCAACCTCATCCTTTTCCGCCTGTTCGCCGAACATGAATGCCAGTTTTTCGAATGTTTCACAGGTTACTTTTATTATTATATTTCTTAACTCACTATTCATCATAATCTCCCATCACTTCTTTTACCACATTTCTAACTGTCTCAGGTGTTACGGGTTTTCTTAAAAAGGCTTTAACACCTTTCTTAAACAGATGGTCTATCCTTGTCTGGCTGCCTTCTGTTGAAACTATTATTACAGGAGTTTTGTCCAGCATATTATCTTCAGCCATTTTATCAACCATTTCGATACCTGTCATCACCGGCATATTAATGTCTGCAAACACCAGATCTATCCAGTTCTCCTTCATGGCATCAAGGGCAACCTGTCCGTTTTCAGCCTCATAAAACTCTCCAACAGGAATGCTGGCAATTTGGATGGTCTTTTTAATTACTGACCTGATTGTTCTTGAATCATCCACAAGTAAAATATTAAATGACATAATATTATCTTCCTGTTTTGATTTATTATAACTCTCTTTCTTTGCCGCCTGTTTTAAGAATAATTTTGCCGGTACCAACTGCAATTGAGACAGTTCTTGAAATATTTCCTCCAATGTCCTGCTTCTCAATCAATACATTGTTCTTCCATAAAAGCTTTCTCAACACAGTGAAGTTTCGCTCACCTATTTTGAAAAAACCTTTTTCATCAAGAAGCGAGGCACACCCTACTGCTGATACAATTATCCTTTTTTTATCAGCACCAAGCCTGTATGCTTCCTTGAACAGATTCGGAACACCTGTATCTACAAACATTGCCGGACTTGCAAGGGCTTTGTTGGGATCTATTTTTGATAGAGGAAGCATGCTGTGCAGCATTCCCGCCACTTTAGCAACTGGATCATAAATAATAACCCCAACACAGGATCCGAGCGAATATGTAATCAGGACCTCTTTTTCATTGTTTGAGACCTTCATATCTGAAATACCAACAACAAGAGTCTTCACTAACCGCTCCGGTTAACTTATTTATTATATTAAACTTTTTGATACACAGATGGTTTTAAACATTTAAAATCCGTCTTTAAACCTGAAAGGCTTTCAGCATGACCAGTAAAAAGATAGCCCCCTTTTTTAAGAAGGCTGTATATTTCAGATACAAGCATCTGTCTGGTATAAAGATCAAAATATATCATAACATTTCTGCAAAACACAATATCAAGAGGTCCCTTCATTGGAAAAGGATATTTTGTTAAGTTTAGCCTTCGAAAAACGATCATGTCCTTAAGTATGTTTTTTGCATTATAAAATTTATCATTGTTCTCTTTTTGAATATCAAAAAATCTTGTTTTTATGCTCTGGGGCACTTTCTCCATAATATGCGGTTCATATTTTCCTGCCTTTGCCTTTTGTAATGCCCTTGTTGAAATATCTGTTCCAAGTATTTTAATATCGCATTTCTGTTCTCCTGCTGCAAGCAGAAGGGTCATTGCAATTGTATAAGGTTCCTCTCCTGTGGATGCGGCTGCACTCCAGATACGAAGTTTCTTTATTCCTGATTCAAACCAGTTGCTTACAATTAACTCCAGCAATTCAAAATGTGCTGATTCCCTGAAAAAACTTGTAACATTGGTTGAAATCACATCTAAGAAACTTGTAATTTCATCACCTGATTTATCATTAATCAGATATTCCAGATATTCGCGGTGGTCTGCAATGCCAAGTATCCTCATCCGCTTTGCAACCCTTGCTGCAACCATTGCTTTTTTTGAGTCACCTAAACTGATACCGCTGTTTTCATACACAATATCCCGGAATTTATTAAATGTTTTATCGTCCATTATCATTCATGATCAGATTTTACTTCATCTTCAGTTGCAGCAACTGAAAGAGTCTCGACTTCTTCTGCAGTTAATACCTCTTCAATGTTTAACAGTATTTTTACTCCACCCTTTGTCTTTGCAATTCCTTTTATGAATTTTGTATTCACAGAAATACCAAAAGCCGGAGCATCTTCAATATCCGCACTTTGAATATCCAGAACCTCTGAAACACTGTCAACAATGATTCCCATTTGAAGAGCTATTCCCGTTCGAATAATCTCAACAACTATAATACATGTCTGTTCAGTATCCTCTTTCATCTCCATGCCAAATTTTTTTCTGAGGTCAACAACCGGAATAACCTTGCCTCGAAGATTAATAACACCCCTAACAAATGGCGGTGTTCGCGGAACTTTTGTTATATCCATAAGCCCTATTATTTCTCTTACCTTCAGTATTTCAAGTCCATACTGTTCACTTCCCAGGTTGAATGTTAAAAATTTTTCAATTGTTCCTGTCTGAACAGCAGAATTATTTGTTTTTTGTGCAGCTGTATTGTTTGTCATTGGAGTACTCCTATTTTTTGGTTTTCAGTTTTTGACGTTGCCAGTCTGACAATGCCTGCAACATCCAAAATAACGCCTACCTTTCCGTCTGACATTATTGAACCGCCAGAAATTCCTGTAAGACCTTCCATTGAAGCCCCTAGATTTTTAATAACTATGGACTGTTGCCCCAACAGTTCGTCAGCAAGCAAGGCTGTCATTTTACCACTGTCCTCAACAATTACAATTATGCTTTCTGTGGGTTCAGTGTTTGCCCCCTCTATCTTGAAAAGTTTATAAAGCCTGAACAGAGGGATCAATTTATCTCTTACTTTGATCATTTCCCCCTTCTTTGCTACAGTATGAACATCCTGGGGTTTCGGTCTTAAAGCTTCAACAATGGATAGTGTAGGGATAATGTATCGTTCAGAACCTATTCTCAATATCATTCCGTCTATAATTGCAAGTGTAAGAGGAAGCCTGAGACTGAACCTGGTTCCGATTCCGGGTTCCGAAGAAATGTCAATATTTCCACGAAGCTCCTCCATAGCTCTTTTGACAACATCCATTCCAACACCCCTGCCTGAAACATCAGTAACTTTTTTAGCAGTCGAGAACCCGGGAAGAAAAATCAGATTATAAATTTCAGTTTCCGTGAGACTTTCACCTTCCTCCACTAATCCCCTTTCAACAGCTTTATTAAGAACGCTTTTCCTGTCAAGACCTTTTCCATCATCTTTAATTTCGATATAAATATTTCCGCCCTTATGAAATGCCCTCAGTTCCACGGTGCCCACTTCATTTTTTCCGGCTTCTTTTCTCTGCTCCGAACTATCTTCTATACCATGATCAACACAGTTTCTTACAAGATGGATTAAGGGGTCTCCTATCCTGTCAACAATGCTTTTATCAAGCATTGTATCCTCCCCAAGGGTTGTAAACTCAATTTTTTTGCCGCTTTTCTTTGCAAGGTCCCTGACCACTCTTGCCATTTTTTGAAAAGTGGCTTTTACAGGGATCATTCTAAGACTCATGCCAAGTTGCTGGAGTTCCCTTGTGATTTTCTCCATTTGAGCAATATTTCTTAAAAGATGCGAAGAGGCAACCCTTTTTATATCAGAATCCTGTCTTATCATTGATTCAATAATCACAAGCTCTCCTATTGCATCAATGAGCTTGTCCAGATTCTCGGAATCGACTTTGATGGCTTCTTTGATCTTTGAAATTTTCGAAGCAACATTGTTAAGTATTTCGTTCTTGCCGCCGGTTATTTCTTCAACAATATCATACTGAGCAGCTTTATTATCAACTTCCGGCTCCGTTAAATTATTTTTATAATCATTAATGTCCTTTTCAGTTTTTTCAGGCTCTTTATTCTCAGCTAACTGATTTTCATTTTTATTTTCGTTTACAACAGGGGTATCTTCTTTCGACCTGGCCTGAACATTGGCTTTTTCTTTAACACATTTTTCTATATCTGCAATAACTGATTTAGATGAAGAATCTGAAACATATACATTTGTTCCTTTTGAAATTGCCTGTCTGATATTATCCACAAGTCTTTTCATAGCATCAATGGCATCAAACACATGATCAATTCTTCCGCCAGTAAGCTTTATCGTTCCTCTTCTTGCCATATCAAGAAGATTTTCGGTGGTATGGGCTAGTTCTGCCATATCATTGAGAGCAAGAAAACCCGCAGCTCCTTTTATGGTGTGAAAAACCCTGAAGACGGAATTCAAAAGTTCAGAGTCTTCTGGATTGTTTTCAAGTTCAAGTAGTTTGTTGTCGATGGCATCAATATGTTCCTGAACCTCAGATATAAAATCAGTCAGGAGATCTATGTCTCCGATAAGTGAATATTCTGTTTTTGCTTCCGGTTCATCTACCCTGCCCTCTTTAGATTTCTCCTTTTCAACATCTTCTGTCGATTCTGGATCAACTTTCTCTTCAATCCGAGGTGGTATGATTTGAGGTTCGGCAAGTGGTGTTTCAACAGGTTTTGGTGAAACTTGCTCTAAAAGATTTTCATCAAGCCGGGGCAGTTTTTTTTCCTGTTTCAAGGCTTCAAAAACATCATGCAACCAGTCCTTGACGTAAAAAAGTTTATCGAAGGGAAGGTCATCGGTTGATGACTCAATTAAATCCTCTGTTGCGTGACAAATCCTTTCAACCCCTGTTAAACCAAAAACTCCGGACTCGCCTTTTAAGGTATGGAATATTCTTTTAAGCTCTGCAAGAGCTTCCGGATCAGATTTTTTCTCAATACTTAAAAGATTCTCCTCTATACGCTGGAGAACGCTGTCCTGCTCTCCTAAGAATTCATTTAATATATCTTCATCAATATGAATTGGAAGAGAAAAAAATTCACCACTCTGTCTGTCTATATCTGCAGACTTTTCCTCAGCTTCACTCCACTTGGGATATACAACTTCGTGGTCTTTAAATCGGCTGCATATTACATTTTGAGTTACGGACATGGTTTCATTAAGTAGTCCGAAAAGCTTTTCCCTGTCCATTTCTCTGTCAGCAAGGCATTGCTTAACAAGCACGCTTACAGCCTCAAATGCTTTATGAGTATTTGGGAAGTCATTTTCAGACAATTGGGCTTTTACAGTATTGAGCCGGGAATAAATATTTTCAATATCCTTATCATTCTCAGGATCAGCAAGTACAAGCTCAGATGACAACGACTCAATATTGTTTATAATGGATTCAGAAATCATTTAAACAACCCGATTCGAAAGATTATCTGGTTTCTGTCAGTATTTAATCTTTAAATATTCTTTTAAGTTTCTGCTGCATAACATCAGCAGTAAAAGGTTTTACAATATAATCATTTACACCTGCCTGGGCAGCCTGAACAACATTTTCTTTTTCAGCCTCTGCAGTAACAAGTAAAATAGGAATATCCTTTAATCTTTCGTCAGCTCTTATTGCTTTCAGGAGATCAAGCCCTGTCATGTTGGGCATATTCCAGTCTGTTATTACAAAGTCATAGTCACCGTTCTTAAGCTTATCAAATGCCACATCACCGTCTTCTGCTTCTTCAACATTGCCGTATCCGAGCTGCTTCATTATGTTTCTTATAATCCTTCTCATGGTTGAAAAATCATCAACAACTAAAATTTTCATGTTTTGATCCGGCATAATATTTTTTAACCTCCATCTATATTTGTTAATTTAAGCTAATGATATATCTTATATCAAAGGCTATATTTTTATCAACAATTATTACAGTTTTTTTTTTACAAAGCAAAACTTTTTTTCAGGACTGTTTTTTTAAAAAACTATTCTTAATCTATTGACTTTTCCTCCGTTTATTATAATAGTAATAGCTGTAGCCAATTTTTTCTATTTTTAAAATGCTTATGGACCTTTTACAAAAACCAGAAGATGTTATAGTCAGCAAATACAATCCAGGGGATACAATTATATCTGAGGGCTCAGTTTCTGACAGGTTTTTTGTTATTCTAAGCGGTAATGTTGAAATCTTTCAGAACAAAAAAAGCATAAGATTCCTTAAAGACGGAGATGTGTTCGGACTTGAGTATCACTATCTTGAAAAACCATACAGCATATCCGCTGTTTCCATTACTTCTTCCAGAATAGCATCATACCATACAGGATCAATTAATAATATTGTTAATAGACCTTTTTTAACAAGACAACTGTTTTTTTCTCTATCTTCACAGCTTGAGCAGACAACCCAGATAGCTCAGGAAAACATACCATTTTCAAACTTTGTTGATATTAACGAAAAAATTTATAACGATGGTGAAATAATTATCAGTGAAGGTTCTGACGGAAATGAAATATATATGCTTGTTGAATCAGTAAACGGACTTTCTGTACTGAAAGATAACAGGGAGATAGGTATAATAGACAAACCCGGTGAATTCTTCGGAGAGATGAGTGCAATTCTGAAAGAAAAAAGAACTGCGACTGTTGTGGCAAGGGGAAGAAGTGTTGTAAGGGTGTTCAGCGGAGACAATATTGAAGAGGTTTTTGAAATTTTTCCTCATATAGCAAAGGTAATTGTAGACACAATTGCAAAAAGACTTGTCGATACCAACAAAAAACTCTCCTCAAAGGATCTGTCCTGAATGAGAGTCTGATTTTTCAAAAAAAATAGCCCTGTAATTTATCCATTAAAAACTTACATGAAATCAGTTAAAAAAATCCATATTAGAACTTTCGGCTGTCAGATGAATGAATATGACTCGGCAAGGATACTATCAACCCTGGAGCCTTACGGATATGTTCCAACAATGGGTTTTGATGATGCAGACATTATAATATTCAACACCTGCACCGTGCGCCAGAAAGCAGAGGATAAGGCTTACAGTGAAATAGGAAGGATAAAAAAATTAAAGGCATACAGAAAAGAGTTAAAACTTGGTGTGGGGGGTTGTATTGCACAACAGGAAGGAATAAAACTTATAAAAAAATATCCTGTAATTGATTTTGTTTTCGGAACAAAATCACTATCAAGACTGCCGGAGGTTTTACGAAATCTTGTAAATGGCAGTAAGATAGTTGATATTGAAAACTGCTCAAATGACAGCATATACACAACTCCATACCCTGCTGTTTCAGGCGTATCAGCATTTCTAACAATAATGCAGGGATGCGATAACTTCTGTTCCTACTGCATTGTTCCTTACGTAAGAGGAAGAGAATGGAGCAGAAAACCGGAAGATATTATGAAAGAGGCTCTATATATGGCAGAATCCGGTGTTAAAGAGCTTACACTACTAGGACAGAACGTTAACTCATATGGCAAGAACCTGTCCCCTGCCCTTTCTTTTTCCGATTTAATAGGCAGTTTAAATACTATTCAGGGTATTGAAAGAATCAGGTTTACAACATCCCATCCAAAAGATCTCTCAACCTCTCTCATGGAGGCTTTTATCGAATATGATAAACTTTGTGAACATATTCATCTGCCTCTACAATCAGGTTCAAACAGAATGCTTTCAGCCATGAACAGGAAATACACAAAAGAAGAATATCTTGAAAAAGTTTTTTTGCTCAAGGATAAAGTTCCAGGTATTGGTATTACAACTGATATAATAACAGGATTTCCCGGAGAAACTGTAAAGGATTTTGAAGACACGCTAAGTGTTGTTAAGAGTGTATGTTTTGATGATATATTCATGTTTCATTACACAGACAGAAAACATACTGAAGCCTCAAAGCTTCCGGATAAGATTGATTATAATGAAAAAATTGCAAGACTTAATACTTTGAAAAAAATTCAAACCGAAATAAGTATCAAAAAAAACTCCGAACTTGTCGGGAAGACTTTTGAGATTCTTTTTGACAGAAACAGCAGGAGAGGTGAAAACAGACTTGCGGGAAAAACAAGATCAAATAAAGTTATTAACTGCAGCAATGTTGCGAAGGATTTTATTGGAAGTTTAAGATCTGTGAGGGTTGAAAAGGCAAATATCCACTCCCTTACAGGTTCATTGGTTTAATCTATTTTATTAAGGAGTTCAGATAAATGATTGATTTACATATGCATTCACTATTCAGCGACGGAGAACTTATTCCTTTCGAACTTGCTCAAAGAGCTGAATGTTCAGGTTATCACGCATTTGCAATAACAGACCACAGCGATATTTCAAATTATGATTTTATTATTCCAAGGATTGTTAAAGCCTGCAATCAGATAAATAAAAGGAAAAAGGTGGTGGCTATTCCCGGAATTGAGTTAACTCACGTCCATCCAGAAGATATAGCCCAGCTTGCAACCGAATGCAGGACATTGGGTGCAAAGATAATCATTGTACATGGAGAAACAATTGCAGAACCTGTCATGGCGGGAACAAATAACAGAGCTGTGACTGCTGATATTGATATACTTGCCCATCCCGGACTTATCTCTGAAGCAGATACCCTTAAAGCGGCAGACAAAGGCGTATATCTTGAGATATCATCAAGATCAGGTCACAGCCTCACAAATGGTCATGTAGCATCAATAGCCAGGAAATGCACTGCTAAACTTGTATTCAACTCTGACTCACATTCGCCAAATAATATTATTTCTTTTAAAACCGCAAAACTTGTTGCAGCAGGAGCAGGACTTAATGCTGATGAGATTGAAGAAATGTTTAAAAACAGCAGAAGAATATGTATGGAAAAAGGGTTTAAAGTAACTTAATTAATTGTTTTGATTCAATATTGTCTGTTTTTTTACCCGAGCTAATCTGCTATTCAATATCATCTCTTGCTCTCAACAGTTCTCTTTGACGTTTAAATACATATCTTATTATCATATCCTTATCATCTTCATTTATTGCTGCAAAATGAATAGCCAGTTCCCAGATATTGTTTTCTAAGGGAACTGACCTTACAACCTGGCCTATCACATCAATAACAACCCCGGACAGCAGAGGTAAAACCAGTTTTATCGCAAGATAATCATCCTCCTGATACTCCTCTGAGGTTTTAATCTTGATTCCTGAACCGCTCAAATTTACCTCAACCGGTTTTTTATTGAAAATATTATTTTTATCTGTTTTCATAAGCATTTTTATTATAAAATCGAGCTTTTTATTAATTTGTTGGAGTTCAGCTGTAATATCAGGAGATACATCCGATGATATGGATTCAATCTCACGGGTGCTGTACTGTGATGACTGCAGAAAATATTCATCACTCTGTCTTTTCATGCTATGTATATAATCGGTTCTTGTCGCCTTATAATCGTCTTCTGTGATTTTTTTAAAATCAACAATCAGTAAACAGTCAACCCTAAGGTGTGAACGACTCTGGACAGGAACTAAGACAGCGTTTAAACCATCAACTTCAACCATATCAACATTTACGCTGTATTTGAAACCGCCTTTTTTACCCCATAAAATGCCGTTTAAACCCTTTTCAATTCCTTTCTTAAGAAAAGAATCATCCAATATTTTAACCCTGCATTGATCATCTTTTATCTCCTCAATTAAGGCTTCGAAATATGTTCTTGAATTTTGAAGCTCTATTTCAATACTTGTTCTTTGCCCCTTTTTAAAATAATCTATAATATTCATAAGTATTTCCCCGTAAAAAATTATTACTGATATTGTTGTATTATTGTTGATATGCACATTTTATGCCCCTGCTGCAATTACCAGAAAGCCTTAAAAAAAATATTCATAAAATTTCTTTCCTATTACTATAAACTTTTTTTTAAAATTGACAAGATAAAGAATATAATCTATTTTAAGAATAAAAAAAAGCTAATTTTAAGAAAGGATTAATTACATGTTATTGAAAAATAAAAATATATTTTTCTTTCTTATGACAATAATAATCTTTTGCCTGATTCATAAAGGGTTATCAATAGCAAGTGATAATCCGCTCTGGCAGGAACTCGGTATATATGGAGGCCAGGTTACATCTATTGAGGTTGACCCAGACGACCCTTCTGTCCTGTATGCCGGAAGCTGGATGGGAGACGGTCTGTTTAAATCAACAGACAATGGAAAGACGTGGAATACAATCGGCTGGTTCAGAAACTATGAGGTCTTTGATATTGCAATTGACCCTAATAATTCTTCAGCAGTCTGGGTTGCCAATAACTGCTATCTTGATGCAAGCTATGACGGAGGTAATTCATTCAGGAGTTTCAGAATGCCTGATGACAGATTCTGTTACGCTGTTGCTGTTGATCCGCATGACCCGTCTGGTGAAACAGTTTATGCTGGTCTTGGAGGGCCAGACAATACCGACTATGGGGGTATAATCTATATGACAAGGGACGGAGGGGAAACATGGTTTGATGCGGGATTAAATGCAGATTTCAATGTCAGAGACATAAAAATAAACCCGGACAGAACAGGCGAGATCTGGGCTATATGCAATAAATATAATATAACAGAAGATGGAAATATTTATTTAAGAGCTGGAGAAAGTGAACCCTGGTATTACTGGGAATTAAACCATTTTATTGATGAGTTAATAATTCATCCTGCCCTGCCGGATCTTATTTTTGTAGCTTCACAATATGGAATATACTATAAAAAAGACGGCCCTGTGCCCACTTTTTTTTATCAGTCAGATGAGACTGAATCTTATTTTGCAAGGACTTTATGCATACCTCCTTCAGATCCGTCTGTTGTCTATTCCGGTATTGTAGATGGCAGTGAAACAAGCATTTTTGCCAGCTTTGATTTTGGAGAAAGCTGGGATTATGTTAGTGATTCCCCGGATGAGTTTATCTGTATGAAAGCTGACCCGGCGAAAGCTTCTGTTTTGTATGCAGGAGGTATAAACGGCGGTGTTTTTAAATCAGAAGATTCCGCAAAAAACTGGTCAACGAGCAATACCGGCATAAAGGCAAATACAATTTATTCCTCTGATATTTCTCTAAGCCCTTTATCTGTTGTATGCGGCTCTGTTGCCGGAATTTTTATTTCAGAAGACAACTTCAAATGGGATCTAATCAACAGTGATTCCACCTATTTTGTTCTTTTCAGCCCTGAATCAAATGAGACGATATATGCCGGACAAACCTGGAATATAGCAAAGACCACCGACAGGGGTAACAGTTGGTCATACAGATCCGTATCCGGGCGCACTGACAGCCACAATGTCTATTCAATAGCAATAGATCCGATAAATACAGATACTGTTTATGCCGGTATTGCTTATTCAAGCGCAAATAAAAGGGGTGAAGTAATTAAATTAATTGATAATGGAGCATCCTTTTATAATGCATCAAAATCCATACTGCTTGAGACAGATGCCCCTGTTAATACTGTTGTTACAGACACAGCAAACCCAGACAGAATACTTGTGGGAACAGGCGCATTTTTTGCTCCAATAATAGCCGGTGGAATTTATATCAGCCAGGATAGCGGCAAAACCTGGAAAAAGACATTAGACGGGGTTGTTGTTAATAAAGTTACTGTTGACCCTGTAAATTCCCAAGTTATCTATGCAGGTTGCGGCGCAAGCAATAATAGTTTTACAGGAATATATAAAAGCTCAGATGGCGGAAACAACTGGCAACTTATTGATAAAGGTCTGCCGGATAATTATTCAGTAAAAGATATAAGAACCACTACTTTATCAAGCGATATCCTGTATGCAGCACTTTACAAGGGGTTTAATGATGAAATGCCGGATAAGTTGAACGGAATATATATAAGCCTGAACGGGGGAGATTACTGGACACAGATTGGCCTTTCTGATTACAGGCTACACGATGTTAAAGTATATCTTGATGAAAACTCAGACCACGGACAGAAAACATTATCGGTTAATTCAAATGATATCAATTTACCCAAAGGAACAGTTATTGCCGGCACTGCAAGCGGACTCTACAGAACAAACACAGCTGGAACAGGGGTAATTTATGGAAATGTTGTTTCTCAAGATACAGGTGAAAATATTGACAGAGCGCTTATTTCATCAGATCTTGGTTCAAACACCATAAGCGATAAAGGGCTTTACCTTATGCTTGCATCTGCAGGAGTTCATTGCTTAAACATCCAGGCATCCGGGTATCAGGGAAGTAATTTTCCAGGAGTTACTGTCGGAGCAGGCAGCAGTGTGAACCTTGATATAGTTTTAAAGCCTTCTTCCAATGGTGATCCATGCCTGTTTTCAAAAATTCTTTCTAAACCCGCAGAGAAGCCAATGCTTGATTTTTTTAGAACTTTCAGAGACGGTTATCTTCAAAAATTTGGTCAAGGCAGACAGCTTGTTGCTTTTTATTATAAATCAGGAAAAAATTTCCGGGTGGCAATGGAGAAAAACCCTGTTCTGTTGAGACAGGGGTTGGGCATTCTGTATGAAAGCATACCGGTGTTTGGAAAATTAATCTTAGATAATTCTTATACTGTTCCTGTTTCTTTCCGGAATAAAACCGATGGATTTTTGTTCAATGTGCAGCAACAGTTATCAGATGAAGAACTCAAAAACAGGATAAAAACAATAAGGTTAGAATTAAAAAGAGGCTTGACCAAGAATTAAGTCAGAGTTAAGTTCATAAAAGCATTAAATATTATTATCAATAAAAGAACCGGACTCATCACTCATTTTTGCCGCAATATCAAGAAGTCTTCTGGGGGGGATTTCAGCAATAACCTGTTTTGTTTCTTTGTTGACTATCTTAAATATAGGGGTGTTAGTTTCCTTATGGATCTCCACCTGGAGTTCTGTTCTTATTCTTTTAAGGTAGTCATTAATCCGTTTCTCAATCTTTTCTACTCTTTCATTACTTATAAAAACAGTTTCATCTCTTTCTGGTTTATTCTCAACACTTTCAGTTCTGCTCAAAGCTGTTCTGTTTAAATTTTCCTTACTGGAATGTGAATGAAAAAGATTCTCAATTATTGAATTTGTATCTCTGTTATTTGATATGCTCTCTACTGCAAAATTTTCCATAGTTGCCTCCAACGGCTCTTTTTTTTATTATATATGATGGTTCCGTAATAAAAGTCATTTTTTAATCTGTTTAATTAAACAGTTATCAGGATGATATTTTATGACTTATTGTAACTGCTTTCATATCACCCTCACCCAATCCTCTCCCATCGGAGCTTTTTAGACTTTTTACCGGTTCATCATATATCTTGAACCCTTAAGAGTTTACGTAATATAACCAGTCAATAATTAAATTTTTACAATATGCCTTACTCATATTTTCGGCATACTCTGTCAAAATCTTGAATATAATCAGAAAAACTTATTAATTGTTTTTTTGTTTAAGTTTTTATTATAAGCTGACGATACTGTAGCTTAGGTAAAAAACAATAAACAATATAGAAAGGAGGTTTGATTATATTTATTTTTAATTAAGAAGTTTGATAATCAGGCAAGGATGCCAGATTATCCCAGGGTATTCTAAAAACAAATAATCAAGGAGGATTAACCATGCTTACCATTAACACCAATATGATGGCGCTGAACGTCGCCAGAAACTTCGGAAACACCTATTCGGCTCTAGCCACATCCACAAATCGACTTTCAACAGGTTTGAGAATCAACACATCAGCAGATGATGCCGCAGGTCTTGCTATCAGTGAGCTGATGAGAACAGAAGTTGCAGCTTTAAATCAGGGCATCAGAAATGCCGGTGATGCCCAGAGCATGCTCTACACCGCTGATGGTGCTTTGTCAGTTATTGATGAAAAACTGATACGTATGAAAGAGCTTGCAGAACAGGCTGCTACCGGTACATATACCTCAGCCCAGAGAACCATTATTCATAATGAGTTCGCTACAATGAGAAGCGAGATCGACAGAATTGCTCAGGCTACAAAATTCAACAGCGTTCAGCTCCTAACCGGAAGTCTATCAGCTGAAAACAGTGGTCAAGGCTTGAAAATTCATTTCGGTCCTACAAATGACAGCACACAGGATTACTATTTTATCTCACTTGATGCTGCAACATCTACAGGTCTGGGGATAGACGAGCTTAACATCAGTACACAGTCAGGAGCACAGGCTGCACTTACAACACTTGATACTGCGGTGTTGTCAAAAGACACTGTAAGAGCTGATATCGGCGCCTACATCAACCGGCTTTCAAACACAATATCTCAGCTTTCAATCCAGAAAGAGAACATCCAGGCTGCTGAGTCACGTGTGCGTGATGCTGATATTGCGCTTGAAATGACACAGTTTGTGAACAACCAGATCAAATCTCAGGCTGCTATTGCAATGCTATCCCAGGCAAACATGCTTCCTCAGATGGCGCTTACACTTATTGGAGCATAAGCTAAGCTGTTAAGCTGTTGGCTGTTGAGCTGATAAGCAAAAGCAAAAACAGAGGTCAGCTTAATGTTGGGTTTCGCTTCCGCTCAACCCAACCTACGGAGCTAATACGGCAGGGACAGGAATAATTTTCCCCCTGCCGTTTTCTTTATCATTTTATATAAATTAGTAACACATTGATTTATCATGTTTTATTATTTATATATCCTGGCTTGCAATTTGCATAATGATAAAAATGTAAGTTTTATATATTACCTTTTATTGGATAAATAAGTCATGACCTCTACAGTAACATTCACAGGTCTTGGGTCAGGAATTGACCTTGACAGTATGCTATCTGCCATGATAGAGGCTGAGAGGATAAGGAAGATAAGCCCCTTTGAAAACTGGAAAGTTCAATGGGAGGAAAAGATTGAGGCTTTTCAGGAACTCAATGGAAAGCTTGTATCATTTCACTCTCAGGTAAAATCCATGGACACCCCTGATGAGTTCAACCTCAAGCAGGCATCATCTACCGACAGCACTGTTCTTACAGCAACAGCAGGAAGCGAGGCGTTAAACGGAACTCATGATATTGAAGTCAATCAGGTTGCAAAGGCAGATATCCGGGTTCATGACGGGCTTGCAGATGAATCATCAATTGTTACTGACACTGACGGGATATTTAAATACAGCTATTCAGGAGACACCACCGAGATTGATGTTGCTGCAAATACAACACTTTCACAACTTGTCAATCTTATAAACAGCGATCCTGATAATCCTGGTGTCAGGGCAAGTATTTTAAATACCGGTACCGGTGCAACCCCCTATCGGCTTGTTTTGACAGGTCAGGAAACAGGATCAACAAACGCAATAGCAGTAAGTGATGACTCCACGCTCAAAATATCAGGGGTTGACACCTTTGACTCTGGAAATTTTACCAATACCCAGACCGCTCAGGACGCGGAACTGAAGGTTAACGGGTTTCCAGACGACGGAACCTGGATAACAAGATCATCAAATACAATAAGTGATGTGATATCAGGTGTTACACTCTCCCTTGTAAATAACGGTACAGCAACCTTAACAATCAGTCAGGACACCGCGGCAATAAAACAGAATATAGTCGATTTTATAAGCTCTTTTAATGAAATAAGAAAATATATAAAAGAGCAGACCTCCTATGATACAGACACAGACAATGCAGGTGTTCTGATTGGCAACTACGGGGTCGACACGGTTAAAAACAGGCTTAACAACATAATGTCCTCAACACCCAGCGGTTTTGTTGACAACTGGGATACTTACGTAAACCTTACACAGATCGGTATTTACACCGATGCAGAGCTTGGTTCTGAAACTCAAGGGATGCTTATCATTGATGATGCAACCCTTGATGATGCATTATCTGCAAACCCACAGGCTGTTTCAGATCTTTTCTCCGATTACTTCACAGGCAGATCAAGAAGCAGCAAGGCGGAGTATTACAATTATATAGATGGCATCACAAAACCCGGCTCCTATCAGGTCAGGTATAATAATTCAACAAACAAGGCATATATCAAGCATGAATCCAGCTCAACATGGAATGAAGCTACTGTATCAGCTGACACGGGGAACAGCATTTTTGTTACAGGCAAGCATGGAAATACTGAAGCAGGTCTGGTGGTTAGATTAATTGATAAGACAGATGCCTTCTGGGATGGAACAAACAGCGCTGATGTTGATTTAAAACGAGGAATTACAGGTGATTTAAACACTGAACTGACCCGGCTTACAAACAGTGAAACAGGTACCCTTGCAATACTTGAGGAGAATTATGAGGATATCATATCCTCAATTGACACAAAAATTGAGACTGAAGAAACACGGCTTGAATTATATGAAAGAAGGCTTAGGATGCGCTTTGGAAGGCTTGAGGCTCTCCTGACGAGGTTAAATGCCCAAAGCAGTTCAATATCAAATGTAACAGAACAGATGCAAAAAAAATAACTTTTAATGAAAGGAGAAATTTGTGAATCCATACAGTAAAACAAATGCTTATGCAGAGATGAATGTCAACACAACAAACCGCCTGAAACTTATTGTAATGGTTTATGATGCAGCAATAGGGTCTTTGAAGCAGGCAAAAGAGTGTCACAGGAGAAACGATTTAGTAAACAGAAACCGCCATGTGAGCAGAACACAGTTTATTATAAGTGAACTGAACAACTCACTTGACATGACAAGGGGAAAAGATATTTCAGAAACCCTGAGAGGAATCTACAACTTCTTGAACAGGTATCTTGGAGATGTTCTGAATGACAATGATATATCCAAGGTTGAAAACAGCCTGAAGATGCTTACAACCATAAGAGGCGCATGGCATGAGATATCTACAGGTAATTCAGATAGCATTGTTCCGGAGGATGGAAGCGCTGTTTACAGACCTTCCGAGGAACTGACCAAAGGAAAATACAGGTTTTAAAATAGAATTTATTTAAAAGGAACAAGTTAATATATGTTTATTCCTCTATTAAGAGCTTAATTTTTGATTTAAAATCATCAATATACTCACTGTTTTGAATAAGCTGGTTCTGAATATCAGAATAAAGAACTTTTTTTTGCAGATTTTTTCTTTTGTTGTCATCACTTATTAAAGTCAATGCAAGCGAAACATATTCATCAAGATTCTCTGCAATCAACTCCTCAATACCAAGGGCTTTTAATGCCGCCACCCCTGTGTTCTGATAACCGCACTCCCCCTTGACAACAATAATGGGTGTTCCCATCCAAAGAGCATCAACAACTCTGTTATAGTCACCATAGTGGTATGAACCTATGGCAAAATCACAATGTTTGATGATATCCATATATATGTTATGTTGTTTCTGGGGGTGAATCAATATACTGTCTTTACCAATAAAATCCTGCATATCCTTTCTCAGTACAGATATTTCCTGAAACCCGCAATCTCCCGGCAGAAAATGGAGAACAACGGGTTTTTCCGACTCATCGATGATTTTTTTCCAGTAATGCTTAATTATTGAATTAATTTTAGGAAGCGATGATGATACAAAAATATTTATAATGTCTCCTTTAAGACACTTTATTTTATCATTTATACCGGGTCGTGGAAGTGCCGGCAAAACTGAATTCATTCCTGTACCTTTTATAATGCATGTATTCTCCGAATAGTTCTTTATTAACTCATCCGTCTCTGATAACTCTCCAACAATAAAAAAGTCAATCATATCAGATGCAGTGCTTACCGGATGTCCATACATTGAAACCTGTACAGGAGCTATTCTCAAATTTGAGAGAATTATTGACTCTGTATTTAGTCCAATGTCAGGGAAAATGACCATATTAAAATCATTATCAATAATTGAGGTTAAATCAATAAACTTTCCGCTTTTTTGTACTAATTTAGTATTAGTAAAATAATCAAAGCGGCATTGACTCTTTGTATTTAACTCTATAAGCGATAAATCAAAATCGCTTGCAAGACTTTCAATAAAAGCACCTATACATTTATAAACTGCTTTATCCTTCCTCCAGTTTTTTGAAACAATTCCAATCCTGGGTCTGTTATTTTTTGAAGGGGAGTTTTTAATTTTCATTACCGGCATATATTTACCGATTGCGGTGTTAATTTTTTTTCTAACGTTAATATGGTTTTCGGGATTAATATAGGTTGAATTAAAATAGAGGGAACAGATATTATCAAAAGGGTAAAGGTCATAGTTTTGGAGTCTGTTCTGAAGTTTAATCATGTTTACAGAAACAGTATCATTAAAAAAACAGTGCCTTGTATATACTGAATATAGCCAGTATGAGCCAAGCGCCGGATTTTCCAGGAACAGGGCATCAATAAAGCCAAGATCAATACTGTTCTTGAGATTCATGAGAAGCAGTATTTTTTGAACTTCATGAGACTTATCTGCTATTAATTGATTGAGCAGCACCTCAGTTGTTTTAAAAGAAGAAAGGTGGGCAAGGTTTTCTAAAAGGGTAATATAATAAAGGTATTTTTCAACATAACTGCCAAGGACAAATTCTCTGTTTTTGATGATATTAAAAAAAAATTCCAGAAAAAGATCAACTTCATTAAAAATACTGCTTTCAAAATTTAAATAAATCTTTTTGTTGAAATCATCAAAAGTTTTCAATATTGCCGGGTGAAGCTCATCAAAAGCACCTTTTTTATTCAAATCAAAAAGTTTGTCAGCCTTGGCTTTGGTAAACATATAAGCTTCAATAATATTAAATATTTATAATATTTATACATCACACAGTTTTATTAATAATCATTGCATTTTCTCTTAAGTATCCATTGTAGCGCCGTGAGAGTTTGTGCTGTCTGACTGCCTGTTCGATGTTCTGTCTGGTATCTTCCATATCCTGAATAATATTTTTTGATATCTCCTTATCAACCAGTAAAAGCTCTTCGAGCATAACAATACAGCTGCTTCTGCTTTTATCCCTGAAATCTGCAACTGTAATTGCTTCAAGCAGGGATGCTCTTTGATTAATAAAACCGGTGAGTCTTCCTATATCTTTTCTCTCTGCACATTCAAGTGCCTTGACTGACACCGTTTTGAGCGCATCAAGAAGTTGATCAATATGCTTATCCTGATTCATTTGAGATTACCTCCTGTATTCTCCAACCCCTTTTCACTGCTGTCAAAAAAAACTAACCGCTCCTTTTTCCGGTAACAGACTGTGTCGCAATACGATGTTTCAGTCATTTTGAACCTCAGATAGAAATCTCGTTGAGAATAAAATCAAGGAGTTGAGATTTCTCACCCTGCTGGTCGCAGTGTTTGAAAATGACACTTTTGGCTATTACCACACAGTCTGGCAAGATGGTTTACCGACCATGAAAGGTTTTCACTGCCAGCTACAAGCTACACTGTTATTTCACATTCCTTATTATATCCGCCCATTTTGACAATATCGGAGCAAGCTCATATTCAAGCATATCGGCAAGCAGTATTAAGTCCTCCTCTTCTTGAGTAGTTTTCATGTTGTTGATAACATCAATAAACTCTTCCCAATATCTCTGAACCGGTTTTCCTTCATGGTTTGCAGTATCAAAGTCCCAGTTAATGGCCTGTTTTGTAGCATCGATAAACAGGATAAAAGACCGAAGTGTTTCAATAAGGTTTGCATAGTTAGTATAAGCCTCTGCTTCATCATACATTCTGAAAAGTTCTGCTGTTTTGTTTACAGATTCAATAATCTGCCCTAAAAATATATCTGCGTCCTTCAACCCCGCCTCAGCCAGCTTGTCAATTGATACAGTTCCGATATCAATTTTTTGGATTTTTCCTAAATCCATATCCCTTGCCTGATGCGGATAAATTTCTGAAAATTCTCTACCATTGACCCTGACATTACCTACCAGATGGTTTGCAGGCAGTGAATCTTTTGATATCTGGACAATCAATTCTTCAAGATTGTCAAAACACTCATGCTGCACATATACCGGTGTTCCGTTGACTGAAATGTTCATGATAATTCTCCTTTTCTTGTTTGTTGTTTATACTTGCAAAGCTATGATAAATTCTTAATACTGTTTCACACCTGAACCTGAGTTTTAAGTATATCTCTCCTGTCTGTTCTGCAAGCAGTAGTATATCTGCTCCATTTAACCTGCTTTTTTCTGATCTAAAGATATGAGCCAGGGTTTCAAACCCCTTTATTGATTCAGCCTTTCCAATTATCTGGCAATCTATTGCTTCAATCTTGGAAGCTATTTTTTTAAGATTCTCAATGTTGTTTACAGGTTCCACCCCTGCCCTTTGTAAACTTTTTATTATTGGTATGGCTGTGTCACAGAGCTCTATCAAGGATTTAAACTGATTTAAAAGTGCTTCCCAGTTTCTTTTAATTGAGCTGAGATCAACAGAATAAAGATGCCTTGAAATCATATTTAATGCTTCGGCATCTTTATCACTATGACTACCCTCTGACAAACAGTTATCAAGCGTAAATCTCAGTATATATCTGTTGAATGTTTCAGTATTTAAAATCTGTCTGCCAGCCGGAACATAATCAACCATACCCTTTTCATCAATTCGTGATATATATACATTTGAATATCCTGAAATCCGATTCAGTTTTTTATCGCCATCTATCAGTTCTTCAAACACATTAAAGACATGAGACGGTTTAATTGAGTATCTGCATTTTTTAGTTTTGCAAATTTCCGGATTATTGCAGGGATGACATGAAAGACTCGCATGTATTGCAACATGACCTGTTCCGTAAGGACCGGTAGAAAAACATTTTTCTTTTCCTGTGTGAAGACTTATTATCTTTGTATTGCAGGCTGATGCAAGATGCATTGACCCTGTGTCATTTGTAATAAAAATATCGGTGCGCAGCAACAGAGATGCAAACTGTTCAATATCAGTTCTACCTGCTGCGTTTATAATATTATCAGAACCGATCCCGACTCTAACATCATGGCAAAGCTCTTCTTCAGACTTTGAACCATAGAGAATAATATTAACTCTGTGTTTATTTAAAATCATTTTCCCGGTTTCAATAAAATAATCTTTTGGCCACATTTTTACTTCATTGCTTGCCCCCGGATTAAAACCAATAAGCGGGCTATCATTTCTGATATTGCAACTATTAAGGAATAAGTCCGCCCATTTAAAAACTCTATCTGATATTTTAACCTCAGGCTTAACACCTTTCGTATCGAGCCCTGCTATCCTGGTGTACATATCACAAAAATGAAAAGGAAGAGTATGCCAGTTGCACGTAACTGTTAAAAAATAGTTCATCCAGTCAGATATTTTCCCATTAATAATTGCGCTGTCACCTGAAAGAAAAGCAGAAAGTATGCCAACATTGTTCGGTGTAATATCTATTATCTTGTCAAACCTCTCTTTTTTTATATCCTTAAAAAAACTGTCCAGATAGTTGTAAGCATCCTGAAGCTGGTATGACTGGTAAAAGAGAATTTCATATATTCTTCTAAAATCAAATTCTATTACTTTATCTATGTATGGTATTACCGGGGCAGCATGTCTGAAATCTGACTGAAGTAAATATGTAATTCTGCAGTCAGGGTATTTTAGTTTTAACCCTTTTAACATCGATGTTGATTCAATTATATCTCCAAGCCTAGCAAGACATATAACTAGTATATTCACTATATAAGAACCTTTCCTTCGTCATACCTGTCATGAAACTCTTTTAACAGCATAAAAAGAGCTCCTGAATAATCAATGGTTGATGAGGTTGTTTTTACTGCTGTTACAATATTGTCAAGGTCGAGGTTTCCGTTTTTTCTTGCCCTGCAAATTATTTCCCGTGTTTCCGGATGTTTTTGACAGAAATCATCAGCATCTGTTATCTCCGGCTTTGCAGGCGAATATTTATAGAAAATCTCAGGTTTTACCTCTTCTATAAAACGAATCATTTCCTGCATCCTGTTCTCAAATGAATGCTCTGAAATAACCCTGTTTCTTGAATTCCAGGCAATTTTTTCCCTCTGCGTTTGATTTTTAAGATAATAATTTATCTTTTCCCTTGCCTCTTCAAGAGTTGAAAAACAGACTACTTCTTTATCAATATCAAAATGCAGCGGCAGCATAGAACGGTAATCAACCAGCTGGAATGCTCCGCATGAGGCTATTTCGAAGGTTCTTGGATTTAAAAAATCACCTTCTGGTTCAACTCCTTCATGGCATACAGATGAATGAAGGTTTATATTGATTTTTGAACCATTAAATATCTTTACCGTCTCTTCGGTTGAAATCCTTTTTCCGTTTTTCTGGACATAACGCCACAGTATTGAATGCCTGGGCCACTCGGTTCCCCAGATTTTAAAGTTGTAATCCAGAAGCCCCAAAAAAAACTTCTGCCTGTTATAGTATCCCGCCCCCATAAAAGAGAGATCGCTTGAATACATTTCCAAACATTTTCCATTATTGTTCATGGGGTGATGTGTTTCAGTATCAGCTGCCTGCGGCAGATATTTATAGTTTTTTACACCTATTTTCTCTAGTTCCCTAAACAGAGTACCCTGCTGAATTGTGAAATAGAAGTCGTAATGTGAAGCATATTGCGCCCAGTATGGCATTTGAAGATAATCCTCAACAAACCAGAATGCTGTAGTAATACCAGCCCCTTTCAGTCGCTCCACTGCTTTAATACTTAAAGGAGCCTGTGCAAGTGAAAGAACGATGTCCGGCTTGAATTCAGAGCATGTGGCAACAGTCATTTCAGAGGCAAGATGAAGAAGCAGGTCGTGAAGTATATTCTTTTCTGAATTTTCAATTTTCAGATTAAAAATTGACTGTAACAGTTCATTAAATGATGCGTTGTTAATAAAAAGTGTTTCATGTCCGATTTTCTTCAGAGCATTAACAGAATGTTTTGCTGTAGGATATGAACCGCCATAAACCGGGGAGACAACAAGAATCTTAAGCCTTGTTCTTTTTTTTCTTATAAGCGGAGTTAATCCCTGGGATTGATGTTTTTGAATAAGCTTTTTATTCTGATGATATTTCAGGGCAGGAGGATGAATCCATACATCATCGAGGCTTTCTGGATCATTAAATAAGATATCAACATTTAAAAAAATATCGCTTAAGTCTAAATAATCCATTGATACTCTTACAATCTCAGGGCAGGGTTCATAAACTGTTACATACAGCCCTTTCTTAAGTGCAGCTCTGATATGATAACCTGAGCCAAATCCCAATATAAATACTCTTTCAGGATGAGAACCAATGATGTTTTTGAGTTTATTTTCAATAAAGTTACAAGCTTCCTTTACAGGGTCATAAACACTGTGAAAGGTGATATTATTATACTTGAGAACCGAGAAACCTTTTTTTGATGATACTGAAGAGAAACCATCCGGAACAATAACAGCTCTGATTCTGTCTGCTGCTCCTGGGTTTTTATTTTCAAGCGCCTCAATGTTTATTTCAAAATACGACTTTTGCGTATCCATTCTTTTCACCATTTATTAAATTTGATTCAATGGTAAATCAGTATATGGGTAAAAATTCATTCACCAAGTTTACTCAGCACTTTCAGCCCGTTGTATAATCCTCTGGCAAATATTTCTCCTGAACCGCTGCCATTGTTTTTTACTGCAGCAGCAAACCATTCAATCCACGGATGCCAGAAAGTAAAACTGGTATCAAGAAGAGCTGATTGTACTGAAACTGGGTCATTGTAAAACATAAGGATCAATCTTTTTAAACGCTCTTTTTCATCTTCAAGAAATATATTATCTTTAACGCTGCATTCGAACCTGTCTGTTGATAGTTCATGTTCAGGGTCAACAATTGTTTTCCCCATCTCTCTGTAACATAAATTCTGGACATCAATTTCTGATAACGGTTCCTTTAAAAAACTCCTATAGACTACCCCCCACTTATCAATCTCTGACTTGTAAAACCTTATATCTCCATTTGAAGGATATGCAAACTCTTCATCATATATTATGCTCTTTACAACAGCAAAAACCTTTTCAGGAGAAATTTTTCTACTGCATGCAAAATCATATGTGCATTGATCAGAATCCGTGCACGGGCAGCAGGTAATATCTGGCTGTAATACAAAATGCCCTTCTCCGTAAGGACCTGTTTCAAAGAGATTGGCCGGTCCCAAAAACAGAGCAACAACCCTGCACCCCACAGCAGCAGCAATATGCATTGGACCTGTATCACCTGAAACAAGGGTTTTGCATTTTGATAAGACCGGAGCAATATCGGTTACAACTGTCCTGCCCACAAGATTTTTCAGCATTGCCGAAAGTTGAGGATTGTGATGTTCAACAATTTTTCTTATTGTTTCTGAAATACCAATATCATTACTGCTTCCCAGAAGTATCACATGGGTTTTGGATTGCATTATCATGAGAGCAAGCTCAGCAAAATATTCTGCTAACCACTGCCTTCCCGGACTATTTGTTCCGATTTGAAATGCAACAACCCGGTCACCCTCTTTTATGCCTAGTTCTGAAAATATTGCGCTTGCTTTCTGTCTTTCTTTTCCTGCCAATTCATATCCTAAATGAAGTGGATGAGTGTCAGCCGTATGCGCAGAATAATAAAATGCATCTGCAATATTAAATGGAGAAAGGGGTCGGTATTTGACCATCTTATTCAAAAAAAGAAACCATTTATCAGGCTCAATATCACAAAACCCGCCTTTAAGTCTGTATCCAGTAATCTGTCTGCTTTTAGGAATGAGACTCAGAAGCGCAGATAAGGAGGAATGATTAACATTAATAACTCTATCAAAAATCATATTGTTAAGCTCTCCAAAATAAGACTTCATCTCGTCAAACTGTTTATCCGCAGAACTGTGGCTGTCAATAATACTGAATATATGCCCCATATCAACACCAATAACATCATCGGCGCAGGAACTCTTTTGTGCAATGTCTGCAACTCTATTGTCAACCAGAACAGCTACACGTCTGTCATTCTGAAACCCTCTCAACAGCGGCGTGGTCTGCATAAAATCGCCCATTCGAGCCATCTGTACCACAAGAACGCTATCCACTGTAAAGCCTTCTCATTGTTGAAATAACCTTGTTTAACCTGTGTTTATATGTATGAGAGTTTATTGTCCTGTTATATGCTTTTTCAGTTACTACCTGTCTTGCTGTATCGTTTTTCAAATAAAACCCTACCAAATCCTTAATTTCAATCGGATCATGATAGCAGACTGCTTCTGTTCCGATCTCATAGAGTTCTTCCATCTGTTTCCTATAGTCACTGATCACAAATCCGCCGGTTGCCGGCACATCAAACACCCTCTGATTAACAGCGCCCTTCATCTGAAGGCTGGTTGCATTGAAATTTACCTTTGTCGCATTATAGACAAAGGGAAGTTCTTCATAATAATTGACCTCAGAATGAAGCTGAGAAGTTCCGTTTAGATAAAGTTTCCATGCATGGTCACCAAATATATGGGGAGAAAACGGTTCAATCTCTTTTATACATTTAAGTCTATAAATTTGGGTTGATTTCCAGGTAAGTGCAGTGTCAATTCCTTCAAATATACCTTTTTTTAAATCGTGATATAAACGCTTCTCTTCATTGGAGAGTTGCAAAATAAAATCTTTAACATTGTGTATATGAGAGGAGACAAATTTATGCGAAAGATTGTTTAAAAAATCAATTATTGCCACATCATTGCTAATGGCATCATAGTGTTTTGATATACTGTGGTCCATGGAACTTCCCACAAAACCCACATCCATTAAACAGGTGAAATACGGGTTGAGATTTATGGGTACTTTTTTAAAAAAAGTCGGATCTGTAGCAAGAGGCAGGTAATAACAGTTCGCATACCCCATCTCTTTAAGTGCTTGCTCATAGTCCTTATCCCATAAAAAACAGCAGAGATAGTCTGAAATATTGGTCTCAAAATTCTCAAGTATAAACAAAGGGCTGTCAACAAACCATGATGAGTAGGGCATTTCAATATCAGTGAAAAAACGGCACAAAATCCCTTCCCTGTCAATACCTGTATGATTAACCGTTAGCACAAAATCCGGTTTAAAATTAATTATCTCTGATATCAGACTGCTTATTGCTCTCTCGTTTCCATAGCCTTCAGGTTGCACAAAAATTGTTTTTAACTCATGCCCCAATGAGTTCAGTGTATTGATTATTTCTCCAAGCAGAAAATACTGGCTGTTCAGTATCAGTATTCTTGCCTTTTCTCCTGAAAATTTTTTATACCTGAGTCTGTCTTTAATATTGAATGAATTAGCAGACTGTAATGAGCATTCAATGGTGTTATAAAATTGAGGATATGCCCTGAACGAAGCCGGGTGCTTAAAAACTGAAAAACCCGATAACCTGTTTTTTAACTGAAAAGTTGAGATTATTTCTGTTGCTTCTTCCGGTTTTTCGGCTGAAACTACAACTATATTATCCCTGCATTCAAGTGTTTCAATATCAATAAAGGAAAGAAACTCCTTTAACAGAGAACTGTTACGCTCTACTATTATAAAAGGAGATTTACCGGTATTTGAACATAGTCTTTTTACATGATAGCCAAGTCCGCAGCCAAGAATAACGTTTATTTTTTCTTCTGAAACTTCTGCATTTTGAGTAAGCTTTTGAGCCTCTTTTTCAGGATCAATTGTGCTGTGGAGAGTCTGCCAGCGGTTTCTCTCGTCAAGTACTTTTGCAACAGGCTTACCGGTTTTGCTTATTAATATTTTACATGATTCGTCAAATACATCTTTACACTTAAAAACTGTTCCATAACGGGAAGCATTTTTCTTTAATATCTCAATATTTCTGGAAAGGAGATATTCAGATTGCATATTTCTGTCTGTTTCCGCCTGAATCAATTTGTGAAAGAAGTTCTTTTGCATCAGCATGTTCGGGGTCAAAAATAAAAATCTTCTCAATGACCTGCCTTGCTTCATCAAGCTTGTTCTGTTTAAAAAGTGTTCCGGCAAAACAGTATAATATCTGTATATTTGCAGGATATAGCTCGAGATATTTTTCAAGATATTTTTGAGCAACATCAAGCCTGTCGTATTTATACGCACCCTTAATAAGTCCGAGGAGAGCAGGTTTGTTGTCAGGAGCTATGTCGAGAGCTTCCTGATACTTGATAAATCCTTCATAAGCATCACCGTTGTTGCTGAGCGCCATTGCAAGACCGGTTAAGGCATTCTCGCTGAGAGGATTTTTACTGACTGCTTTTCTAAAAAACTTCTTTGCTTCCTCATAATTGTTCTGCTGCAGTACTGCAATACCAAGTCCTATAAATGGCCTTTCACTTGCTGGATCAAGTTGATTTGCTTTTTGAAAATGTTCGATTGCCTGGCTTATCTCCCCGATCTGGGTATAACATTCCCCCAGTTCCTGATAAACCTCAAATTTAAGATTTGAATTTGCACTGTATTCCATAACATCACTCCTTTAAAAAAGATTAAATTTGTGGTTCTGTTTTTTTGTTCTTTTGCTGATTCCCGCAAAGAGCGGAACTTATAAGTAGCCGTAGGTTGGGTTGAGCGCAGCGAAACCCAACATAAAGCGATAGCAAAAACCGACTACGATAACGACTACGATCACGATCACGACCACGAAAGGTGTTAGGTTTTACTACGAGCTACCAGCTATGAGCTACGCTGCTAACCTGTTTTTGCTGACAGCCGACACCTGATACCTGACAGCTGCTTCTTACTACGAACTACCAGCTATATTGCCATCTTCGATTTTGCCTCCTCTAAAAGTTCAATTGATTTATGATAATTATTATTTATCTTACTGTTTTTACTCTCTTTTAAGAGATATAAGATTTGATCTCTGTCAACACATTCAGTTCTGTTTTCCAACTGTTCAACTGCCTTTAAAAGTACTTCTATTGCTTCATTGTACATCTCCTGTCTTTTGAGTTGTTTTGCCTTTTCAAGTAACATTTTAATCTCTTCAAAACCCTTGTAATCCGTCTCATCTTCAGAATATCTTCTTGGATCAAAGTACTCACTCTTTACGGTTTTAACAGACCTGCTTGACTGACAGGCGCTGGTCTTCTGCACCTTTTTTCCATTATGATATAGAAAAACCTCAACTGCATGCCACATCTTGTAACCGGCAGTTTTCAATTTTTGTCCTAACATCTGAATAAAATCCTTATCTCCAGAGTTGCAGAGCGTATCACCGCCTGCTGTGCTGTAGGCATTTTTTGAAAACATTATACATTCATTGTTATAGTTTATCTCATCTGTCTCAATAGTGTTGCTGATAAGGTGATAGAAGAGATAATCTGCAATATCAGGAAGGGTTTGTGGTCTTAATTTTTCATCCACTCTTTGAATAATAGTTTGGTAACTGTCTTTATCTGATAATGCCCTGACCGCACCGGTATTTTTGTCATATTTGAAATATAAGTACAGCCATTTAAGCCATCTGTTGGGCAGACATATTCCGGGCTGCATCAATACAATATATCTGCCGGAAGAAATGTTTACAGCATTCTGAAAGGCTCCCTGTCTGTTTCTGTATTCAGGAATACATATCTTTATTTCAGGTGATGAGAGCAGACTGCCGTCTTTTACTTCAAAGGGAGTTATAAATAGGATCTCATAATCAATACCTCTGTTTTTATCTCTGATACAGTTAACTAATTCTTCAACATCATTCTTTTGGGGCTGCTCATCCCATCTTACAATAATTGAGAACCTGACATCATCAGAAATCGGTTTTGGGGGAGTTCTGTGAACCGTCATAATGGCTTCAGAGGCTCTTTGAACAGCTCTTCCGTCATAAGGACATCCGAGCATTCTTGCAAACTCTCTTCGTTTTCGACTCTTTTCCCCCGGTTTTAAAAGCGCAAGCTCAACAGCAAGTTTAAGCTCTTCAACAGTTTCAACCTCTGTTGCAGATTCTGAGGCTATGTATTCAATATCTGCCGGATCAAAAAAACTATATGTGTTTCGTTCAGGATTTTTAAAAAGAACAACAGGTTTATCAAGCAGCATAAACTCTACAAATATTGATGACACATCACTTATCATAACATCAGAAACAATCATTGCCGGAGCAATGTCTGAGTCATCTATCAAATACAGATGCTGTTCTTTCTGTCTGAGCATTTCATAGAGATGGACCCATTTCTGAGGGGTCATGCCATGTAGTTTGATCAGCACTGCCGTGTCACTGCCGGCAATCTCTGCAATAGCCTCCCTGATGCAGGGGACCGAACTGAGTTCCTCATTAAATGTCGGAGCATAGAGAACAATTTTTTTGTAGCCCTTAAGGTTATACTTATTATAAAATGCATCAATTTTATCTTCCGGAAAGTTGAAAATCTGATCTGATTTTATAAATCCGGTTGATTTAATATTGGCTACGATATTTTTTTTAAGTATGTTTTTATGCCACTCCCCCGGCACACATATCAGGTCGGCAATATCGCTTCTTTTAACTACTGTTGAATCCTTATAATAAAACCCTTTGCTGATAAGCCCGTGTCCGACATTGACAATTTTTTTACATGATCTGATCCCATAGTAAGTATCATCTGAAACCACTGCCACATCGGCGCCAAAATCCACAGGATTGTCAACAATCCTGCTTTTCATGCCAAGCCTCCTTATTTCCTGGTCATCAAGCCCTGTACCTGTCATAGCGGTGGTTGAAATCCTGTGCGGGGGTGAATAAAAGGCTGCATCCACATGGTAATTTTCAACCATATAGTCGTGAACGGGTTCAAGAAAAGACAGATGAAGGTTTCTCTCCACATAGAACAGTATTTTGGGAACAGTACTCTGTGTCTCAAGATTGATCTTCGGCAAAATCCGCTCTCTTGCTGTTTGCAAATCTTCAGGAAAATCTATTTCAATGCTCGGAATATCTGTTATATCCACACAAGCTATAAATTCTTGATCCAGTATCGTGTCAATACCGGCTTCAAAATACTCCTGTATTCTGCTTTGACGGCAGATGAGATCATCAAGCCGCTCTGATAATAACTGAGCTGTTCTGAGAGAAAATTTTGCTGCACCGATAAACTCCCCATAAGCTCTATTTTTATCGATTTTTTTTCCAATTCTGTTAATTCTGGTGTTGTCAAGCAAAACCTTTACTTCTTCATCTCCGCATATTTTTCTTTCAACAGCCATTGCATTATCGAAATGACAATGGTGCAGCCTTCTGATAACCTCCCCGTCAAAAAGGACATCTCCATTTAAGAGATAAAAACTGTCTTTAATATCTTTGATAGCAAGATTCAGAGAAAAGGCTGTGTTAGTGGACTCAAATTCATGATTTAAAACAGTCCTGATGTTTATACTCCTGTATTTTTTAAGGTATTCTATAACACTTTCAAATCTGTATCCGCAAACCACAGTAATATCACTAACCCCTGACTGTATAAGGCTTTCAACCTGAAAATCAATCAGTTTTCTATCCCCCATATCCAGAAGGCATTTCGGAGCACCGCCAGTCTCAGCACCGAGCCTGCTCCCCTTGCCTGCTGCCAGAATTATCGCTTTCATAATTTTATCCTTATATTGTATTTAGCAGTTTAGTTCTCAACTCGTAGCAAACCAAAATTTTTCGTTGTCGTGACTGTAGTACAAACTTGATGTTGCATAGCAGTTATCAGCAGTCAGGAAAGAAAAACTATCTCGTAGCCTTTTCAAAGATATTGCTGAAAACTGAAAGCCAATATCTGACCCCTGCTCATTCGATTACGACCGCGAAGGGGTTTGATTTTACTATGAGCTAGCAGCTACGAGCTAACTTGCTCAAAAGCTCTATCTATACTGAATCAGACATTTTATAAACCGGTCAGGCAGATGCCCGTTTGGTTTAAATATAACTTTTGAAATAGTTGAAAAAAGAGGTATTGGAACATTCAACTCATGCAGTTCAGCAATTGTTTTTGCCATCTGCACACCTTCAACCACCATCCCCACATTTTGCAATGCCTCTTTTATTCCAACACCTTTTCCCACCATGTATCCGAATTTCCTGTTCCGGCTGTCATGGCTCAGGCAGGTAGCAATTAAATCCCCAAGACCGGCGATGCCGTATATGGTTTTAGGTGATATGCCCATGAATTCGGCTATGGCAATAAATTCCCTTAACCCGTATGTCATTAAAAGTCCGGTGAAGTTTTTTCCGAGATCAAGACCGTCAGCTATCCCTACGCCGACAGCAATCACTCCTTTTAAGGCAGCACACAGCTCAACCCCCTTCATATCGTTGCAGATTTCAAAACTTAATATATTGTTCTTCAAAGCCTTTGCCGTCATCGTAACCGTACCAAGATCATCTGAGGCAAGCACAGCTTTGGTAGGTTTACCGGAAGCAATTTCACCGGCAATGTTTGGACCGCTCAGTACCACAACCCTGCAACCGGGTGTTTCCTCACGGATTATATCGCTCATGGTTTTCATGGTTGTATGCTCAAACCCTTTTGAAGCGCATACAAGAGGGACATTATTAAGCATGCCCGAGAGTTCTGAAGCAACCCCCCTGACACGGTTTGAGGGCACCGCCATCACTACAATATCATTTGCATCAATGGAGGCGTCAAATTTCCTGACAGCCGATAATCTCTCAGAAAGGGATATACCGGGCAGATATTTCCTGTTTTCACGTGCAGTATTTATCTCTTCAGCCTGCTCTGAGGTATTGGTCCAGAGTGAGACATCACAGCGCTGGGAGAAGATATTTGCAAGGGTTGTTCCCCAGTTACCTGCTCCGACAACAACAATTTTCATCAATACACCTGTAGTAAAGTGAATTTTACAAAAATATTATGCAATATCCATGCCTTCACGTCTCGACCATGTCTGTAATCGAGGTATTACTACCTAATCTGATCAATTATTTACAGAGCTGTTGCGAATGCCTTGAAAACTTGAAAAGCGCTCAATTCAGGTACTATTCAAAGTCATAACATCTGATATGTGATAAACCCAATAAAAACTTCTCTTCACTATTCAGTTTATACCCGTTTTTTTCTAGAATCTTGAAAAGCTTAATTGAACTTTCATACAATCCAAGCTCACAGTTTAACATTATGGCATGCAGCAGTGAATAAGCTGTTTTCCCCTGCAGGTAGCAGTCAATTGCATCCAAAGGGATAATGCTCTCCCTGCCTATAAAACCTATATGAGCACTGTGTCCTCTCTTTTCGAACTCGTTTCCGAGCAGTTGGTAGAAGTCATGAGATTTGGGGTTCAGTTGTGGAGATATTTTTTTAAATATTTTGATTGCATTATCAGTTGAGCCTTTGTTAAGTTCGATGAAGCCAAGCGCTGAAAGGATAAAGAAATTATTATCATCACCGTTGCTGAGATATTTCTGCAGCGTGGTTTTTGCCTCCTCTATTCTTCCAAGCGCCTCATAGACATTTGCCAACCAGTAAAAGGGCTTATACTGATTCTGATAATCGAAGCACAGATTATTAAGCAGCGCCTTTGCCCGGTACAGCCGCTGTTTCTTGAACTTCTGAAACCGCATACCCGTGAAATAGAGGGTTATTGACAGATAAATATCGGTGTCGGATTTCTCCTGCCGGGTTTGCCTGAACCCATTCTTCTCAAGGGTATCAAGTATGGTCTGCGCCCGTATATAGGCTGTGTGATTTTTTAAAACCTTCTGTTTGCCGTTTTCAGCGATCTCTTTTCTTTCAATGTCATGGCTCAGGCAATACTCCGCCCGGTCGATCAAATCATTAGGGCTGTAGGTGACAATATCCTGCCCGTCTGTAAACAGATCCAGCAGTCCGTTTTCAACCTTTTCTGTAAAAAGCATCCCGCCGCAGGCTGCAGCTTCAAAGGTTCTGAACGTCATCTCACCGAAAATGGATTCATTCAGTATCAGTTTCGACTGTGAGTAAATTTTGGCAAGTTCTTTATGGATAACCCTTTTCTTCGGGTCTGTGCCATAGAGTTTTACATCAAACCGTTTTTTCAGCCCTTCGATGATATTGGTTCGTTTCTTTCGGTGCTCATTGAGTGTACCGCAAAAAACAATATCATGAACCCTGTCAAGCCTGTGATCAAAAAATATTTCAGGATAAATGGACCAAGGAAGCCATGCAATATGTCCGTGTTTAATCTTTTCAATATAGTCTTTTTGAGACACAAATACATAGTCAAAAAGTTTAGCATACTCCCTGTGCCAGTAAAGGTTCAGATGGACGTCAACACTGTAGAATATCGTAAGCGCATTTGCCCGCTCAATGCCTTCAGGGATAAGCCTCATGCCCAGGTTTTCATGCACAAGGATTATATCCGCATCAGCCCGTGAGACATCCCTGCCCTCCCCTGTATAATCGCTGACCGCGGTAACGGTATGGCCGAGCTTCTCAAATGCTTTCTTAAAATAAGGATTGCCTATTATCATAATTTTCATAATATTATAGCAATAAGCAAATAACGTACCACTGCATAAGGCTCAAATATAACTTGAAAAGATTAAAATATCCTGTTTTAATATTAAAAAAACGCCACAAAGGATTTTTTTTTATGAAAACCTTTTTATTCACTGTTATTTTTATCCTCCTGAGTATCAGCTCAATAAATGCAGAAAAAAATAGTTCCCCTGAAATTATATCCAGGGCAATACCCCTTCTTCACACTTTTGTAGAAATAAAAGCATGGGGTGATAATGCCACAGAAGCAATAAATGAGGCATTTAATGAAATGGACAGAATTAACTCTCTTCTCAGCAATTATATCCCTGAAAGCGATGTTTCAAAAATCAATAGCAATGCCGGGATATGTCCGGTGCCTATTAGCCCTGAAACAGCAGATGCCCTTAATGAAGCATTAAAATTCAGCAAATTGTCAGGGGGGGCTTTTGATTTAACAATCGGCCCATTGCTTAAATTATGGGGTTTCAACAAGGATATCCCAGGCCTTTCAGGCTCAGAACCAGATAATAAAACAATTGAAAATACAAAATTACTGGTAGATTACAATGCTATTGAAATAAACCACGAAAACAATACCGGTTTCCTCTCAAAAAAAGGGACATGGATTGATGTGGGTGGATTTTCAAAGGGTTATGTTGCAGACAAGGCAATAGCTCTTTTACAAACAAAAGGAATAAAAAATGCCCTTGTTGCTGCAGGCGGAACAATATGCACTATAGGTAAAAAGCCTGATTACTCTGAATGGACGGTTGGAATAAAACATCCAAGGAATGAAGATTCATTTTTAACAATAATAAAACTTAAGGACAGGGCTGTTTCAACGTCAGGAGACTATGAAAACTTTTATAATAAAAAAGGAAAAAGAAAAACCCATATCATTGACCCCAGAACCGGTATGCCTGTTGAAACCATTCAGTCTGCAAGCGTTATTGCACCTAAAGGGCTTGACAGCGATGCCCTTTCCACTGTGCTTTTTGTGCTGGGAGAAAAGGACGGTATCGAGCTGATTGAAGAAATGCCGGAGGTTGAGGCGCTTGTCGTTACAAACAAAGGAGAAGTGGTATTTTCTACCGGCTGGCCCGTAAAGGTATTTACATACTGACTTCCAAGATCTCTATCTTTTTAACCACATTTAGCGGCGCTTCAAAACTTGTTTTTTTGCCGTTAGTAGTTTCCATACCTGTAATGAATATCTTATAGTCAGCAAGTCCTGATTTCTCATCTTTTTTGAGTATTCTTGGAAACCTGTCTGTTCCGGTTATGGTCTCGCCGTTTTTTTTCTTGACACTGATTTCCATTCCTGATGCGGTAAAGTCGTTTGAAATAGAGGAAACAACATTAAGCGGTATCTTTACAGTTTCAGAATAAACTCTTTGAGGCCTGTCTTCTGAAGGCAGAAAAATTTCAAGTATAACATCTTTCGACCTGAGGCTGTGGGTTTTAAGAAAGGGTGTTTCTCCCCGTTCCTCCCATTTATAAAGAAAATTAAAATTATCAATTCTTTTTTCGTTGTCGTTCATGTAAACAACTTTTGCGGTTATAAAGGGCGGAGAATCTCTAAAACCGCACCCGCCAGAAAATAACAGCAAGAAAATCAAAAAAAATCTCATACATTCAGCCTTAAAAGGTTATAATATAAAAAGGTTAATCTGTTAATTATTATAAATGAATTAACGCCATATGAAAAGCCTTTTACAACAGATGAGAGATTTTCCTAAAACTGATCTTCACCGTCATTTGGAGGGGAGCATATCCCCTGAAACCCTGCTTAAGGTTGCTCAGGAATACGGAGGCTGTCTTCCAACCCGGAATCTTGCAGATTTAAGAATAATGGTTCAGACCGATAATGATCCGCCTTCCTTTGAATCATTTCTGAACAAGTTCAAGATATTCAGAGGGGTTTATCCAAACAGGGAGGCAATTGAATATATTGCCTATACCGCTGTAAAAGAAGCTGCTGAAGACAATGTAAAATACCTCGAACTTCGCTACAGCCCCACCCATTTTGCCTGCAGCGGCAGGTTTAATGAGAGGGATGTAATAGACTGGGTTCAGGGCTCAATTCAACAGGCATCAAAAGCCTATGATATTATCGTAACGCCGATACTTACCATCAGCAGAGACTTTGGAGTTGAGCTTGCTCAAAAAACGGTGGATATGATATTATACCTTCCATCCGGATATTTTTCCGGGCTTGATATTGCCGGCAATGAAACTGAAAAATCAGCAAAACCTTTCTCTAACCTGTTTAAAAAAGCAAAGGATAATGGGCTTTCTATAACCATTCACGCTGGAGAGGCTGGGTCTGCAGAGAACATCAACGAGGCAGTTACAGAATTTCAGGCAGACAGAATAGGTCATGGTACAAAATCAATTAATGAAGATAAAACAATAGATTTATTGATTAAAAATAATATTTTACTTGAAGTTTGTCTTACCAGCAATCTTCACACAGGCACTGTTACCAGTATAAGTAAACATCCAGCTAAACTATTCAAGGAGAAGGGGGTTTTATTCTCGCTAAACACAGATGATCCTGCAATTTCAAACATAACTCTTTCAGATGAATATGTATTAGCGGTTGATAAACTCGGGTTTACTGAGCAGGATTTAAAGTCTTTAAACCTTACAGCATTGGATCACTCTTTTTTTCCTGACAAACAGGCTTTAAGACAGAAAATTGCCCATTTCTGGCAATAAATACCGAAGGTTTTTTAACGTAAAATTGTTAATTAGTTTACAAACTGCACAGGTGTAAGGTTTTTGATTCCTCATATAGCCTATAGAATTTTGCAAACTGCTTAAACGCTGCATTGAAAAAAAATGACAAATACCATGGACTACAAAAATGCGTCTGATGCTGATTTGATGAGCATGTTGAAAAACAAAGATAAAGAAGCTTTTAAAGAGCTCATGACACGGTATCAATACAGTATATATAAAACAGCTTACCGGTTTACCGGCAATGATGACTCAGCAAGGGATCTGACTCAGGATATTTTTTTTAAAGTGTATAGATCTTCGGCATCATATACTCCTGATGCGAAATTTTTTACCTGGCTTTACAGAGTAGCAGTAAATCACTGTATCAATTACTCAAAAAAACAGGGCAGAGAAACCTTAAAACCGGGTGATGAAATTTATGAAGTTTCACAGGGTTTAAGCCAGTATGATATTGTGGAAAAAGAAGAAAGAGATCAAATAGTAAGAAATGCACTTGATATGCTCCCTGAAAGACAACGACTTGCTTTGCTTCTTCTCAGGTTTGAAAATTTAAGTTACAAGGAGACAGCCCAAATACTTCGATGCTCTGTTTCTGCAGTGGAAGCCCTTGTAGCAAGAGGAATGTCCGCTATGAAGGATCAACTTTCAATACTATTTAGGAAGGGACTGTAAGATGGATTGCAACAATATTAATAATAGGTTAATTAAATATGTTACAGGCAGTGTTTCAGATTCTGACAGGTTTTTATTAAAAAAACATATATCAGAATGTTCAGCTTGTTCTGATGAATATACAAAACTGCTCAGAGTATGGGAAACATTGTCTGAAATTCCTGAAAGCCCGCCACCATCTGACATGACCTGCAAGGTCTTGGACCGAATAGAAGAGTATGAAAGGAGCTCTTTTTTCAACATAATTCTTTCACGGCTCCGGGGTTTTAACCTGAATCTTGCAGTCGCCTCAATAGCAGCACTTTTTGCAGGACTTGTCATTGGAACTGTTTTTGAATCTTATACAGTCCAATATCCCGGAAGTTCAGGGCTTGAAAGAGATATATACGCTGAGTTCTTTTATGATATATCACCATTTTCCCTTGCAGGCGGTTATTCGGAACTAATTGAAGAAACAAAAGGAGAATAAATGTATGAATATTAAATTTATTAAAACAGTGCTTGTTATATCGCTTTTCATAAACGGTCTTATGATAAGCATTGCGGGTTATAGATATTTTTTTGAGAAATTTGGTCAGGAAATTGAAATCAAAAATGCAGAAAAACAGGATGAGCGGATTCAACCAAGGCTTTTTAAAAGGAAGCAGGGGTTCTACAACGAACTCCGGCAGCACAGACAGCATATTCAGGCTGAGCAGACAAAATTGATTGGTCTTTTAATGGAAGAAGAGCCGGACTTAGATAAAATAGACATGATACTTGAAAATATAAACCGATTAAGAGCAGAAACTCAAAAACTTACTATTAATCAGATAATAAGTGACCTGAAAAACCAGTCAAAAGAGGAAAAAAAAGAGTATTTATCA
>CAZMHH010000028.1:0-43271 GCA_964566035.1 uncultured Thermodesulfobacteriota bacterium
TTTCGAGTGTTTTTTTGCTTAAAACATAATTAATCACGCTTGAAGTGGGACTAAACAGAGAAAGGAGCATATGATATGATTTCTGAAATAAAATGGGAAGAGGTAGCTGCAAAACTAGACTTTGCATTTCAGCCGATTGTAAACATATATACCGGAACATGTATGGGGGTTGAGGTTCTGCTTAGGAATTATCAGGATGCTGGATTTGAGACTATACAGGATGTTTTTGATTTTGCGTTTGAAACATCAACCCTGAACAGCTTTGATTTAATTCTGAGAGAAAAAGCAATTAAGAAATTTATCCTGCTACCTTTTCATCAAAAATGCAAACTCTTTTATAATATAGATAACAGAACCCTGACCATGCCGGATTACAGTCCCGGTATTACAAAAAAAATACTTCAAAAATACGGACTTGATTCAAACATACTTGCATTTGAACTTTCTGAAAAGCACAAATTTGAACCCAACAACTATATTAAAGACCTGCTTAAGAATAAGAAAAACCAGTTATTTAAAATCGCAATAGATGATTTCGGAACCGGTTTTTCAGGGTTGCAGCTTCTTTACAATTCCGAGCCAGATTTTATAAAGATAGACAGGTTTTTCATATCAGCAATACAGGATCCAAGGAAACAACTTTTTGTTTCAAAAATTATAAACATGGCGCACATGCTTGGAATAGTTGTTATTGCTGAAGGTGTTGAGACAGAAGAGGAGTTTATGGTGTGTAAGAAAATAGGCTGTGATTTTGTTCAGGGCTATTTTATACAAAAGCCCACAGTTGATATAAATTTACTCTCTTTTCAGTATGACACAATAAGGTTTTTTAACAGTAAAGAGAAAAGGAAGCTACCATCAGACAGTAAGATAATATTGGAAAACATGGACTATATAGATCCAATAAACGTAAAAAATACAACAATGACAATGGTTCTGGAATTGTTCAGAAACAATAAATACCGAACTTTTTTTCCGGTAGTAGATGAATTTGACGAGCCACTCGGGGTTGTCAGGGAGCAGGATTTAAAGGAATATGTCTATTCACGCTATGGACAGGATCTGCTGTTAAACACATGCATGAAACAGTCTGTTATGAATTTTGTAACACGTTGCCCGATTGCTGAAATACATAAAAGCGCTGAGAATATTCTTGATATATTCTCACTTGAGAACAATTCGGAAGGTATTATTATTTCAGAAAACTCAGTATATGTCGGGTTTTTAAGTGCCCAGTCTCTTTTGAAGGTCCTTCATGAAAAAAATCTTGCTGCGGCAAGGGACCAGAATCCGCTCAGCAACCTGCCGGGAAATAAACTGATAAATCAGTTTATTTCAGAATCATTTTACAACCAAGATCATGACTATCTATATGCCTATTTTGATTTCGACAATTTTAAACCGTTCAATGACAACTATGGTTTCAGACTTGGAGACAGGGCAATTCTTCTTTTCTCTGAAATACTGAGAAGTTTTCTGAATGGAGACTGCTGCTTTGTCGGGCATGTCGGGGGCGATGACTTTTTTGCAGGTATAAAATTAAAAGAGAGACAAAAAAACATTACTGATAAACTGCAAGTTATTGATAATCTGGTGGATAAATTTAATTCAGATATTCAGTCATTTTACAGTGACAAAGACAGACAGAAGGGATTTATAACAGCATCCGATAGACAAGGGAAAAAATGCCGGTATCCGCTTCTTACTGTAAGCTCATTTATTATCCTGATCTCAGAGGAAACAAGAAGTGTTTCACTTGAAAAGCTTTTTGAAATCATTACAGATGGAAAAAAGGGGGTAAAAGCGGGCAATAAAAAAACTGTATATTCCGATTTTAATTCAAAACCAAAATCAAGCAACAGGATACCACCCCATATTAAAGGTGATTATCTTTTTTCAAATTTATCACGTTGGAAGGAACTTGAATCAGATTTAGCAATTAGTTGCTCAGGCACCCAGGGGTAAAAACTTTAAATAATCATAAAAATAACAGTAAAATAACAGTTTCTTTGTTTTATCTTAACTTATATTTGTAAAAATAAAACAAAAAATGCATATTTTGATAATAAAAGCGAGAATATACTAATGGCAAAGGTTGATCTTCATGTCCATTCGGCTTTTTCAGACCACCCTTCAGAGTGGTTTCTGCAGAGACTCGGTGCAAGGGAATCTTATACAACACCTGAAACCATATTTATGGAGGCAAAGAAGAAGGGCATGGATTTTGTTACGGTGACAGACCACAATGAACTAAGGGGTTCTCTTCTTCTGAAAGAGAAATACCCAGATAAGGTCATAACCGGAGTTGAGGTGACAACATATTTCCCAGAAAACGGCTGTAAAATTCATGTTCTTGTATTCGGGCTAAACCATGTTCAGTTCGAAATAATAGATAAAATCAGAACAGACATTTATCAGTTCAGGGATTACCTGAGGCAGGAAGGGCTTGCCCATTCTGTTGCCCATGCAACATATTCTATCAACAAAAAGCTCAACATTGACTGTATCGAAAAACTTATACTTCTTTTTGATTACTTTGAGGTAATAAACGGAAGCAGGGGCAGAGCTGCCAATGAAACGTTGATGGATGCGCTGCAGTCTCTTACACCTGAAAAAATAGACAGGCTCTATTCAAAATACAGAATTGAACCCTTCAGCGATTCCGGATGGATAAAAGGCTTTACCGCAGGAACTGATGACCACAGCGGACTTTTTATCGGAAGAACCTATACATATTCAAACAGTGACACACCGGAAATGTTTCTCGAACAACTTAAAAGCAAACAGACATCTGTATCAGGACGGCATAATGACTATCAGGGACTTGCTTTTGCACTTTATAAAATAGCCTGCGATTTTTCCAAAAACAGAGGAAAGCCTATTACCTCTTCATTTATAAGTTCTGTTTCAGATCTAATCTTTGAAAAAAAATCCATGGGCTTTAAAGACAGGTTGAGCCTTAGAAAAATACGTATGTTCAACAGGGTTAAATCAGACGCTCTTCAGGAACTTTTTGTTGAGCTTATAGACTCTTTTCAAAAGGGAAAAGAGTTTCCGGTTGAAGAAACAATTGATATTGTTTATGACAGGATTTCCCGCATTGCAGACCATCTTTTAAGAGAATTTATTGCAGGGATTGAAGAAGATCTGGGTGATGGTAACATTATGGGGGTTTTTAAGAGAATCTCGGGAGCTCTTCCTGCTTTTTTTCTCTCAGCTCCCTTTTTTACTACAATGGAAGTTCTTAACCAGTCACGTCTCCTTTTAAATACTTTGACTGAGTCATACTGCGGCAGAAAAAAGCTCAAAAAAAGACGGCTTCTCTGGTTTACAGATGATACAAGCCGGGTGTCAAATATGTGTGAAGTTGTTTCTGAGATAATGAGCAGTACAAATGAAAAAAGGTGGGAGGTTTTTGGTGCCGTGTGTTCAATCCCTGAAAATGCAGCTGCATGCAGCTATCTAAATCTTCAGAGTATTTACACTTTTAAATTTCATCCGGATAGCTCCTTTATTATAGAGACACCTTCAGTCTTATCATCACTGAAAAAAATATGTGAATTTGATCCTGATGAAATATTCATATCAACACCCGGTCCTGTTGGAATATTGGGAATAATTGCCTCCAAACTCCTTCATATAAATTGTACAGTCGTATTTGATATGGAATTATATCAGGAAATAATGGAAACAATTGGGGACGAGGATATGGGAGGATTTGCAGAAATTGCCATCAACTGGCTATATGGTCTTGCAGATAGAATTGCCGTTGCTCAGTCTGAAAACCCGGATATGTTTTATGATAAAGGATACAAGCCGGAAAAACTGCATTTCATTAAAGCAGAATTCAAAAAAGCACCTGTATGTGAATTTGGGCTTAATACTGCAGCGGTTTCCGCAGGTATGTAGGTGTCAGGCTTATAATTGATGGTGAGACAGCGGGAAACGATTACAACCATGAAAGGATATATAACACGATAAAAACAATGCAAATACTCTATGGAGTTCAGGCAACAGGCAACGGTCATATCAGCCGTTCGCGAGAGGTTATAAAAGCTCTCAAAACAGCAGGCCATGATGTTGAGGTAATCTTCAGTGGAAGATCGGCAGAGAATTTATGGGATGTTGAGCTGTTCAAGCCTTTTACTGTTTATAAAGGAATGACGTTTGCTATAAAAAAAGGCAAAATTGATACGTTTAATACAATTAAAGAATTCAGCTTGTTTACATTTATGGAGGATATAAAGAGATTTGATAAGAGGACTTACGATCTTGTGATATCCGATTTCGAACCGATATCATCACGGGTTGCAAAGAGGCTTAAAGTTCCATCAATTGGCATTGGTCATCAGTATGCTTTCAGGTATAAGATACCTGTTGCAGGCTATGATCCTGTGGCAAGACTTATATTGCAATATTTTGCCCCTGTTGATTTTCCTCTGGGGCTTCACTGGCACCATTTCAACCAGCCTATTCTTCCCCCTATTATTCCTGTTATGAATAAAGAAGAGGTAAAGACAGAGGAGAAGAAAATAGTTGTCTATCTCCCGTTTGAAGACCGGGGGGAAGTACTGGATTTTCTCACGGGTTTTGATGACCACTCGTTTCATTATTATACAGGCATTGACAAGCCGACGATAATCGGCAATATAATCTTGAACCCATTTTCAAGAGAGGGTTTTTTAAATGATTTGATGGCCTGTGAGGGAGTTATTTCAAATGCAGGTTTTGAGCTTGCAAGTGAGGCTGTTAACATGGGGAAAAAAATACTTGCAAAACCGCTTGCAGGGCAGTATGAGCAGGTTGCAAATGCTTTAGCTCTTGAATGTCTGGGATGTGGAACGGTGATGAAAAATCTAAACAGAGATAACCTTAAACAATGGTTAAAAAAACCGGCACAAAAAGCAATAAATTACCCAAATGTTGCCCACAGCATTGCTGAATGGATCAATATAAAGGATTGGAATTCTTTAGAAACCCTTGTCAATAAAACCTGGGAAAATGTTGATATGTCTTCTTTTAAGATTCATGATTAAAACCCCTGTTTCAGCACTTATAAAGCTTCTAAAAAGGTTTTGAATGGGAATGGTTTTTGTTTTCTGTTGCATAGATATATGAAAACGTTGAATATATTATCCTGTTAATTTTAATTTACCCGTTCTTAACATAAAATTAATTTTAATGAAGTTAAATGAAATATGTTTAATGGTATTGCATAGTTCTTAACAAGCCAGGGTATGTGTATTGAAGGAAAGCTCGAAAATCTCAAATCCTTCAGATTAGGTTTGATATAAACATAAAAACGATATATACTTTTTATTATTTTACAGTTGTGGAGATCTGATGAATAAGACGGTTGTCATAGTTGAAGATGAAGAGGATATTGTAGAGCTTGTTTCTATACATCTTTCAAAGGCAGGTTTTAATGTCGTAAGTTTTCTTGACGGCAAAGGTTTCTTTGAATACCTTCATAAAAAGACACCTGATCTGATAATACTTGATTTGATGCTGCCTGATATCGACGGGCTTGATATCTGTAAAAAACTTCGCAAAAGCAATGAATACAGCTCTGTTGCCATAATCATGCTGACAGCTAAGAGTGAAGAGATGGACAGGATTATAGGGCTTGAACTCGGTGCTGATGATTACGTAACCAAGCCCTTCTCTCCCAAAGAACTCGTGTCAAGGGTCAAAGCGGTTTTAAGGAGAAACAGCTCAGGAAGCAAGTCGCGAAAAATTGAGATATCAGACGGGCTTGTAATGGATCTTCAGCGCCACGAGGTCTATGTTAATGGCAACAAAATTGTCCTCACGCTGACAGAATTCAAGATACTTGAACTGCTTGCTTCAAAAAAGGGATGGGTCTTTACAAGGGATAAGATTCTTGATTTTCTCTGGGGTGAAGAAAAAGCTGTAATAGACAGAACAGTCGATGTCCATATAAGACACCTGCGGGAGAAACTCGGGGATATAGCAAAAATCATTAAAAATGTTCGTGGTCTGGGATATAAACTGGAAGAATGAAAAAACCTTTTTTTGCAAAAATCTTTATTGGCTATTTCCTGATAACCTGTCTTTTTTCATCTGTCATCTTTTTCTTTTCAATTCGCATTATCAGGCAACATCAGATAAACACTTTTACACAAAACCTTGAGCAGACCTGTTATGCTTTTCAACCTTCCATTTTAACTCTTTTACAGAATGATGATATGGAAGAGCTTACCCGTGTGGTAAGCCTGACAGGTCAAGCCACAAACCTGCGTTTTACTATTATAGCTCTTGACGGTGTTGTTTTAGCCGATTCCCAAAAATCTGTTTCATCTCTTGATAATCACAGGGAAAGACCCGAAATTGCAGATGCTCTTCTGGGAGGAACCGGTGCATCTCTTAGATACAGTTCGAGTATTGATGAATCAATGCTTTATGTTGCAGTTCCTGTTAAAGATTCTTCCGGGCAGCTCTTTGGAATCATAAGAACAAGCATGCTTATTACTGAAATTGAATCCGTGTTGAAAGAATTGACTATCCATTTTTTGTATATAATTTTAGCAGCCCTTGTTGTTCTATTAACAATTACCTATTTTCTTTCAAAAAAACTTACCCAACCACTCAGCGTTCTCAGTCAGGCTTCAAAAAAAATTGCTGAAGGAGATTTCAACGTTTGTGTTGATTCAAAACCCGAAGATGAATTCTCAGAGTTTTCAGCCAGTTTTAATTACATGACAGAAAAAATAAGAAGTCTTTTTAATGAAGTGTCGGTTCAAAAGGAGGAGTTGAAAAACATTATAGCCTCAATACACGAAGCTCTTATTGTAATGGACAGTGAAGGCAGAATAATAATGGCAAATGAGAGTTTAAAACAGCTCACAAAAGAAGAATCTGTGGAGGGCAGGTTTTTCTGGGAAATAATAAGAGAACCCCAATTTGGAGAAATCGTTAAAAAGGTGAATCACGGGGCTAATAACACAATAAATGAAATTGTGATCAATGACAGAACATTTCTGTGCAGTTCATCACGTCTTGAACCTAAAAAAGAGCTTGTTATAACACTTCTTGACGTTTCAGACATTCGCAATGTTGAAAAGATTAAAAAGGATTTTGTCGTCAATGTATCACATGAACTCAGAACCCCGCTTACCGCAATAAAAGGATTTATTGAAACAATAACAGAAGAGCTTGATGATGTAACCCATAAACACTATCTTTCGATTATAAACCGTCATACCGACCGACTTATAAACATTGTTAAAGATCTGCTTATTCTTTCAAATATTGAAAAAGATCCTAAGCTTGAACTCGAAGATGTAAATATCTGGACACTTATAGATAATGTTAATAAAATCTATGAACAGAAACTTGCTGATAAAACACTCTCCTTTGAGATATTCATTTCAGAAGACCCATGTATAATAAAAGCGGATGCTTTCAAAATGGAGCAGGTATTCATAAACCTTATAGACAATGCAATCAAGTACACAGAAGAGGGGGGTATATCTGTTCAAGTAAAACAGGACAGCCAATGGACTTACATCTCAATTAAAGACACAGGCATTGGTATTGCACCAAGTCAGACTTCCAGAATTTTTGAAAGATTTTATGTCGTGGATAAGTCACGTTCAAGAAGTGTAGGGGGGACCGGGCTTGGACTTTCTATAGTAAAACATATAATAATGCTACACAAAGGCTCAATAGAGGTTGAAAGTTCAAGAGGCAGCGGTTCTACATTTATTATAAAACTGCCGGCTGAGAAATAAGCAGGGAAGGGACCGATCCTCCCCTGCTTTTAAACATAGGCTAAAAAGTCTCAGTTAATCTTTATCTTCTTTGTCTTCTTCTTTTCAGGTTCCTTTACAGGTATACTCAGTTCAAGTATTCCGTTTTTATATTCTGCTTTAATATCCTCTTCCTTTACTTCCTCAGGAATCTCAAAACTTCTGTGAAAGCTTCCGTAATAACTTTCAATACGGTGGAAATCCTTCTTCTTGTCTTCATGTTCAAACTTTTTTTCGCCTCTTATAACAAGTCTGCCGTTGTTGAATTCAACATTTATGTCATCTTTTTTCATGCCGGGCAGTTCCGCCTTTACAATGTACTTATCTTCCTTTTCCTGAATATCAACAGCCGGAAAGTTTAACATTTCTCTGTCATCAAACACAGATTCTGTTTGTCCAATATTCCTCGGGAATGTTTCATTAAACCATCTGTCCATCTCATTTTTCAGGTTTTCAAACACGGTTGCAGGTCTTTTGTCTTTCCATAATGTTATAGCCATTTTATTTACCTCCTTTCCATGTTTTAATATTTAATTTCAATTTTCTTTGGTTTCAGTCTTTCTGACTTTGGAAGAACAACTTTTAATACTCCATTGTTTAAAGATGCATCAATCTTATCCGTGTCTATTCCATCGCTGATATTGAATGCTCTGTAGTAGTCCATTTCCCGGAATTCTGAATATTGAGGACTCTTTTCATCAGCTGCTTGTATTTTTCCGTAGATATGCAAAACATCCTTTTCGATATTCAGATCAAGATCGTCTTTTGAGACACCGGGCATATCGCCAATAAGCGTAATATTGTTTTCCTCTTCAAAAATATCTACCAGAGGCACTGTAGTCATTCTCTCTCTGTGGGCAGCATCTTCTTTTTTATTCAACTTATCATCTTTTACCTTAATATCTGCCATTTTTAAAGCACCCCCTTTCTGCTGTTATGAAACTTTTACTTCAATCTGTCGTGGTTTTGTTTCAGGTTTTTTTGCAATGGTTATAAAAAGTACTCCGTCAGTATATTTTGCGTTAATGTTTTCAGGGTCAAGCCCGTCTGGCAGACTTATTACCCTTGAAAATGATCCTGCAAAACGTTCTCTTCGATGATAACTCTGTTTCGCATTGGTTTCAACAGACTGTCTTGTGCCCTTTATTGTTATTGCATTATCCTGATAAACAAGTTCTGCTTTGGAAATATCAATACCCGGAGCAAAAACCTTGACATAAAATGAATTTCCATCCTGGCTTATGTTTACAGCAGGATAGGTTCCTCTCGGAACACTTCTAATCGGTGCTAAGCGCAGTCCTGTGTCAATATTTTCAAGTTCTTCCAATAGTCTTTGAAAGTCATTATGAACAGGACTTAAATCATTCATTAATCTCGCAATCATTTTATTTACCTCCTTTCTTTTCTATAGTTTTTTCTCTCACTACAAAATTAAAACATATTTATAAAAAGTCAAGAGCCAGATATTTGAAATTTTATAAGTAAAACAAGTAAGTTAAAGTAGCTTTTCTGAAAAGGTTGAAAACTGTTTAAATAGGGAACTAAAAAAGGATTATCCATTAAAGACTTCCTGTCAAGAGGATAAATGACCCATCAGTAAAAGAGAAGAAAAGGCTTTCAATAGATGAAATTGTCAGGAGGGATAAGTGGTAAAAGACTTACTCAACATCTGCTTCAATCTCAAGCAGCATGTCTCTTAATCTTTCGCAAGTCTCGGGGCTTGTTTTCCACAAGCCCCTTTTTTCTGTTTCAAGCAGAATCTCTGCAATTCTTTTCAAGGCATAAGGGTTGTTTCGGTTCAATCTGTTTCTTGTGCTTTGATCAAAAACAAGAGAGCTTGTCACACTGTCATAAAGCCAGTCTTTAACCATGCCGGTTGTTGCCGAAAACCCAAGAAGATGCTCCACCCTCTGCTTTATCTTCTGTGCTCCGTGAAAATCATGTTGAAGCATCCCGTCAATCCAGCGCGGATTGAGAAGCCTTGTTCTGCATGCCCTCTCTATAACCATGCTCAGCTCTTCAACATCAGGCAATTCCTCAGTCTGGTCTGTTACCAACAGTTCCGCCTTTCTGCCTGTCAGTTGCTCAACTGCGTTTGAAAGCCCACCCATAAATTCGTAATAATGGTCAAGGTCTGTCATTTCATACTCAACACAGTCACGCTCCTGGGTTACAATATCAACATTTTTAAGCGCCGAATGAAAAGAGTCTTCATCATTCTCAACCTTTGAAAACATGTATGCATAGCTCATACATTGGGAATACTTTCGGAACAGATCCTTACTGTTCTCCCATACCCCTGTTTCAATTAAGGTTGGAAGTGAAGTGGCATATTCTGATGGTGCAGGTCCAAAAATGCGTGCCGGAAACTTCCTGCTGTTTTCAGTGCAATTGCATATAATATAATTCTGATCAACTGTCTCATCAGCCTCTGATGCAAGTTTTACTGCGCGGTTCAGAAAATCAATATGAGTGGCAAAAGTGTCTCTGAAAATTCCGCAAATATTTATAAGAACATCAATCCTTGGACGGCCAAGTTCACTCAATGGTATTATCTCAAGAGTTTTAATCCACGGGTTTTCTTTATGATTGATTCTTACTCCGAGAAGCCTCAAAATTGTTGCGATGGTGTCTCCTCCGGTTTTCATTGTCTCAAACCCCCAGAGCACAATTGCAACACTTTTCGGGTATCTGCCGTTTTTATGTTTATAGCTTTTCAAGAGCTCTTCAGCAGCCATGCCCCCCCTTACCTGTGCAGATGGGGTGGGGATCTGTCTTGGATCAAATGCAAACATTGCTCTTCCCGAAGGATAAATATCAGGGTCTTTAATAGGATCTCCCCCTCGGGCAGGTCTTATGTAGCGCCCTTCAAGACCTTTCAGAATACCATTGCTTTCGTTTGATGCGTTTAAACTGTCTGCAAGATTTTTGATATATTCAACAGTATAGCTGGAAAAACCTTCTGTCGGCTCTCCTCTAAGAGCTGTTTTTACAATACTTCTGCATTTTTCAATAACAGGCTCTGACAGGTTTGTGTTCTTAATCTCCTGCCAGTTCAGCCCCTCCTGTACCGCGACTTTTTCAGGCAGAAACTCAACACCAGCCCTTTTAAACCTCATCACTGACATTAGATAATCAGCGAGCTCGTTTTCGGAATAAATTTTATCCATAACATGAAGCCCGTGTGGAATCAGACGGTTTTTCAGGCGGAAGAGTTCCTTCTTTAAATCATCATGGCTGCCCTTCAAATTAAGTTCAGAGGCAATATCGGAGATGTTTTTCAGCAGGTTTTCAGACTTTTCAGTTCTGTACTGGTTCAGGAACTCTTCAAGCAGAAGATACCTGTCATAAAGACCTGATACGGTAACAGGCGGGGATGCATGTGAGATACAGACTGCATATGACCTTCGTTTTGCAATGGTCGCCTCTGATGTGTTTCCTATCCAGTAGTAGTAAAAATGGGGCATGTCCCCAATCAGAATATCAGGATAACATCCGCCTGAAAGCGCAACTTCTTTTCCTTTCAAAAACTCCAAAGTGCCGTGCATCCCAAAGTGAATTATTGCATCAGCGCCAAATTTTTTGAGGAGATAAAAATAGAATGCCAGATACTGATGATGGGGGGGAAGTTCCGTGTCATGATATATCTTCTGAAAATCCTCATGAAGTCCTCTTGCAGGCTGCACCCCTAAAAATATATTTCCAAGCACTGCGCCGGGAATAATTATTGATCCCTTATCAACCATTATTTCACCGGGTGCTGCACCCCAGTGCAGGACAACCTCTTCCTGAATGTCTTTGGGAAGTGTTCCAAACCAGTTCAAATACTCTGCTGTATCTACCTTTATTCCTCTGCTCTGACTATATGAGGGGGAATTAATAAACCCTGATAAGAGAAGAAGGTCTTTCAATCCACAATCAGGCATCTCTATGTTGTAGCCTTTTTCTTTTAGCTTCTTTAGAAATACCTCCATGCTTTTAAACGAATCAAGATAACCTGCTCCACCGAGGTTTTCCTCGCCTGGCGGATAGTTGTATGTAATAACTGCAAGTTTCTTTTCAGGACAGGGCTTTTTTTGAAGCGTAATCCAGTTTTTGATACGTCTGGAGAGTTTTTCTGCGCGCTCCAAAATCAGATACGGTTCTTTGACAGTTCCAAAAACAGGATCATGTTGCCTTGTTTTAATTCCTCCAAGAAACACAGGCTCAATAGATCCGTCGAGTTCCGGCAGTGTAACTGCAAGCACCGTTTCAATTGGACTCAAACCCGAATTTTTAACTTCCCATTTTTCAATCTCTGTTTCAAAACTCCTTAAAGCAGCAATAAGAGGGACACCTTTTTCTTCAAGAAAGCAATATATCTGCTCAGGGTCAGTGCCGTAGGGTCCTCCAAGCAGTCTGAAATACTGCAGGTTTACAATAAGATCAACTTCAGCGCAGTAAGTTGTAAGCGCTTTAAGTTTATCCTCAACAGATGAATAAAATGCAATAATATTTACATCCTGTTTAAGACAATTGTACAGTCCCTCTGCAGCAGGCACTGCCTCATGAAGATGCATACCCCCTGTGAGAATAATGGCAACAGTTGGTTTTTGTTTCTCATGACCCATTTTTCTTCTATAACTGTCAAGGTTTGTGAAAATCTCACCCTCTGGACAGTAAAGACCGAAAGAGGGCATGTGCTTTGGTTTTTTAACTTTTCCTGTGTCTTTAACACCGCAGTAGTTTTTCAGAAGCATAAGAAGTAGATTTTTAATGTTTTCTCTTCCGCCTTCAGCATAATACTCCTGGGCAAGCATCCAATTCCTAATATCACCTAAAATTCCAACAGGGAAAAGCCCAAGTAATTTTTTTGAAAATTTTATATAATTTTTTATTTTTGCAAATTTTTCCCAACTGAGAGCAGTATCTTTTAAGGGATTAAACATCATGTTGCCTTTGAACTTTCCCATCCGAGTAAGCGAAAAAACGGCATTGTCCGAGCCTACCAGTACAACAACGGTTTTAGTGAAATCCTTCAGAATCAGGGGAAGTTCTCTTCCAAGTCTTGAGTCGGAGCGCACATCAAGAAGAACAATATCTGCCTGACTGACAGATTGTTTCAAACTTTCAAGAGAGATTTCAGGTGATTCAAAGTCCTTGAAATAAATCTTATTAATCTTGACATCACTCCCGATTATCTGTTTCACATCATCCATTGCCTGTTTAAGCGGAAGGGAATTGTCAAAAGAGGTTATTGCAATAATTTTCTTCAAATCAGTTCCTCAAGATTTAGATGGGAGCCGTTGAGTTCCTGTGCTATCAGCTCAAGCACTCCGATGCTTCTGTTTGGGATATCCGTGTTTATGAATATCTTGGTTGATGGATGATTTAAGTTTTTGAGATACGCAATATCGTTTTGAATATTTTCTTTTAAGAATATATTCCCTCTCCCGTCTGATATTACAATTATGCAGGAAGCAATCTGTTTCTCGTTCGAAACAAGCCTCATCGCCTCAAAAATAGCGGGTGTAAGAGGGGTTTTGCCTCCTGATGGTATATTTTCAAGTCGCTCATCAATTAGCTGATAGTTCTTTGTAGGGGCTACTGTTACATGTGGGGCAGACTGTCTGAAAGATATGAGAGCAACCCGGGTTTTATTCTGATATGTTTTATTTAGTATGTTCCATGAAAGGGTTTTTGCAATTTCTATCTTTTTATTCATTCTCATTGAAGAGGAGGAGTCAAGCACAAGTACATAAAGTGCTTCTGTGTTCTGAAGCCTGATCTTCTGCATAAGATGTTCGGGCATTATTTTAAGTGTCTGCGTTTCAACAGCGCATTTTCTGATGGTTGCATCAACTGCTATGCTTGAAGGTGACTGGTTTGCGCTTGCTCTGATGTATGGTCCGTTTCTGTTTCCGTCTTTTTTTCCGTCTTTTCCCGGCAGAAATGAAGCATCAGGAATGTTTATAAAGTTTTTTTTTAAACCCTCCTGGCGGACAAGGGGGTCAAGCTGTTCAGAGCTGTTGGAGTTTAAAATGCTCTCAAGGTTCTTTCGGTCAATGTTTGGTTTTTTATCAAATACATTCTGCTGCAAACGGTGAGGAAGAGCAAGCAGGGCTGCCTCAAGGATGTCTTCTATGCAGACCTGTGTTCTTGAATCGAGCGCTGCAATAACACAAGATGTCTTTTCCATTACAATATCCGCCCTGTGCGTCTTAATACCCAGAGCAGATGTTATGGAAATTATCTTTTCAAGTATCTCGGTTGAAGCAGATATCTGAGGCAGTATCTCTCTTGCAGTTATAATTGAATCTTTTATTGAATCCTGAACCGGTTTGAAATGCTGTTCAAAAAGCCAGGGGTCCTTCTCAAAACTTTTCCGTCTCTTTATCACCTCAAGCCGATCCTTTGTTGAAGAAAGGGCTGAAACATCAACACAGAGCCCGAACCGGTCAAGTATCTGAGGTCTTAGACTGCCTTCTTCCGGATTCATAGTGCCGACTAAAATAAACCGTGCAGGATGATATACAGAAACCCCTTCTCTTTCAATAAGGTTTATCCCCATTGCAGCAGAATCCAGCAGTATATTTACAAGATGGTCATGAAGCAGGTTTACCTCGTCAATATAGAGGAGATTTCTATTAGCCCGTGCAAGGATTCCAGGCTGAAGCGCCCGTATGCCTTCTTTCAATACTGCTTTTATATCAATTGAGCCCACAACCATATCGTCAGTTGCAGACAAAGGCATGTCAACGATTTCCATGTTGCGAAACCTGAACTGCAATATATTGCCGTTCTCAAACCGCTCCTGACAAGCCTTGCACATAAGCCTTAAGTTTTCAGGGTCGCAGTTAAACGGGCATCCGTCAACAACCTTGATTTCAGGTAGCGTATGAACAAGGGAACGAACAGCTGTTGACTTGCCGGTCCCTTTATCTCCTCTTATAAGAATTCCACCAATTGAAGGATCAACAGCATTTATAAGCAGAGCCTTTTTCATAAGCTCCTGACCTGTGATAGCAGCAAAAGGAAATAGAACAAATTTATGATGCATGTTTTATCCGAAACTGTACAATAACTGCTGAAGGATACCTGAAAAATTTTCTTTTCATCTTTTAGCTCCTGAAATTTTAAATTTATAAAAATTATAGCCTTTTTTATTAGTTAAAGCAAATTGCAATATTGAAAAATATTTGATGATTTTCTATATTAACCTTAATTATCATGGTAGACAGGTCAACAACCACAAGCCTTGCGAGTGTTTTGAACTCGCACCGAAATGGCAGGGTAAGTTGTAAAAACCAAAAATCCTGTCGTTGTCGTAATTGAAAGAAGTATTCTGTTTTCTGTTTTTTAAGGCTGTTTATCTGTGTGAAAATATTATTTGCCACTAAAACAAAATAATAACTTCTAAGAAACTTGGCTGAACACTTGTGTGGTTTTTGAGGAAATTTCATATTATGTATAGCGGTTGTGAAGCATCTTATCATTTTCAGCTTTATATAACTTTTCAATAGACATGCACCTTTATTAGTGATAAAAATATCAAAATACGTTTAAGTCAGCTGGTCAGTCCGTAATTTTTTAAAAATAAATCTGCAAAACCAGCTTCTCTGTTTTATGAAAATGGGTCATATTCAATGATGAAAATAAAAAAAATCGGTATAGCAGTAAAACAGGGGCGTTCTGAAGCCATTAATATTGTTAAAAAAATCAGTTCTTTCTTGCTTAAGAAAGGAATTGCTGTTTTAGTTTCTAAGGAAAATCCTTTAAAAACAAAAGGAATAAAAAAGGTTGAGCAGAATAAACTTGCCAAAGAAGCAGATATGCTGATAGTTCTTGGCGGGGATGGAACCCTTTTGAGCACATCAAGAATTGAAGGGGCGGACTCAATACCTATAATTGCGGTCAATCTAGGAGCACTTGGATTTATCACAGAATTCAGGATACAGGAAGTAGAGCAGATGCTTGACAGGGTGATTGAGGGCAAATTTTCAGTTGAAGAAAGGATGATGCTTGATATAAGCTTAAACATCATAAATAAAAAGAAGAGCCTTAAATACAGAGCATTAAACGATGTTGTTGTGAACAAACAGGCCATAGCAAGAATGATGGACCTTGATACATATGTAAACAATCTGTATCTTAACACCTTCAAGGCAGACGGACTTATTATAAGCACTCCTACAGGTTCAACAGGGTATTCGCTCTCTGCAGGAGGACCCATAGTTCATCCATCTCTGAATGTTATTGTAATCACCCCAATTTGTCCTCATACTCTTACCAACAGACCATTGATTCTTTCAGGGGAAAGTTCGGTAAAAGTAGTTTTAAAATCTACAAACGAGGATGCTTTCATAACCGTTGACGGACAGGTTGGTTCAAAGATTGAAACGGGCTGTTTTATCGAAGTAACAAGGTCCGAAAAGAGTATTTCTCTTGTTAAGACCCCTTTCAGAAATTATTTTGAAGTATTGAAGGAAAAGCTAAAATGGGGGGAAAGATAAAAAAGCTCGAAGCTCATAGCCGGTGGTATGTAGTAAAAACTCAAAAAACAATAGTGAATTCATCTTCATGATGACGGCTGTTTTAGGTTTTGCTGTCAGCTGCAAACTATCAGCCGGATTGCTGCTATCATCTATTTAAGGATAATTTTTATTTATGCTTCAACAACTCAGTGTAAAGAACTTTGCAATTATTGACAACCTGCAAATTTCATTCAATAAAGGATTAAATGTCCTTTCAGGAGAGACCGGTGCAGGTAAATCAATAATAGTCGGAGCGCTTGTTTTGCTTATGGGAGGAAGAGCATCATCTGAACTTGTCCGTTCAGGCAGAGAGGAAGCCGCTGTTGAGGCTCTGTTTGATATTGGCTCCTATTCTCAAATAAGAGAGGTGCTTACTGAATATGGCATGGATAACCAGGATAACAACCTTATTATACGCAGGATAATTTCAAGAAGCGGAAAAAACAAAATTTTTGTAAATGACTCTCTTACAAACATGCAAACCCTGTCAAGAATATCCGGCTTCCTGGTTGATATTTCAGGGCAGTATTCTCAGCAGCTTCTTTTACAGGAGGACAATCACATTGAAATACTTGACCGTTATGCCGGTTTACTCATGTTAAGAGAGCAGTATTACCAGACATACTCAGATTTTAACAGCCTGCTTAGAAAAATTGAAGATATTAAGAACAGAGAAAAAGAGAGCAGAAAAAGAAAGGATTTAATTGAGTTTCAGCTGGAGGAGATAACAGCGGCAGCCCTGAGTGCTGATGAAGAGGACGAGCTGCTTCAGGAAAAGCAGATACTTGCAAACGCTCAAAGCCTTTTTGAAAAAACCTGGGGTTCCTACAGAGAGCTTTATGAAGAGGAAGGTGCTTGTCTGAATGTTTTGAAAAGGGCTGAAAAAAACATTACAGACGGATTATCTGTTGACGCAAGGCTAAGTTCAATAAAAGAACTTATCAGCGCCTCAATAGTAAACCTTGATGAAGCCTGTTTTGCTCTCAGGGAGTATGCCGATAACATTTATTTTGACCCTCAAAGACTGGAAATTATTGAATCAAGAATTGACTTCATACTGAAACTCAAAAAAAAATATGATATGTCTGTTGAAGAAATTCTTGTATATAGTAAACAGATAGAGCAGGAATTAAACGACATTGCCTCAAGCTCGGAAAAAATTGCCGCGCTTGAAAAGGAACTTGGACATTACGCCATAAAGCTGTGGGAACAGGCTGCTGATCTTTCAGAAAAAAGAGATAAAGCTGCTATTGCAATGAATAAGAAAATTGAGGCGGAACTTTCGGAAATAGGGATGAAAAATGCATCTTTTCAAACCATGACCACACCTGTTGTCTGTGAGGATACGCAGAACCCTGTGATCAAAGCAACAGGACTTAACAGTTTTGGAAATGACAGGGTTGAATTTTTCATATCAACAAACAGTGGGGAAGATGCAAAACCACTGTCAAAGGTTGCATCAGGGGGTGAAATATCACGCATCGTACTTGCTATAAAAAAGCTTCTTGCCTCGTGCTATAATGTGCCGACTCTTATATTTGATGAGGTTGACTCCGGCATTGGCGGAGCTGTGGCAGAAGCAGTAGGGGTTAAACTCAGGAAACTTTCTGAAACCCATCAGATTATATGCATTACCCATCTCCACCAGATTGCATCGTTTGGCACAACCCATTTTTCTGTCAGAAAAACAACTGAAAACGCAAGAACAGTAACAGATGTAAGGCTTCTTGATGAAAATGCCCGAATAGATGAAATTTCAAGGATGCTTGGCGGCAGGAAAATTACACAAAAGACCAAAGCGCATGCTTTGGAGGTTTTGAAAAACTCATCCTCAATTAACTAATGCATTTCAACTGAAAAAGGAAAAGATGCTTACATGATAAGAAAAGCAAAGATTTCAGATGTGAAGGATATTCACCTTATTTTATCCCTTTACTCCAAAAATGGCATACTTCTTGGCAGATCCCTTAGCGATCTTTATGACCAGTTGCGGGATTTTATAGTTTTTATTGACCAGGAAAACAATAAGCTTGCCGGAACCTGTGCCCTTAACATATGCTGGGATGACATAGCAGAGATTCGATCTCTTGCAGTAAATGAGAGCTATAGCGGAAGGGGAATAGGCAGGGCAATGGTTGAGTCGTGCCTTAAAGAGGCATCAGAACTTGGATTAGGAAAAGTCTTTGTACTGACCTATGTTCCTGATTTTTTTAAAAAGCTGGGCTTTTATCCTGTTGATAAAGCGGTTTTGCCTCATAAGGTATGGGCAGACTGTATAAAGTGTATAAAATTTCCAGACTGTGATGAAGATGCTATGATGATTCAAATAAGAGCGCAAATTAACCGGTAGCCGGTGGTTTGCAGGGTATTAGAGTGTCTGTTTTTCATGATTGCTGATAGCTGATTATTCGGCTACAGTCACGAAACTTGCTACCGATAACCTCTTTTCCCTTTACAGCCAACAGATTGTTTAAATACTGTCATCCTCTTCAATCCGGTTAAAGGTATCTGTATAGAAATATCTCTCCATGAATTTATAATAACCTGTCCACTTTGAGTCTGAAGAATGCTCTTTCATGAAATCTGTAACGCCTGATATTTTGGCATCGAGGTTGTCAAGAAAGTGAAGTGTAAGTGCTTCAATGGTTTTGGGTCTTTTTGGCGAACCAAATTCATACTCTCCGTGATGGCTAAGTATCATGTGCTTTACAGCAAAGGCTGTATCTTCAGGGAAGTTGTCAATTAATTTCAGTTTCTCGTTTATTATCTCAACCCCTACTACTATATGCCCCATGAGTCTTCCTACATCCGTATAATCAAAGTTTGTTTCATAGTTCAGTTCATATATCTTTCCAATATCATGAAGCAGGCAGCCTGTTATCAGGAGATCTCTGTTGATCTCCTTTTTATAGAAATCCGCAACCCCTTCCGCTATCCTTGCAAGGCTCAGGGTATGTTCAATAAGCCCTCCAATATAGCAATGATGAACGCTTTTTGCAGCGGGCGCTTTTTTGAAAGCTTTCGCAATTGCATCATCCTCAAATACCTTAAAAACAAGCTCCCTGAGATATTTGTCATTGATTGTTTCGGAAATCTCCATAAGTTCCTTAAAACAGGCTTCAGGGTTTTTAGCCGATGCCGGAAGAAAAGCGCTTATATCAGTTTCGCCAGTGTGTTTATTAATGTCCCTTACATTTAGCTGAAGGGATCCCTGATATTCCACAGGATGGGCGTTTATTTCAACAAGGTCCCCCTGTCCAAAACGCGCTGACAACTCTTCCGCCCTGTCCCAGACACGCCCCTTTGCCGAACCTGTCTTATCGCAGAGTACAAGGGCAATATAGGGTTTGCCTGCTTTTGTTTTTCCATTCTGCTTTTCTCTGACAAGAAAAACATCTTTCACCGGCTTAATAACATTTGTTGCTGACTTAAGCTCCTGCTCAATATCTTTTATAAAGGTTTTTTCCACGTCTTTTCCTTCTCTCTTTTTTTTAATTATTTCAAGTCTAATTCTGATGCATATTTCTTTAAAAGCTGTAAATCCTTATCCTTTTTTGTCTCTGTTTCATAGTTCTGATGAAAGTATGATATTTCTGCTCCTATAACAAATATTATCCAGCAGAGAAAAAGCCATAAAAGAAAAAGAGGTATTGCAGCAAGCGGTCCATAGACCTTGGGATAATAGTAAAAGAATTTTGAGGTATATATTGTAAAAAGCCATCCAGCAGTCTGCCATGAAATTCCGGCAATTATACCGCCAAAAACTGCCGATCTAAGCTTGACCTTCGTACCTGCCATAAAAAAATAGACAAAAATAAAAGATATCCATACAATTCCATATGTAAGAGTAGGGATTATATGCGGATCAATATATGTCTCAATTATCTGTATTGCTTTGTACTTGTGCAGTTTTGCTGCAATGAAAATAAGAACAGACAGAAGAAGCGGGAATACCGTAATGACTGTCCAGTAAATAGTAGCTCTTAGAACAATTGAAAGTTTATTTTTTGTCTTCCATATATCCCTTATAACATATTCCATCTCAAAAATAAGCAGAAAAAAAGAGACTACCAGAAACAGAGCGCTGTAAATGCCTATACTGCCAAAATGGATACTGTTGACAATTTCATCAAGGGTATTGAGAACAACAGCCTGCGAACCTGGCGCCAAGACTTTATAAACTATGGGCTGTACAAGATGCTTAAGCTTTGAAAGATCTCCAAAAATGTTGAAAAGAATAAATACAACACTCAGAAGAGGTATAAGAGAAAAAATTGAAGTATAGGTAAGTGATATTGCCCAAAGAAAACGCTTTTCAGTATAAAAACTTTTAACGGATAGAAAAATTATAATTAAAGCTTTCTTTAACTGTCGCAGCAGAAAAGAAAAAAAAGTCTCTCTCATATTGTGAAACCACTGTCATAAATCAATATTTATCAGATGGCGAATCGGTTTTAAGCTTAAACACGTCAGAATCAGTCTCTTTTTTAGGATTTTCCTCTTCCTGGGCGTCCTTTTTTTCCCCAACCTCATCCATTTTTATTTTAAGACGAAGGTCATTTGCACTGTCTGCATAAGCCATTGCGTTTTCGTAATCTACCCTGCCTTCTTTATAGAGCTTAAAAAGGGCCTGATCAAATGTCTGCATACCCTCGGCAATTCCGGCAGCCATTGCCTCTTTAAGATCATCAATCCGTTTTTTCATTATCAGGTCTTTTACCCTTGGTGTATCCATCAGTATTTCAATTGCAGCGGCTCTTTGGCCGTCAACAGTGGGAACGAGCCTCTGTGAAACGATAGCCCTTACATTTAAACCCAGTTGAAAGTAAATCTGGTCATGTTTTTCGGAGGGGAAGAAATTCATTATCCTCTCAATTGCCTGATTGGCATTGTTTGCATGAAGGGTTCCAAGACAAAGATGTCCTGTTTCAGCAAATGCAACCGCTGCCTCCATTGTTTCCGAATCCCTGATTTCACCTATAAGTATAACGTCTGGAGCCTGACGCAGTGTGTTTTTCAATGCCTGACCATAGTTTTGGGTATCCATGCCCACTTCCCGCTGAGTGATAATACATTTTTTATGTTGATGAATAAACTCAACAGGGTCTTCAATGGTTACTATGTGCCCTGTTGTGTTTGAATTTCTGTAATCAATCATTGCAGCAAGTGTTGTTGATTTTCCTGTTCCAGTTCCTCCAACCACAAGCACAAGCCCTCTTTTTGTAAGGCTTATGTTTTTAATAACAGAGGGTAAAATAAGGTCATCGAGTGTTTCAATTGTGGTCTCTATTTTGCGCAGAACAAGCCCGACAAATCCCTTCTGTCTAAAGATATTTACCCTGAATCTTCCAATATCAGGATAAAAAAGAGCCAGGTTCATTTCCATGGTAGCTGAAAAAGCAGCCTTCTGTTTTTCGCTCATAATTGAGTTTGCTATTTCCTCAGTAACATTGGCGGCAAGTTTTGTCTCTCCGTATGGTTTTGTCAGTCCCTCTACCCTGAACATCGGAGGGCTTTCAACTGTGAGGTATAAGTCTGATGCTCTTGACTTAACCATTATGCTGAGTAGGTCTTTTATTGTCATATTTATCTGCCCTCTTTAAAATTTTCCTATGAATATTCCTTTAAATAACCCTCAACAGATTCCTGATCAACCACCCTTTTGTTGACAAAATCTTTCATTGAAGCTTCCATTGTTACCATGCCAAACTTCTGTCCTGTCTGAATTGCTGATGGAATCTGTGAAATCTTGTTTTCCCTTATGAGGTTTTTTATTGCAGGTGTTGCAATCATTATCTCAAGAGCTGCAACCCTTCCAGTTCCATCCCTTTTCTTGAGCAGGGTCTGTGAAATAACCGCCTGAATAGCTTCAGAAAACTGAGTTCGAATCTGAGATTGCTGCCCTGACGGAAAAACATCTATTATTCTGTCTACTGTCTTTGGGGCATTATTTGTGTGAAGGGTTCCAAACACAAGATGCCCTGTTTCTGCCGCAGTCAGGGCAAGGGATATTGTTTCAAGATCTCTCATTTCACCCACAAGAATAGCATCAGGGTCTTCTCTTAAAGCACTTCTAAGAGCATTTGCAAAGCTTTGTGTATGTTCGTTTAATTCCCTCTGATTAACAAGACAGTTCTTTGAGGTATGAAGAAACTCAATCGGATCTTCTACAGTTATAATATGCTCTTTCCTTTCTCTGTTTATAAGGTCAATCATTGCGGCAAGTGTTGTTGATTTTCCACTGCCTGTTGGACCTGTCACAAGGACAAGCCCTCTTTTATAACCTGCAATTGTTCTGCAAACCTTGGGCAGTCCCAGTTCTTCAAAAGACATTATTTTGCTTGGAATTGTCCTAAAAACCGCTGCTTCACCTCTGAATTGATAAAAACAGTTTACACGAAACCTTCCGTATTCTCCAAGTGAAATCGAAAAATCAAGCTCTTTGTTCTCTTCAAAAACCTTTCTCTGCCTGTCATTTAAAACATCGTAAATCATTTTATGAATCTGTTCTTTTGAAAGAGGTTCCATCTCAAGCTTTCTCATCTCACCGTGAATTCTGAGCATTGGAGGTTCGCCTGCGCTCAAGTGCATATCAGAAGCATTCTGTTTTGTTGCAAAAATAAGAAGTTCGGAGACATCCATATTTTTTATTTTTCCTTTATTTTATAGGTTTATAAAAATAGTTTTTTGTCTTTAACTCTATTAGTAAAAACCGTTACTTATAATCGTTGATTTGTCGAACCGTTAAATTGAAAGTCAGTCATTACCTGTAGTTTATTTTATAAAGTTTATTTAAAAAAATAGATTATAGCAATAAAAAAAATCAGTGTTTGTTTTTTAAATACAAAATTAAAGCTTATTAGATTGTTTTTAAATCAGAAATTTGTTAAATTTAAGATTTGTTGAGTATTAAGCTTTCAAGCAAAATCAATACTCCAATATGGAGGCTTATATTCATTTTTTTACTTTTTGCAGGTTTATCTTTGTTGCCTCTCTTATCAGCATATTCTAAACAGATATTTATTTTTCCATCAGACGGGTTGAACTTAAAAGAGCGATCACGCTTCGGGAAAGATACTTAGACGATTAGCTTATTGCCCAAAGAGCAGGATAATCAAAAATGCAAGGATGTTTTATTATGGAAGATCAAAAAGATACAGGTGATATTAATATTACTGAGCTGGAAGAAAAAATTGGCTATAAATTCAGAAACAAAGCTATGCTTATGCAGGCAATGACACATAAATCCTATGCAAATGACCGTCATCTTGAAAATACCTTTGGCAACGAACGCCTTGAATTCCTCGGAGATGCCGTTATAGAACTTGTCGTGAGCCATATTTTAATGGATAAATGTGCTGACTGTTCGGAGGGCAGACTCTCAAAAATGAGGGCTGCTGTTGTAAACAAAGAGGCTCTTTCATCTGTATCATTAAAACTCGGACTTGATAGCTACATACTTCTTGGAAAAGGGGAAAAAGATAGTATGGGAAGTCATAAAAAGTCTATACTTGCTAATGTTTATGAAGCTCTGGCTGCTGCCGTTTACTATGACACAGGTTTTGAAAGCGCCTACTCTTTGATTCAGGAACACTTGAGAGAGATTATTGAAATAGTTTATGAAAAGGGGTTCTTTAAGGATTTTAAGAGCAAACTTCAGGAATATGCTCAGCACAGGTTCAATAATATACCATCCTACATTGTCTTAAATGAGGAGGGACCCGATCATATTAAAATTTTTGAGATCCAGGTTATTATAAATTCAATGCAATTAGGCAAGGGCAAAGGAAAAAGCAAAAAAGAGGCTGAACAGGCAGCAGCTCAAACCACCCTGGATATGCTGGAGAAAGGAGTCAATGAGCGGGAAGCAAAAAGGGGTAAGGGTTAAGGGTGTTAACTTTTTTACCCATTCAACGATTTACCCGTCCACTTTTACAGCCGGGATCAGGAAACGGACTTACTTGAACTTTAAAATTAATGGAGACAGTTAAAATATGAAACCAGTTGTTGCTATTATTGGCAGACCAAACGTCGGTAAATCTACACTCTTTAATGCAATAGCAAAAAAAAATATTGCAATCATTCATGATATGCCGGGTGCCACTCGTGACCGCAACTATAAAGACATTTTACGGGGCGGCAGGGAGCTTATCCTTGTTGATACAGGTGGATTTGAAACAGAAACAGAGGATGCAATGGCAAGGCTTGTTAAAGAGAATACTACCGCTGCAATTGAAGAAGCTGATATTATCATATTTCTCATGGACGGCAGAGATGGCCTTCAGTTTGGGGATATGGAAATTGCAGATATCCTTACAAAAACAATGAAACCTGTAATATATGTTGTAAACAAGGTTGAAAATTCAAAGATACAGGATAATGTAGTTGATTTTTACCGTCTGGGTATAGAACAAATTCATACTGTTTCAGCAAAAAACAGAACAGGGGTAAAAGATTTGATGGAGACTGTATGCAGCCGCATACCGGAACAAAAACAGAAAAGCTCGGAGTTGGATGAAACAGTTGTTTCAATTATTGGAAGACCCAATGTCGGAAAATCATCTATTATAAACAGACTGCTTGGTTCAGAAAGACTTCTTGTCAGTGATTTTGCAGGCACTACAAGGGATCCTGTTGACAGCATGGTTAAATACAAGGAGCGATATATAAGGTTTATTGACACTGCCGGAATCAGAAAAAAAGCCAGGATATCGTTTAATCTTGAAAAGTTCTGCGTCTTCCATTCCTTCAGATGCATAGAAAGATCATCAATATGTATTCTTGTAATTGATGCCAGGGACGGGGTAACAACCCAGGATGCAAAGATTGCCTCACAAATTCATGAAAGAAACAGAGGCTGCATTATTGCTGTTAATAAATGGGACTTAATAGAGAAAGATGAAAAGACACATGACAGGCTAGTCCGGCAGATATACTCAGAGCTGCCCTTTATTGATTTTGCGCCTTTGGTAATAATGTCTGCTCTCACCGGTCACAGGGTTAGAAAAATTTTTGATATAATTGACCAGATACGGACTACCTACAACATGCGTATTGCCACACCGGTTCTCAATAAAGGGATTACTGATATTCTAAGCAGAAAACCGCCGCCACGCGGACACAGTGGAAATACGAAGGTGTATTATGCAACTCAGGTGATAACAGCTCCGCCTGTTTTTAAAATCTTTACAAACAACCCTGAATCCTTTACCTTAAGCTACAGAAGATATCTTGAAAGATCTATGCGGGATAAGTTTGGGTTCAGAAACACACCCGTATGTCTTCAATTTTCAAGAAAACAGACTGAAAAGCATGAAGCAAGAAGGAGAATGAGAAAAACAGGCGGCAGAGCGGGAAAGTTATAGAAATTGATTATAACACCATACCGGTTGTTAAAATCAGGAGCAGTGAATTTGTATTTTAAAATACTTTTGATGCAATGATAGATCCTGCCAGAAAAGTACCTATTGAACTTCCAAGGTTGCAGAATGCAACAACAAGAAGTATTTTTATGACGGGATTCATCCAAAAACCTTTCAAGGTTGTAATATCACTTGAAAGGTTTTCAAAATCAGCTACGGTTGGTTTTTTAATCCATGCCTGGACAAGTCCAGCCGCCCAACCTGCTGCTATCATAGGATTGAGACTTGTGATGGGAGCACATAAAAATGCAGAAAAAACCGTAACAGGATGAGCAAGTGCAACCACAGCTCCTGCAGCTGCAAAAAAACTGTTTATCAATATCCAGATATATAATGACTCTATACCCTGACCTGCACCACCTTTAACAAAACCATAGATAATAAGTACTGCAATAATAGTTGGAATTCCCCATTTTAAGATGGTCGGTATAATTGAACGCCGGGGTATTTCCATAAGGTTTGCAATAGGTTCGTCTCTGTATATTTTTTCAACAATACCTCTAACATGACCTGCACCGATAACGGCAACAACAGTTTTGCCGGCGCTCTTTTTGATTTTTTCCGCAAGGTATGTATCTCTTTCATCTATAAGATGTTTTTTTACCTGAGGAAATGATTTTGAAAAATCTTCAAGTATTGTCTCAATCTGATCCCTGTTTTTTATCTCCTCAATGGTCTTTTCATCTATCTTTTCGGCAAACAGCATGGAAGCAAGGACATGAGAAAGCATTTTAAGCTTGTTCCACAAGTTCAGACTCGCCCAGACTCTCTTTAGTGTTATATCCACTTCTCTGTCTGCAAGAACAAGAAAATGCCCATTTTTTTCTGAAAGATTTATTGCCTCTATCATTTCAGCACCGGGCTGAACACTGAGCTGTTTACCGATCATTTTATAGAAAGAGTTAAGAATAAGTTGTGATAGAAGAAAAAGGGCCTTCCCCTCTTTTATTACCCTGAATATGTTCATCTCTTTCCACTGGTTGCCCTGGGTTATTGCCTTATAACGCACAGGACACAGCTCAACACATACAGTGTCGGGTTGTAAAATCTCAATTGTCCGCCTTACATCATCTACACTCTGTTTTGAAACATGGGCTGTACCCAAGAGATAGACTGTTTTACCACCTACTTCTATACGTGATACAGATTCAGGCAGTCTGTTTTCATTTTCCTGCATAAAAAAATCCTAAGAACACTGTTAAGCAAGAAGCAGTTATCAGTTTAGTGATCGTGATCGCAGTAGTAATCGTTGTCGTCATTATAATACAACAGGTTAATCCTGCGAAACACACCACTTAAAATCTGAAATTGCTAATTCTAATAAAATGGCCAGCCATAAAAGGGGTAAAACCTTGTGGGTGGTCTGTAATCTGTGCGGACAGTCTGGTTATCATATGTCATTGTTTTAAGGTCAATGCCATCCCTTCTTAAAGTTCCGGTAACTGTTAAATACCCTTTTTTACTACGCAGAACTCTAAGCATTCTTATGGCATCGCTGCCTGCTTCCAGTCGATAGTAATGAGTATAGCACCTAAGGGTTTTTCCGTTTTCTTCAAGCATAAGATACCATGTCCAGTAACCCTTTGAACCAAAATAACTCACAGGCGCTGTGACCTCAACTTCCCTGTTAAGATAGAGTTCATAGCGGGTTGTAATCTCATCAAGGGAGGCTGTTATAATAACAGTCTTGCCGTTTAAAGTTTCATTATCGCTTAAAAATGTGTTAATATCAACCCTTACAGCCGGCTTTGGAAGACAGCCATTCACCGGAACAAGCAGGAGAAGCAGAAGGATAAAAAGTTTTTTTGTCTTGTAAATCATCATATATGTAATTATATAACAATCTTCAAACAAAAGATATCTTATAAGTTTGGGTGTAAAATTTTGCAAAGGCGCTAATTAAATAAACCTATTACGGGAATAAACGCTTCAAGCATGGTCTTGAAAGTCCACTTTATTGCAGGGCTATTCTCGCATAGTTCAATCAACTGCCCGCTTTTCTCATAATAGGTTTTCACAACCTCTCTGCCTGATGCTGCTTGTGAAAGTTTATCATCTCTGAAATTTCTCAAGGTCTCAAGTCTGCTGTCCTCAGCTCCGAGCAGGTATGAGGCAATGCAGAGAGGAGAATAACCAGGAGCTGTTAAAGTATAGCTTTTAGTTTCATTTGATGAGATCGTTATAATATCTTGATAAATACCAGTTTTAACGGGATAAGCAAAAGATATGTCAAAAGCATTTTTTGCATAAGGTCCTACCCTTGAGCCCCCGTAAAAATCACTGAAAACAGGTTCAATGCCTATTCGATAACTGCCCGGTACAACTAACATCTCAAAAAAACCGTCTTTCTGTTCGTAATAGTCTGATACGCTTGAGAACTGAATCATATCCGGATCGGCGGTATTTAAGACAACAACATTTGCACCGAGAACAGGCTCTTTGTCTTCCCATAAAAGCTGCCCCTGAATTTTACCATACACTGAATAAGTATTTGATGCCGGATAAAGCATGGTCAGGGCTGCCTTGTCATCAGGATTTAATTCCGACAAAGAAGAGTCATCTGTTAAAGAGGTTGGATACATGGTAGGAACATAAATATCTGTGGCAGGATTTCCGTCATTAGCATAACCCATATTTATCTGGCAGTGGTCAAGCCCTATGAAATGTCCGAACTCATGTACAAAGGTTCCCTTGAACTCATCATATCCAAGGTATGAAAACCTGCCGTTTAGCAACGCCACCCCTTCTGTGTAATAACCTGTTGCAGGGTTGTATGCAGAACCTGCAAAACCCATTATACTCTCACTTGATCCGGCGCCATATTCAGCATCAATTATTGCTCCATCTGTGTCAAAGACTATCGGATTATACCCATCAGAATGATTGTCAAGATATTTCCAGTAATTATTTTTTGTCACCTCTTCGGGAAGCGATCCTCCTTGAAACGTAATTGTTGCGGTTTCCACATCCTCCCACACCTGAAAACAGTCATGTGTCAGAGTCACTGCCTGATCATTTGAGAAAGAACCAAGTGTGCTTTTATCAACATGATAGGAAACAGGAAAATCCTTATAAACAACCGCCCTTCCTTTAAAAGTATTTAGAGGACCCCCTGCATAAAGTTTGGTCAGAAACAGAACTACAAACAACATGCTTAACAATGCTATTTTTTTCATGTCCTTAATCTCCATTTTTATTAAGCTTAAAAAGTTTTTTCTTAACAGCTTATCAACGCAGTAGCTTAACAGCTATTTTAGTTCTTCAACCATATCCAGAAATGAACCATATTCAATTGGACATTCCTGAGAGGTCACATCTTTGCCTGCTCCATATTTCCTGAACATTGTGTTTGCCTTATCCTGTTCAATGCCATTGAAGAGCCCCATGTTACCCCTGCCGTTTACAACCACTTTGCTGCCATCAGACAGTGTGTTAACATTAAACCTGCCCTGGGCAAGTCCTACAGGGCTTGAAAACCCGAACTCACTCTCACCATATAGAAAAAGCACAACCTCTTCACCTGTTTCATAAACAGGTACCTTCCTTAAATCAACAAGGGTTTTGCTTGTCTTTAATTGAAACTCATCTCTGGGTTCTCCTTTTATCATTTTTTCAACCTGGAAGGTGAATATATATACCTCTCTGCCTGTCTGTTCATCAGTCTTCAACTTTTTATCAGTGCAAACCCCTGAAAAAACATACTTTGCCCTCTCTGTCATCTCTTCAAGATTTACATCCAGGGTTATTGCAGAGTAAGCAGCAAATGGAAACAGAAAAAACGCTAAAATTGCAATAACAACTGCTTTTGATTTCATAGAAACTCCTTTTTTTTTACCTTTTTTAGTATTGAAAATCCCTATTACCTAATATATATTTATATTTTAAAAGTATCATTTAATCAATCTTTTTTTACTACTGAAGAAAATGTCTCTAATTACCCTTACAACCGATTTCGGATACGTTGATACATATAATGCTGTAATGAAGGGGGTGATCCTTTCAATAAACCCTGATTGCAGAATTATCGATGTTACCCTCAATATTCAACCCCATAACATAAAAAGCGCCTGTTTTGCTCTTATGACAACTTTTTCATATTTTCCGAAAAAAACAATACATGTTGCAGTTGTTGACCCCGGGGTCGGCACAGACAGACGACCAATAGTTATAGACGCAGGAGATCATATTTTTGTTGGACCAGATAATGGCATTTTCAGTTTTATTTTTGCTGACAGAAAACAAACAGATTTAAAAGTATATGAAATTGCTAATAAAAAATACAGACTTGCCTGTGTGAGCAACACCTTTCATGGAAGAGATGTTTTTGCGCCTGCTGCTGCACACCTGTCTCTCGGCGTACCTGTCTCGTCTTTTGGCAAGATGGTTTCAGACGTTGTCTCATATCGGCTGCCGGAACCTGTTTTAAAGAAAAAAGATATTATAGAAGGAGAGATCATACACATTGACCGGTTTGGAAATATTATATCTAACATCTCTAAGGTGTTTCTTGTAAAAACCTTGAAAAAACCGTTCTCTGCTGAATTGAAAGGAAAGTCTGTAACAACAATTGTAACCGCCTATGGTTTCGCCCCGGACAGGGAACTTTTCTGCATATACGGAAGCAGCGGTTTTCTTGAAATATCATTAAAAAACGAAAGCGCTGCCGAAAAACTTGGGTGTATACCGGGAGATAAAATAATTATCAAAACAAATCAATATATCCACTGATTTTTCAGAATGTTGTAAATCCATCACTGTCAGGCAACTTTACTGCATCTTGTAAAATTTTTTTTACTATACTATAATTATTAATTATAATATGATGACAAATCAAATGATTCAGACCTACACCGTTTTGAAAAACATGAACAAGAATGCCTATATGAAGGAAGAAAAATGTTTTATATAAGCAAACTTCATTTTTTTATCAATGTTCAAGCCTGTGTTTTTAAAGCACTCGGCAACGAAAACCTGATTCACCTGTACAACCTCTATTGCAAAAGTCTTATTTATACCTCCAGCCCTTCCTCATTTTTCTAAACTATTAATTTTTCTCTCTGCTAAAGGCAGTACGGTTATGGGTTTATTGAAAAACTTCGAAGGGACTAAAGAAAACTATTGCTTCTAAAAAAGGAGGATAAAATGAAATTAAAAACCAATTACCATCCACTCTTTTATTCTATGTGGTCGGCTTTTTATCCATCTTCGCACACGCATTTACTTTTTGTTTTTGCTGATTCCTGCCCCCGATATCTGTCTGCCCCTTATTTCAGGGCAGATAAAAACCCTCCAGTTTTATCTGGCTCATATCACCGAAGAAACTGGCATTATATACTGTTACATGAGAACCGTTTACTCTTAAATAGACATATTCATAAAAATCAAGAAGAGACAATTCAATATCAATAAGCGCTGTTTCATACAGCAGATATGAAAACTGATCCGCCAGCCATGCATTTAGTGCCGGGTCGTAATTTGCCCCAAGCGAGTTTTCATACTCATTTGCACTAGCAAAAACAACCACTCCGGGAACATCAACCATAGTTCCCATTACTCCCCCGTGACAGGCTTCAACCGCCATAAATATCCTGCGGTATGAACTTTTGTCATACATTTCAGAAAACCCATCACCCATCATCTGAGGGGTCAGATAATCGGTTCCTCCTTCTGCATCCACAGCGATGCCTTTTGTGCCACCGTGACTTACAATAAAGATAAGAATATTGTCGCTGTCTGTGCTGCTGATTACATCAGGAAGATGTTCAGACTCATGGCCTTTGAGAATATCAATAATATCATATACAGACAACTGACTTGTTTTATAATCGATCTCAACATTATGCGTGTATAGATTTGGTCCGTCTGGAACATTTCTGACAACTCCTGGTATGGAATTTGAAGGGTTATAGGCTATGTCATCTTCAATTATGAGAATAATCCTGTCATCTGTTAGGCCGTTGTCTTTTAAAAGACTGTACTGTGCCAGAGCATCTGCCTGATGGCGATAGTTTGACCAGCCCGATGATCCTGCAAGTATCAATGCCCATAACCCCTCCTTTTCAGGCGGATCGTACTGATATGTGTCATCTGAAAAATCAAGGTCCTGTTTTGCGGCATCGGATGCAAGGGTCTGATAAATTGAAAAGCCCTTATATGTTCCCGGCGAGGCAAAATCACCTGTTGACAGAAAAGAATATGATACAAATCTGCCTGCCTCAATACGCCAGAAGCAATAGTTTGAAGATATAAGATCAACGTAATACCGAGCGTCATAATCAAGAGGACCGGTGGTGCCTGTGATATCCGGGGCTTTGCCAGCCCTTATTGCGGATAAAGCTTTTTTAATATCCTGAGCATCCCACCCTGTTTTTTCACCTCTGCCGTCAACAACCTTTCGCATAGCATCTGCAAGAGCCTGCCCCTGGCTGCCTTTTGACTGTTCAAGCCCATATGCTATAAGCAAAACAGCATCATATAGGTTTGCGGCAAATGGAGGTGGCTGTCTGTCAAAGATTATGCTGTATGCTGTTTCAAAACCAGTTGACATATCAGGAGAAAGAGCTGTGCCCTCCAGTCCCTCAGCATCAGTACCAAGCTCTGTGATGAGTTCTTTCAACTGTCCGCCATCGCTGAATAGGGTTTTTACTCCCTGATCCCTTTTTTTTATCTCTCTTGTAATACAGACTGCAGCCTGTGTTGTGGATGGAACCACAATAACAGCATCAGGGCTTTTCTCAAGCGCTTTCTCAACATATCCTGCACATTCCGTTTCAACGGAATGGTCATACCGCACAACCGCTCCAACCCTGATTCCAAGCTCTGTTGCAAAAAACCCGAACCATGTAAAAAAAGTATTTCCGTAATGGTCATCAGAGCAGATAAGTGAAACCTTTGTAGCACCTTTTTGAACTGCCATTATAAGCAGCATTTTTATCTGGGCAATATCAGACTCAACGGTGCGCCAGATATATTTATTGCCCGCAAAGGCCCTGAATATTTCATCAGATGTGGCAGACGGTGTAATAAGAGGTTTTTTTGCTCCTGAGAAGAGCCTTGATACCTGCATTGCCTCTCTTGATGTGGCAGGACCTATTACTGCCTTAATACTGTTATCATCTATAAAATCACGGACAATTTCTTTAAGATTTGCCTCTGCGGTATCCCTGTAAACAAGACGGAGAGGTTTGCCTGCAGCGCCTCCTGCAGAGTTTATATTTTCAACAGCCCATTCAAGAGGCTCTTTCCAGTCGGTAAAATAGTCACCAGACAGTGGTAGCATCACCCCTACCTTATGCTCCTGTTCCATATGACAGGCATTGGAGAACAACAGACAAAGAAAAGAGAATATAAACAATAAAGTGTTTGTTTTAATCATCTCTTTCTTCCATATCCTTCTTTTCCGCCTCAAGGGCAGGCTCATAGGCTTCATTGAGAGGGTCAAGGACTTTATCCCTGAAAAAATCATTTATAATAAAATCCGTGCCTCTCTCTTCAAGACCTGTTTTTATTCTCCCTTCCTCAAAAACGCCTTTAGAAAGATCACAGATCACATCATAAACCGTCTGGCCTAAACATTTTATAACAGAACCTATGACAACCATTATTCCCATATCTCTCTGGTCGGTATCAACACCTATAGCATAGCCCCCTTTGTCCTTAGCAGCCTCTATTACCCCTGCCCCGGACGCACCGGCAACCGGAAATATCACATCACAGTTCTGGAACAGCCTGTCTGCCTCTCTTTTTGCCTTGTCAATATTGTCAAAACCTGTTTCATTATCTGAAAGAACCACTACTTCAGTCACATTGCCTCCAGCATATTCAACCCCTGCTATAAACCCACGTGTAAACTGGTTAACCGTCTCAATAGCCATGCCTTCCATAACCGCTGCCTTCTTTGAAGAAGAAACAGCCATCGCTGCGACCCCTGCAAGAAAAGAAGGGGCAAAGGTTTCATAGTTTACACTTTGAAGGTCATTGCACTCCGGCAAATTCATATCCAAAAAAAGTACATGTCTTCCATTGAAACCGCATTCAGCCTCTTCTAACATAAAAGAGTATGTCTGCCCGATTATTATGATAAGCTCTTTTCCTTTTACAGGCTCTGAAATCCATCCGTTGAAAAAATTACGCGCCTCTTCAAGGGTTTCCGGAGCTGCTTCTGTTTTTGTAAAATCAACCTCAAGTGAAGCCCTGACAAGCCCTTTATATGCTGAATCTGCAAAAGACCTGTCTCCTTTTCCTCCAACAGGATAAAGGATATTGACATGAATGTCACTTTGGGGCTCCGGCTGGCATGATAAGATGATTAATGAAAAAAATAAAAAACCAAGCGCGGTTATTGTTCTTTTTATACCCATTTTTCAACCCCATTACCTTTTATATGATAACTCCTGAATCTGTCTTGCTTATAAACGTAACAGACCGCTGAATTTATAAACCATTCATTGTGTTTTTCCATCAAAAAAAGTCCAAAAAATATTGTTTCATTTTTTGGATTTTCTGCTTTTTGTGATTATATTTATTAATAATACTAAAAAACCATAAATATTCAATGTTGTTTTTACTTTTCATCATCAATAAATATCTTTGAATAGAAGCAGTTTTAAGGTAAAATAATTTATAGGAGCCTTATTTTAGCGTTATTATTTGGTTCTTAAGCTCGCGCGTAAAAAGTCTTTCAGCACAGGTTTAAGTTTCATCATCTATTGTCCATAACTTCAATAAAAAAGGTGGGTTTCATGGAAAGCTTTGGAACTCTTGGAGCCAGTTTTTTTATCAGACTTTTATTTATACTTATAGGCATCTTTATCTTTTTCTACCTTGTTTACCGTGTGCAGTTACTTATCAGGGGCTCAAAAACTGTTAAATATTCAGACAGAATTGAAACTTCGTCTGAGGTTAAAAATCTTCTGTTAAATGCTCTTGATCAGAGAGCAAGGGTTAAGGTAAGGCTGAACGGAAGACGCAGGTCTTTTCTATCAGGTCTCATAGATGTTGGAGGGGGTTATATTTTAATTGATGCGCTTTTTCCAGAAGAAGGCAATGAAATGATAAAAGAGTCTGAATTTATCAGTATTGACTTTCAAATAAGGGAAAAGGGTAAAAAAACTTTCTTTATACCATATACTTTTGATTCCAAATTTGTAAAGCAGGAGATTTTTAAGGGTTTTTCTGCAATTAGAATTGAAATTCCCACTCTTATACAAAGGAACCAGAAGAGAAGCTATTATAGAATGGAGCCGTCATTAAAAAACCCTCTGTTTATAAGTTTCAATGTGCAGGGAAAAGAGGTTGTGGAAAAAATTGCAAATATAAGCGGAGGAGGAGTCGGATTTTATACAAACCTGAGCAAAGAGGTTTTATGGAAGGGTTTGAAAATAGATAATGCGGCGTTTACACTTCCAGGATACGGAGAGATAATATGCTCTGTTATAATACACAGCTTTATGCAGAATGACAACCCTGTTCTGATTGGAGGCAAACCTTACTTTAATTACTGCGGGGCAGAATTTGCCGATATTGACAATGCAACCAGGAATAAAATTATAGCATATATTATTAAACAGGAGAGAGAAGAGCTTCGCAGAATGCACAGAGTTGAATAATCTTTTTTTGAATAGAAGCTTTATGAGAGTAATATAATGAAAAAAATGAAAAACAAACAGATTTCGCGCACCGTTCTTTGGGGAACAATTCTGTATTCCTATCTCACATTGGAAGAAGCGAGCAACAGATTATCAGGTAAACGACGAAAGTATTTGGCTTCCGCAAAATTTGGCAGAAAAAAATATAATAATCAGGAACCTTTAATTAACAAAGAATTCCATAAATTTCTTACATGGATACAAAACAGGGAAAAAGGACAATGGGAGAAGTACAAAGAGATTAAAAAAGGTTCTGCTCCGCCTGCAGCCGTTGATAATGGGCAGGTAAGGATAACCTTTATTAATCATTCCACTTTCCTGATACAGATGAACGGGGTTAATATACTCACTGACCCTATCTGGTCACACAGAGCCAGCCCTGTTAAATTTGCCGGACCAAAAAGGGTTCACCCTCCAGGCATTGCTTTTGAAGATCTTCCGAAAATTGATTTTGTTGTTATTAGCCACAACCATTACGACCACCTTGATATTGCTACTCTTAAACGTCTGTCCAGAAAATACAACCCTGGGATATATGTCACACTTGGCAACAAAAAATTTCTTGAAAAATGCGGAATAAACAGGGTTGAGGAGTTTGACTGGTGGCAGGAATCATGGTTAAAGACAGGTCTTAAACTGGTCTCTGTTCCTGCAAGACATTTTTCTGCAAGAGGCCTCTTTGACCACCGAAAAACCCTTTGGGCGGGCTTTGTTTTTGAAACAGATAAAGGTTCAGTATATTTTGCCGGAGACACTGGTTTTGGAATTCATTTCCATCAAATTGCAGAACGGTTCTCAAGTATCAGGGCTGCTCTTCTGCCCATAAGTCCTGCAATGCCACAGTGGTTTGTTTCCTCAATCCATCTTTCAGCAGACGAGGCCTTGAAAGCCGGTCAGATTTTAAAAGCGGGAAAAATCATACCCATGCATTATGGAACTTTTCCTCTGGGTGATGATGGGCAGCATGAACCTCTGGAAATGCTTCAACAGGCAATATTGTCATCAGGGATAGACAGCTCCGGGGTAAGGGCTTTAGAATTTGGAGAAGGCATAAACATAACACTTAGCAACGAGCATAGCATGCAAAATCGTCTTTACAGATTCAAACAATAATGACCGAGTTAAAAATCCCCAAAGCTACCAGAATAGATACTCTTTCAGGCGATTTTATAATCGTCCAACCCAGTAAAGGACAACGATATACAACCGATGACATGCTTGTTGCCTGGCTCAGTATCAGGCAGATTAAAAGCACCTGTATAGGGCATTGCTGTTTTCTTGATTTGGGAAGCGGTTTGTGCTCAATTCCTTTAATTGTACTCAAACTGCTTCCCTTTATGAATGGCGTGGGCATAGAAAAAGATATGCCCAGACTTTTACTTGGAAAGATCTCCATTGCTTTAAACAGAGTCACACAAAGGTTTAAAATAATCAATGGAGACGTCAGGAATGTTTTTCTAAAAAAAACATTTTCTGTTGTAACCTCATCACCGCCCTACTACAAAAAAGAAGAGGGGGTTCTAAGTCCAAGGGGGGAGCGGGCAATTGTCAGGTTTGAATTAAACGGCAGAATAGCAGACTATTTTCGCTCAGCAGAGAAACACCTGGAGGAGGGAGGCAGCTTTATAACTGTTTATCCATTCCGATATGAAAAGAGAATTCTTGAAGCAAAAAAAGATACAGGACTCTGCATTGACAGAAAGGTTGATGTTATACCCATAGAGGGCAAACCGCCTCTGATATCTCTTTATGTTTTTTTAAAAGAAAAACAAGGCAGGAACCTTAAACAGACTCTTATGATTAGAAACAGAGACAGAACATTTACAGAACAGTATAAAGAGATCAGAAAAGAGATAGGTTTCCCTGAGCCAAAAGGGTAAAAAAGTTTCACAAAAGTTTAAAATATATCTCACTTATATTCTGAAAAAAGTGGGTGGTCCCATAACATCTTGAAAAAAGCAGATTTCCTTATCGACTTTAATGAGCCAGTGACTGCTTTTTGATCTTTTATGCAACCATCATTATTTACCATGAAAATATAACGGATAAAAATAATTTAATGAAGGATTTTTTCTTTAAAAGAATTGGCAACCTGAATGTTTTAATTCAGAAAAAGCTTAAAAACACTTTTACTGATAAATGGTGGCATGATATATGCTCTGCCAATTATAATAAATGTTGCCTTATAAAAAGGGGAACATATAAAAGTGTTTTCACAAAATCATTTAAGGGAAATATTTTTTTCATTAAAAAATATAAAAACCCAGGCTGTTGCGGCATAATAAAGTCCGTGTTTTTTAATTCCAGAGCAAAAAAAGAGTTTTGTGCCGGAATTTATATAAAAAGCAGGGGTATTCCATCGCCTGAACCCCTCTTTATGGCAGAGGTAAAAGAAGGGTTGGCAGTGAAAGAAAGTTTTATTGCCATGTCTTTTCTACATAATGCCGTCGAGTTGAAGGACATTTATTTTAAATTGTCTGATATAAAATTAAATGAAAAAAATATGCTTACCAAAGAGGTCGGAAGACTTACTGGAAGAGTTTTTGAAAACGCAATTCTTCAACAGGACTGTTCTGTTAACAACTTCATGGTTATAAAAGACGGTAAGGGTTTAAAACCTGTTTTTATTGATTTTGAAAAGGTGAAAATAAACAGAAAAATATCTGACGGAAAAAGGACAGAACTTCTTGCAAAGTTAAACAGGGTAGGCAGAGAGATAAGTCTGAAGGACCGTTTAAGATTTTTAAGGGGATACATAGAAGTTGACAGAGGTATTGCTCCTTCTATAAGGATTCTTGCCCAAAGGGTTCAGGAAAACACGGTTAAATTACTCAAGAAAGATATAAAACGTAAAAGAGCAACAAGCATTTATACTCACGGAGAATACATCCGAATAAAGAGCGGTACAACAAAGGCTATTTTCAGAAAAGATCTTAACCCTGATGAACTTATTGAAAAAACAGTTGATATGAAAGAAAGTAAAGCAGAAATAAGTGGTTTCAACAATCACAACTCGGAAATAAAACTGCTGAATTTCAAGCTTCAAGCTGAAAAGGCGTTAAAACTATGGTCTGTGATAAATATTTTAATTGTAGCAGGACTTCCAGTTGATATGCCCCTGTGTCTTATACAGACAGATGATAAGGGTTTTATAATATTTTCAGAGATTTTTTTTGAACAGTATAAAGATTTTACTATTAAAAAGACCGGAATCAATATTTTTCTGAACAGGAACTTTTCAAAGGAATTATTGCTTCTTGAAGCATTTGTTCAGCGATTTAAGCCATGATTATAAATTGAACATATTGATTTTGCTTTAATATTGACAGTTTGTCTGGTTTAAATCACTTGACACTTTTGTTTAAAAATATTATTAATATTAGATTACGGCTTAGTTGAAAAAACAATAATACAAGCGAGAGTGGCGGAATGGCAGACGCACTGGAATTAGGATCCAGCGGGAGACCGTGGGGGTTCAAATCCCCCCTCTCGCATAAAAACAAAACGACGAGGTAGACAATGAAAGTAGAGATTGCAGATTTAACTGATATTGAAAAAAGAGTCACTGTCACGGTTCCTGCGGAAACGGTGGACAAAGAAATTGAGAGTACATACTCTGAGATTAAGAAAAACGTTGCTTTGAGAGGCTTCAGAAAAGGCAAAGCACCCCGCTCTCTTTTAGAGAGATATTTCAAACCTCAGGTAGAAGAAGATGTTATATCAAAAATTGTTAAAGATTCTTATAAAGATGCCGTAGATAAAGTAGAGGCACAACCGGTGTCTCAACCAAGAATTGAAAACGGGGTTCTTGAAAAAGGAAAAGATTTTACCTACAGCGCAAGCTTTGAAGTAAGCCCGAAGATTGAAGTAGACGGCTACAAAGGTCTTGAAATTGAAAAGCCGGGTTCTGATGTTGACGATGAGGAGGTAGAAAAGTTCATTTCACATATAAGAAAAGAACAGGCAGATATAAGGGATGCAGAGGAAAGAAGTTCTCAGCATGGTGATATTGTTGTGGTTGACTTTGAAGGAACAATAGACGGACAACCCTTTGCAGGGAACTCGAGAAAAGATTTCTGGTTTGATCCTGATGAAGATGTTGCTCTTCCGGGTTTTTATGACAAACTTATAGGACTCAAAAAGTCAGAAGAGACAACCTTCAGTCTTACCTTTCCCGAAAATTATCATGACACTAATATAGCCGGAAAAGAAGTTCAATGGAAAGTTATAATAAAGGAGATAAAGGAAAAACATTTGCCTGATTTAGATGATGAATTTGCAAAGGATATAGGTCCATACAACAGTATTGATGAGATGAAAAAAGACATAAGAGAAAAACTTACTACCAAGAGTAAAAAAGAGGCGGAAGATATGCTGCATGGTGAAATAGGCAAAACACTTATAGAAAAAAACCCATTTGAACTTCCAAAAGCCCTTGTGCAGACAAGAATAGAAATGATGATTAATGACTATCAGAGAATGCTTGAGTCATACAATACAACCCTTGAAAAAGCAGGACAAAGCCTCGAACAGTTATCCGAGCAGTTTAAGCCCCGGGCAGAATATACAGCCCGCATTACACTTATTCTTGACGCAATCGCAAAAAAAGAAGAAATAAAAGCTGAAGAAGAAGATTTTGAAAAATTATATAATGACATAGCACAAAGCCAGGGGCAGGATATTGCTCTGGTCAAAAACAAGATCGAAAAGAATCTTTTAACGCCTCAGATCATTCAGCAGAAGGCGATGCAGTTTATAATTGATTCAGCAAAAATTAATGAAATAACGAAGGGAGAAAAAATAAGTGTTAAATAACAATCAGATGCCTCAACCGTCCATGCAGCTTATCCCTATTGTTGTAGAACAGACAAACAGAGGAGAACGTTCCTACGACATCTATTCAAGACTTTTGAAAGACAGGATAATTTTTCTGGGAGGAACCATTGACGATCATGTCGCAAATATTGTAATTGCACAGATGCTTTTTCTGGAATCAGAAGACCCTGAAAAAGATATCCACATGTATATCAACTCACCTGGCGGCCATGTTACAGCAGGACTTGCAATTTATGACACAATGCAGTATGTAAAATGCCATATTTCAACACTGTGTTTCGGACAGGCGGCAAGCATGGGGGCTGTGCTTCTTGCAGCGGGTGAAAACAAAAAAAGATTTGCTCTGCCTCATTCACGAATTCTTCTCCACCAGCCTATGGGCGGTTATCAGGGGCAGGCAACAGATATTGATATCCATGCAAAAGAAATTATACGTATGAGAGAAGAACTTGAAGACATTCTTGTTAAACATACAGGACAGGAAAAGGAAAGAATTCATATTGACACTGACAGAGACCGTTTTATGAGTGGCGAACAGGCGAAGGAATATGGTATAATTGACAAAGTAATAAGTCAGAGAGAAGCAACCCAGAAGATAAACAAAGACAAAGAATAATCCCCGGGGGCAATCATGGTTAACAAAAGAGGTGTCGGCAGACAAAGCAATCTTTTCTGTTCTTTCTGCGGGAAAAGCCAGGATGAAGTTAAAAAACTTGTTGCAGGACCTTCGGTTTATATATGCGATGAGTGCATTGAGCTATGCAATGATATCATAGCAGAAGAACAAAAGGATGCAATTGAAAAGCGTAAAGCAGCGGTTCCCAAGCCATTTGAAATAAAAGAGTTTCTGGATCAGTATGTTATAGGGCAGGATAAGGCAAAAAAAATTCTTTCTGTTGCGGTATATAATCACTACAAAAGAATTGAGTATTCAAACTGGAAAAATGATGACATAGAGATACAGAAAAGCAATATTATTCTTATAGGTCCAACTGGAACAGGCAAAACACTTCTTGCGCAGACCCTTGCAAAAATGCTTCAAGTACCTTTTACAATTGCAGATGCAACCTCTTTGACAGAAGCGGGATATGTTGGCGAAGACGTTGAAAACATAATACTCAGCCTTCTCCAGGCTGCAGATTACAATATTGAAAAGGCAAGCAGAGGCATTGTATACATTGATGAGATTGATAAAGTTTCCCGTAAATCCGATACCCCTTCCATAACAAGAGATGTATCAGGTGAGGGAGTTCAGCAGGCTCTGTTGAAACTAATTGAGGGAACTGTGGCAAACATTCCTCCAAAAGGCGGGCGCAAGCATCCCCAGCAGGAATTCCTGCAGGTTGATACGTCAAATATGCTTTTTATCTGCGGCGGTGCTTTTAACGGGCTTGACAGTATTATCGAACAAAGGATAGGCAAAAAAACGATAGGTTTTGGAGCTGAAATAAAACAGAGGTCCCAACAGAATATTGGTGAGATACTTGCTGCAATACAGCCTGAAGATTTAATAAAATACGGTCTTATACCCGAATTTATCGGAAGACTGCCGGTTGTTGCAACACTTAATGACCTTGACAAGGCAGCTCTTACCGAAATACTTACAAAACCCAAGAATGCACTTACCAAACAGTATGAAAAACTTTTTGAATTTGAAAATATAAAACTCAGGTTTGCTTCAGAGGTTCTTGAGACAATATCTGAACTGGCGATAAAGAAAAAGTCAGGTGCAAGGGGGTTGCGCTCCATTCTTGAAAGCACTATGCTTGATATCATGTATGAACTTCCATCACGAAACGATGTAGAAGAATGCATAATAAATAATGATGTGGTAATAAAACAGTCAAAACCGATTCTTGTTTACAGCAAGAAGAAGGAAACCGCATAATAAAGCCGGCTGTTAAGTGAGTGGTGGAGCAACATTCAAAGGTAACTGTTTTCCAGTCAGAAAGCAGTTGCAATAGTTTTTTCAGCCCCATATATTCTTTACCCATATACAAAAACTTTGAATTCTGTAAATTATTTCTCCCTGTATTCAAATTGAATTTCCACGGATAGAATGATGATTTTCAAATCAAACAATGTTGTATCAGAATCCTATATGCTTATGCCTCTCAGAGATACAGTTGTTTTTCCATATATGGTTGCGTCTCTGAATGTGGGAAGGGAAAAATCCGTAAATGCTGTTAAAACAGCCTCTAAACAAAAACAGAAACTTTTTTTGTGCTCTCAGAAAGATTCTTCTGTTGATAATCCATCAATTGATACGTTCTATCAAATAGGCACTATCGCCACTGTGCTTCAGACATTAAATATGCCTGACGGAAGTATCAAGGTACTTGTTGAAGGCATCTCAAGGGCTGTAATAAAAAAAATTATAGTCGAAGAAGACAAGTATCTGGCTGTTGTTAAAAATATTGAACAGTCTGCAGATCTCTCACCAGAGACTACCGCTTTTATGAAACTTGTTGTCCAGTGCTTTGGGGAATATTTTAAACTGGTCAAGCAGGATGACAAGGATATACTATCAAAGATTGGTGAAATTACAAACCCCGTGATGTTTGCAGATCTTATAGCCCCCCGGCTCAATATCAAGATTGAAGAAAAACAGATTCTTCTTGAAACCCTTGATGTATCTAAACGGCTTGAGAAGATATATCTGCATATCGAAGCACAGCTGGAGCTTATAAGAATTGAAAAAAGAATTAAGGCACAGGTTAAGCAACAGATTGAGAAAAATCAGAAAGATTATTATCTGTCTGAACAGATGAGGGCAATACAGAAAGAACTTGGAGGCGGCAAAGAAGAGATTGCCAATGAGATATCCGAACTGCAGAAAAAAACTGAATCAAAAAACCTTTCGCAGGAGGTTCTGAAAAGGGTTGAAGCAGAGATAAAAAAACTCAAGGCAATGCCTCCCATGTCTGCTGAAGTAACTGTAGTGCGTCACTATCTTGACTGGATACTCTCTCTTCCATGGGGTAAACTCTCAGAAGAAAAACTCGATATTGAAGAAGCCGAAAAGATACTAAACCCAAATCAAGCGAAGATTAGTGCGAACACTGTTTTTGCGAGTCGCAA
>CAZMHH010000029.1:0-40659 GCA_964566035.1 uncultured Thermodesulfobacteriota bacterium
TTTCCTCTTATCAGCCATCAGCTTATTAGCTCATCAGCTCTTTTCAGGGAGAGGGGGTTTTGTGGACTTTTTACTGCTCCATCAATTTTAAAAAGCTGATTATGTTTTCATGTTCATATGACAAATCCCTATAAAGTTCACCCCCCGCATTTTTTTTAAGACTTTCAATAAACTCATCTACAACATTACTGAAATATGGATTAATGCCTTCAGCCGTAAAATACTGTGACATTGCGGTAAATGAATAAATAATGCAAAGAAGAAACTTGTTGCGTACATCAACCGAGTTGCTGATAATTGTTCTGACTTCATCTGAATGTTTGTAGTAAAGCCTGACCCATTCTCTGCCCCGGACATCAAAGCTTAGGACGTTGTCCCTGAAACTCCTGAAATCCATTGAAGCATTTGGGGAAAGAACCTCGAGCAGTGGGCAAGCGGCACCTTGAAAAAGAGAGAAATTAATATCTGTCTCTTCATCTGCTGTAATACTTACCCGCCTCTTTATATCAACTTTCCCGTCTTTTTCAGCCTTTACAGTGTAGTTTGAAAGAGCAGCGGAAAGTGGAAGCATATAATATCCGTCTCCAGAAGATGTTGTTGTATTGCCTTCCGCAGAACCGCCCTCTCCTGTTAGCGCTGTAATTAAAACCCCGTCTACTCCATTTCCGGTCACACCATCTCTTACCTGGCCTGTCAGATAACCGAAATTTGTTCCCTTTATAAGTATTTTAAATGTTGGAGGAACCACGCAACCGTCGTCTATATCAACTGATAAGTTCCACTGTCCGCTCTGCGCATCAAGAATAATAATTTCTCTTGGATAACCTGATGTGATCTGCCAGGGTGCATTCCTTGGTCTTCCTCCGTAGGCATTTGTGAGATCAAATGTAAACTCGCAATAAGAGTCTTCAAAAAAACTATTGTTTACATCAGGATTGATTGAAATAAAATCATGAGTGAAATCCTGACCAACCCTTTGAGTTGTAGATGATATTTCAAAAAGTCTTTCTCCTATAACAACCTCTTCTGCGCCGTCAGGGAATGTGGTAGTGACAGTAACGTCCCAGCGTCCTATCAGTTCACCGTCTGTAACCTCATCAGTTGCAAGTATGTTCAGAACAGCATCCAACATCGTATCGCTCAGAACATTAACATCATCTTCACCGGGAAGCGCCCTTGCTATTCTAAAACCTTCTTTGTTGAATATTTCAATTCTTGTTCTTCTTTTAGTGAAATTTGTATTCAAACCAATTATTGTTATATTTTGACGGGTTCCCGGTCTGCCCGTTGCAGGTGCTACAGAAAGGATGCTTGGAGTACCGGAGCTGAATGACATAATTAATGTCTGTCTGTTAAGCCTGTTATCCAGATTAAACTCTGCTCTTGGAATTCCTCTGAACTTTTCTATAAAATTGAAAACAATGGGTTTGCTAACCCTGTTTCCAAAAAGATCGGTTACTGTAATCATAGCTGTAACAGGACCAACAGCAAGCATCTCAGGCGGCAGGTAGTGATTGAATGCACCTGTTGTTCTGTCAAAACCGATTAACTCCGGGCTGCTTGTTATGGCAAAAGCATAGGTAAATATCCCGTCACCTGCAACATCGTCCTCATACATTCCATCATCAAGCATTAAATCAGTTGTAATGTAATCAGGAACAGAAAAGGGATTTTCTCTGTCTTTCTGGGTGATTCCAAACAGTTCCAGTGATGTAAGATCAATAGTAACAGAAGCAATCCTTCCCAGAATGTTGTTTCCTTCAGTCTCGGAATCGATTTTTGGTGCAATTGTCACTGGATTTCCGTCATATTCAAGTTCATAAATATTAGAAGCTGTGGTGATTGAAATATCGGGTTTTGTTTCTTCACGGGTGCTTTCTCCAAAGCAGTAAAGATATCCGTCATCAGAACCGATATAGAGACGGTTATCAGCTCCTATTGCAGGAGATGACACAACCTTTCCGTATGTCCTGTATTTCCACTTGAGAGACCCGTCATGAAAAAGCGCATAGACATACCCGTCATCAGAACCGAAGTAAACATCTCCGTTCCCGTCAACAGAAGGTGAGGATCGTATCGCTCCCGTTGCAGGGAAAATCCATTCATAACCTCCGTCCTGAGTGTAGGCGTAAAGACTTCCTGAATCAGTACCTACATACAACATTTTCTTGCCATCATCTTCATGCACTGCAACAGAGGAGGATACACCTCCGCTTAATTTTCTTTTCCATATCTCTGAACCCTCATATTCATTTGAAGCTGCATCAAGGGCGTAAAGATATCCTGAACTGTCTCCCACAAACACAGTTCCATCGGAAACAGCCGGGGTGGACTGTATATCTGAGGTTGCACCAAACCTCCATTTTACCTGAGAGGTTGAATTGTCCTCGCCTCCGTTTATCTCCAGAGCATAAAGCCATCTCCCGGCTGCAATAAAAAACATATCGTCTGAATACGCAGGAGAAACCTTTACAGAATCTTCCAGTGAGACAGACCATTGTTTAACCTCGTCTAAATATAGTGTTTTACTCTCTCTGGGATAGGTGATTTCAGGCTCGAGGTTTACTGCAAGAATCTCGTTGTTGTTTATCGCAAAAACCGCATTGTTGCCTGCAATAAGGGGAGATGAGTGAACCCTCTGGTTGTAATCACATTTCCACTGAAGCTCACCGTTGTGATTCAGATAATACATATAGCCTTTTTCTGTAATGACAAAAATGCTTCCATCAGTATTTACAGCAGCGCTGGTTTTAACCGGATCCTTCACATCATATGTCCACCCCTGCCCACCGCTGTTATCTATTACAGCAAACCTGCCTCCCTGAGTTCCTACACATACCCTCCCGGTATCATCAATTACAGGCGAAGCTGAAACAGAAGATGATTCATAGCTCATTTTCCATCTCCATTTCATTTCCATCTCTTCGGGAGGACCTGTAAGGCTTGTATGTCCTGTTCTAGCAGGATTACCCCTGAAAACCCTCCAGTCACCTGTTGTTTCATTGCTGTCATCATTCTGGGAATAGGCAGAAAAGGAGATTATAAATGAAAAAAGAGAAATAAAGAGTGTGAAAATAATATTTCTGAAAAATAAATTTATATTTGGCATGGTATAAGCTTTAAGGTATAGGTAATCATTTAATTTGAAAGTGTAAGATTCAGGCTCATATTAAGAGGATAATCATCAAAATATGCATATTCCGAGATAATCCCCGCCAGGATAAAACCTATTGAAACCACGGGATTTAGATCAACACTGTAGTTTGCGGTTTCATTTCCATAAAAAAGTACCGGTGGCAAAAACTCAAAATTTAGAATGCTTGCAAGACTGAAAAAAAAACCTGTGGAACCAAGCATGAGCTCTGTTCCAACATCACCAACAGCATTAACAGTTATGTTTAACTGGCGAATTTCAAAATCAGGCAGAACAGCCATTACCATCAGAGGATAAAGGCTTGGAACACCAAAAAGATCAAAATCAAGGGTTTTAGACTCTCCCGGCAATAGAACAACAACCCCAAAAGGGCTGTCAGTATACTGAGCAAAACCTGTATCCGGCAATACTGCAAAAGAGAGAAACATTACTGCTGCAAAAAAACATATCTTTAACTTACATAATATTTTCAATGTATCACACCTCCTTTAGGTTTTTATTATAAGTAAAAATGATAAATGTGTCAAACATTAATCTTTTTTGTTGATTATAAGCGCTACATATGATAAAAATAATTATTTTAAGCAATGCTAAACACATAAAAGAAAATATCATATCTTTAGATTCGGAGGCATAATCAAAATGGCAAAAGTCTGTGAGATTTGCGGTAAGGGAAGACAGGTTGGATACAATATCAGCCATGCTCATAATAAAACCAAGAAAGTATGGAAGCCTAACCTGCAAAAGGTTAGAACATTCAGTGCCGGTACGTCAAAAAGCATCAATGTATGCACAAGATGTATAAGATCGGGCTTTATTATAAAACCCCCAAAGAAAATTTTAAAAGAAGAGACTATTTAAAGCTGTCATGAATGCAGCCTGGTTACCTGAAGCACTCCTTTAACTTTCTTTATAGATCTTATAACCAGTTCAAGCTGATCAAGACCTGTTACTTCAACCTCAAAAACATTAACAGCCTTTTCATCAGGCTGAGTATAAACCTTGGCCTTTGTAATGTTTATTTCACTTGCAGAAATTGATGAAGTGATGTCTGCTAAAATACCTTTTTTGTCTTCACACAGCACCTTAATCGGCACTCGGGATATATGTTTTCCTGAATTATCCCAATTTGCCTCTATCTTTCTCTCAGGGTCTACAGTTTCCAGAAAAGGGCATTCAACAGTATGAATGCTCACTCCCCTGCCCCGTGTGATAAATCCTGCAATCTTTTCTCCAAACACAGGATTACAGCATTTTCCAAACCTTATCAGAACATTGTTCAAACCTCCAACGCTTATTCCATCCGACGACCTGACAGGGGGCTTTTTGGACTGTATTTTAAGTTTGTTGTCCTCTTCTGTTTCTGCAGCCTGCTGAGGAAAAAGCCTGTTAATAACATGTCCTGATTTAATTCTGCCATGCCCGAGAGCAAAAAAGAGATCCTCAACCGTTTTGACCCCTTCTTTCTCAAAGCCTGCAATCGGTTCATTTGGTTTTTGAAGAGGAAGTAATTTCAAGTTCTTCCTTTTAATGTCCCTTTCCAGGATTTCCCTGCCAAGTGTTATATAGTGCTGTCTCTGCTCAATATTAATCCACTGTTTTATTTTTGCCCTTGCCCTTGCGGTTTTTACAAATTTAAGCCAGTCCCTGCTTGGATTATGATTCTGGGTTGTCATTATTTCTACGACATCTCCGCTCTGGAGCTGATGTTTTAATGGAACTATCTTCCCGTTAACCTTTGCACCTGTGCATGTGTTTCCAACCTGCGTATGAATTCTGTAGGCAAAATCAACCGGGGTTGCACCTTTTGGAAGTTCCACAACCTTTCCATTTGGTGTAAACACATAAACTTCATCAGGAAACAGGTTGACTCTGAATACATCGAGAAATTCTTTTGAGTCCTTTACTTCTTTCTGGGTTTCAACAAGGTGGTGAAGCCAGAGAAACCGCTGGTCATCTTTCTGATCAATCATTCTGCCTTCTTTGTATTTCCAGTGAGCGGCAATTCCGTATTTTGCCACCCGGTCCATCTCTTCTGTTCTAATCTGTATTTCAATTCTCTGACCATAAGGACCAATGACTGTTGTGTGAAGACTCTGATACATGTTTGCCTTGGGAAGTGATATATAGTCCTTAAACCTCCCGGGTATGGGTTTCCAAATTGAATGTATTATTCCAAGAACTTCAAAACAGTCTCTGCGCTCATCAACTATTATTCTAAAGGCGGTTAAATCAAAGATTTGATTGAAATCAAGATTTTGCTGCAGCATTTTATTATAAATTGAATAAATATGTTTAGACCTGCCTGAGACACGGGCATTGATTCGAAACTGTTTCAGTTTCTCGCTGATAATCTGGATAACCTCCTGTACATATTTTTCCCTCTGCTCGGAGGTGACAGCTATGTTTTCGTCAATTTCCCTGTAAATTTCAGTATAAATAAATTTAATGGAGAGGTCTTCAAGCTCCTTTTTAATAGAGAACATTCCAAGTCTGCCTGCTATAGGAGCGTATATGTCCAGGGTCTGCTGAGAAATCTCTTTCTGTTTAATAAGCGAAAGGTGCTGAAGGGTTTTCATGTTGTGAACACGATCGGCAAGTTTTATAATTATTACCCTTATATCCTTGGACATTGCAAAGAGCATTTTTCTGATGGTTTCAGCTTCTTTGTCAAGACGGCTTTTTTTTGAAATTGCCGTAATTTTTGTCACACCGTCAACCATAAAAGCAATCTCGCTTCCAAAGAGCTCCTCTATCTCTTCTATAGTTGCAAGTGTGTCCTCAACGGTGTCATGAAGCAGGGCTGTTGACACTGAATATTCATCAAGCCTGATATCTGCAAGCAGTTTGGCAACGGACAGAGGATGGTTTAGGTAGGGTTCTCCGGAAAGACGGGTCTGTCCTTTATGAACCTTTGCGGAAAAGACGTATGCTTTTCTCACCATGTCTACATCAGCATCAGGATAGTAGGAGAGCATCTGCTCAATTATATCATTTATCCGGACAATGCCTTCTCTGTTCATTAACACACCTTCTTTAATTACGACCGACGGGAAATGAGCAAACGGAAATAATGGTATACCTCTTACAGCTTACCCTCAACAACTTGCTTTATCCTATCCACAATCCTGTCAACTGAAATATTTTCAACCTCACCAGTGCTTCTGAATTTTAGATCAACCATATTCTTCTCTGTTGCATTCCTGCCGACAGTAACCCTGTATGGGATGCCGGTTAAATCAGCATCTTTGAATTTACTTCCTGGTCTTTCATCCCTGTCATCATAGAGAACTTCAATATTGTTATCCATAAGTTCGCAGTAAAGTTGATTGGATATCTCCATCTGTTTTTGGTCGTTTGTATTTACAGGAACAAGTGATACCAGGAACGGCGCAATGGAAGGCGGAAAAATAATTCCGTTATTATCATGTGACTGTTCAATAGCTGCTGCCACTGTTCTTCCAACACCTATCCCGTAGCATCCCATAACCATCTGAACTTCACTGCCCTTTGAATCCAGACACACTGCATTCATGGAAGCGCTGTATTTCCTGCCAAGTTTAAATATGTGACCAACCTCTATTCCTCTGTTAGTTGAAAGTTCCTTTCCGCATTTTGCACACAGGTCGCCCGGACCTGCAAATCTTATATCTGCAAATTCGGAGGCTTCAAAGTCTCTTTCAAAGTTAACATTGATAAGATGAATATCCTCGCAGTTTCCGCCTGTCACAAAGTTTGTTCCTGCCGCAAGACCGAAGTCTGCAATAATTTTTGCACCTTTAATGCTGCAGGGACCTGCAAAACCCCTGGGAGCGTTTGTAACTTTTTCTATTGTCTTGTCATCTGCAAGTTCAACTGTGTCACAGCCAAGATGATTTTTAAGTTTTATCTCATTAACATCATGATCACCTCTCACAAGAGCAGCCACTGGACCGGCTGATGTTGAAAATATAAGGGTTTTAATTAAATTTTCAGGGTTAACATTGAGAAAACAGGTTACCTCTTCGACTGTTCTTTTTCCGGGTGTATCAACCCTTTTCATTTCATTAAACTCTGCCTTATTAAATTCAATGTTTACTGGAGCGGCAATTTCAGCCTTCTCCATGTTTGCAGCATAGCCGCAGCTCTTACATATAACTATTGTGTCTTCACCTGTTTCTGCAAGAACCATGAATTCATGGGAAAAACTGCCTCCAATGGGTCCTGTATCAGCTTCAACCGGCTTAAAATTCAGTCCTATCCTTGTAAATATACGACTATATGCATCGTGCATTTTCTGATAGCTTATCTCAGCTGATTTTTCATCAGCATCAAAGCTGTAAGCATCCTTCATTATGAATTCCCTTGCTCTCATCACACCGAATCTTGGTCTTATCTCATCACGAAATTTAATATTTATCTGATACAGGTTAAGAGGGAGCTGTCTATAGGATGATACAACCCCTCTGACCATATCTGTTATTACTTCCTCATGAGTTGGACCAAGGCAGAACTCTCTCTGGCTCCTGTCTTTAAAACGGAGCAGTTCCTTCCCATATATATCCCATCTTCCACTTTCATGCCAAAGTTCAGCCGGCTGGACAACAGGCAGCATAACCTCAATTGCCCCTGCCCGGTTCATCTCTTCTCTAATAATCTGTGCTGTTTTCTGAACAACAATCTGGCCCAGCGGAAGCAAGGAATATATTCCTGCTGCAAGTTTCCTGATCATTCCTGCTCTTAGCATTAATTTATGACTGACAACCTCAGCCTCAGATGGTTCTTCCCTCATTGTCGGTATTAAATACTGTGAATATCTCATTGCAGTTTCCTTTATAAAATTTATGTTTTTCTATCAATTTCTCTTATCGTTGTCATGATCGTAATCCCCTGGGAGCCTCAGTAACACTTATTCATCCGGTATTGTCTGTCAATCTCCTCAACCTCTTTTAACAGCTCATTAAGCAGCCCGTCTTTATCACATTTCCTGAATATTTGCCCCTTTTTAAATATAACCCCGTATTTTTTGCTCCCTGCAATTCCGATATCTGCTTCTTTTGCCTCACCAGGACCGTTTACCTCACAGCCCATTACTGCAATTTTGATCGGTGCTGAGAATTTTGATATCTGTTTTTCAAAACCCTCAGCAATTCTGATAACATCCATTTGTCTTCTTCCGCATGTAGGACAGGATATAATCTCAGGTCCAATCCTGCGAATATCAAGACATTTCAGGATTTCAAATCCTGTCCTTATCTCCTCCACAGGATCTGCGCTCAGAGATACCCTTATGGTATCGCCTATACCTTCAAAGAGAAGAATTCCAAGCCCGACTGATGATTTTATCGTTCCTGAAAATGCAGTTCCGGCCTCCGTAATACCGATATGAACAGGATAGCCTGTTTTTTTTGAAAGAAGTCTATGGGCAGCTACTGATGTTGCAACATCAGTGGATTTGATAGAAACCTTTATCTGATAAAAGGAGAACCCTTCAACAAGTTCAATATTTCTAAGGGCGCTTTCAACCAGAGCCTCAGCACAGGGATGACCGAATTTTTTCAAAATATCTCTTTCAAGTGATCCTGAGTTTACACCAATTCTGATTGCAATACCATTATCCCCTGCTTTTCTTACAACATGTTGAATTCTCGTCCTGTTACCTATATTGCCGGGGTTTATCCTTATTCCTTTTACTCCTGCATCAATGCTTTTTAATGCCAGTCTATAATTAAAATGAATATCTGCGATAAGAGGCAGACCTACAGATGATACAATTTCTTTTAATGCTTCCGCAGCTTCATCATCAGGCACAGCAACACGGACAATATCGCACCCTGCCTTTTGAAGCCTTCTTATCTGTGAAACAGTTTTTTTTATATCCCTTGTATCGGTATTTGTCATGGACTGGACTGTTATGGGCGCATCACCCCCAACGGCAACGTTGCCGACAAATATTTTTTTTGTCTTTTTACGTTTTATCATTTCTCTTAATACCTGATTGCAATATTGATATTGAGCTTATCAGATTATCCAGACTTAAGCTGCCCGGAGTTCATGGTCAGCATTTAAGGTTATCACAGCTGAGTTTTATTATATTTGTTTTTTCTCAACAGCCATCAGCTAACCAGCTGTCCTCAGGCTTCCAATAACTTTATTAATATTTGAAATATCTTTTTTTAACATATACTCTTCAATCCCCCTGATTATTCTTAAGGGCAGATCGGGAAAAGCAAATATTCCGGTCCCAACCTGCACTGCCGTTGCTCCCGCAATCAGGTATTGAATGGCATCTGTTGCCTTCATAATACCGCCAATACCAATAACAGGTATTGAAACATTCTGAACAACCTGCCAAACCATTTTAAGGGATAATGGAAATATTGCGGGCCCTGACAGACCCCCTGTGATATTATTTAGAACAGGGGAACAGGTTTCAATATCAATCAACATTCCGGTAAAAGTGTTTGTAAGGCTTACAGCATCTGCACCGGCATCTTCTGCAGATTTGGCAATCATGGCTATGTCTGTCACATTAGGGGTAAGTTTAACTATTACAGGCAGTGATGTGCTTTTTCTTACAGCACTGACTGCTTTGAATGCCATATCAGGGTCAGTACCAAACCCGATTCCTCCTTCACTGATGTTAGGACATGAGATGTTTACCTCCAGAGCTGCAATACCCTCTGTATCATTAAGTTTTGAGGCAAGTTCACCGTATTCATTAAAAGTGTTGCCAAAAAAATTAACAATCAGCGGGGTTGAGAAATTTCTTATAAACGGCAGCTTTTCTTTCACAAATATATCAAATCCTACATTCTGCAGTCCAATGGCATTGAGCATTCCAGAGGGTGTTTCAACAATCCGTGGCGGCGAATTACCCTGAGAAGGAAGAATTGAAATTCCTTTTGATACAACGGCACCAAGACTATTTAAATCAAAAAATGAACTGTATTCTTCTCCATAACCAAAAGTCCCTGATGCATTCATAACAGGGTTTTTAAGTTCAAGTTTTCCGATTGTTACCTTTAAATCCATATTCCCCAGGTATTAAAAAGTTATCTTATCCATATTGATATTTTTAATATCAAAAACAGGTCCATCAAAGCAGGTTCTTTTATATAAATCCTCCCGCCCGGCTTCTTTAACTGAAACAGCACAGCCAAGGCATGCCCCCACCCCGCATGCCATCCTTGATTCAACAGATACATAACATCGGATATTGAACTTTTCTGCAAGATTTGCAATTTTTTTAAGCATTGGCAACGGACCACATGAGCATATACAAGTTTTTTCAATATCCGATAAATTCTGTTTTGTTTGCATAAAATCATTAAAAAGTTCGGAAACAACCCCCTTAAAACCAACACTTCCGTCATCTGTTGCAAAATGAACCGGCATATCGTTAATTCCGAATTTTTCAGGATTTAGAAGCTTATCATAATTTTCAGCTCCGACGAAAACCTCCAGTTTTATCCCTGACTTATTCAGCTTTTTCATGAGAAAAAGAAGCGGGGCGATTCCGATACCACCAGCAATAATATAGACTTTCCTGATACTCTCAGAAAAAACAAACCCACTGCCGAGTGGTGCTATTATACTAATTATGTCTCCAGCCCGGAATAAAGACATCTGCTTTGTTCCTGCCCCTCTTCTATGATAAAGTATCTCAATGCCGTCCCTGACAATACCGCAGACACTAAAAGGCCTTCTAAATAAGGGAAATCCGTTCTCGGATGTTTGAACCATTATAAACTGTCCAGGAATTATTGCTTCTGCAAAAGCCTTAACATGAAGGCGCATCATGAATACGCTGTTATTGACGGGTCTGTTAGAAACAATCCTGGCATCACATAGAACCGGTTTCATTATTCCCTCCATGGACCTTACCTGTTTTCTGCATAATAACAGCATCAACTCCGTTTTTATAGTATGATTTTCTTATACCCGTTCTTTTAAAACCATGTTTTTCATAAAACTTCATTGCTGATTGGTTGCCTGATTCAACCTCAATATGATATACATCTATTGCAAGCTTTGCTGTTTTAAAGATTAAATGATTAAGCAGAAATGAGCCGATACCCATTCTTCTGTGTAAAGGATGTGTGGAGATTTTATTGATTGAACACTCTGAATGGCACAACCAGGAACAGATATAACCCGCAACCTGATCAGGGAATATACTGTCATCTAACAGAACAACATAAGACTGAGCGGATTCAAATCCCAACTCGTGTTCAAAAGCATTCAACCCCCATGGTTCGGCAAATGAAGCATCTTCAATTTCAACAACATGCTCTAAATGTTCAATACACATTGGAACAATTACCGGTTTATAAGGATGTATTGTTTGACTGGAATTCATTTTGGATTACTCAACTAATTTCCATTGAGTATTTCACTTGCAAGACAGATATTTTTCTGGCCATAGGCTTTTAAATCCTCGGCAAGTTCAAGAAGTGATTTTTTTTTATCTCTTATGGTTATTAATCTGACAAGCATTGGAAGGTTCATCCCTGTGAGAACTTCCACTTTTTCTTCCTTCAAAAACGAGAGGCTCAAATTTGACGGTGTACCGCCAAACATATCTGTTAAAACAATAACACCATCCTTGTTATCTACACTTTTAATAGCCCGGGATATTTTTTTAACAGATACTTCAGGATCTTCTGCGGGATCAAAATGAACAGCCGTACAGTGTTCAACCTCCCCCACAATAAGATTTATCACATTCAAAAACTCTTCACCTATCCTGCAATGGCCAACAAGAACTATTCCAATCATAATTACAGTCCCCTTTGTTTTATATGCTTTTATCTATGTCACGATGAATGACATAAACCCTTTGATTGTCTTTTGAAAAAAAATCCCTGAGATAATTTGATACTGCAACAGATCTGTGCCTGCCTCCGGTACAGCCCACAGCTATTGTTAAATATGATTTACCCTCTTTTTTGAAAAGAGGTAACTGAAAAGAAAGGAAGTCACAGAGTTTTTCAATATATACAAGTGAGCTATCAACATTGAGTATATAAGATGAAACACTGTTGTTGTTTCCATCCAGATCCTTTAAAGCCTCATTAAAAAACGGGTTAGGCAGAAACCTGACATCAAAAACCATGTCAACTTCCTGGGGAAGTCCGTATTTAAATCCAAAGGACATAAAAGTTATAGCCATTAAAGGATCAGAGACATCTTTAAAAAGATTTTGAAAAAAATCTCTCAGTTGATGCACGTTCATGTCTGTTGTGTCGATTACCTTGTCTGCACCGGCTTTTATATTTTCAAGCTGTGCCCTCTCGCTTTGAACCCCGTCCAGAACAGAGCCTTTTTCAGCAAGCGGATGCTGTCTTCGTGTCTCCTTGAACCTTTTTACTATTGCATTATCATCAGAATCAAGGAAGAAAAGAGTAACCCTGTAACCATCCTCCTTTATTCTTTTTATTGTAGTGCTGTATTGGCTCAAAAACATTCTCTCCCTGATGTCCATAACAAGTCCCACATTGCTGATTTTACTCGAGAATTTTCCGCACAATTTAAGAAATGCCGGCAGTAGCATTACTGGAAGATTGTCAATACAGAAAAAACCCAGATCCTCAAGGGTTTTTAAAGCAGTACTTTTGCCTGACCCGGATATACCACTTATAATAACAAGGTTGAAATCTTTCATGAATAGTTAAACTTGCCTCAGGCGGTTAGATTACATCATCGTAATTATATTAGAGAATTAAACCTTTAATATGACCATCTAAACAATATAATACTGCCAATACTTTATCACCTTTGATTGATCGGTAAAAAGTTCTCCAACTCCCCTCTCCCTGAAAAGAGCTGGTGAAGTAATAAGCTGATGGCTGATAAGAAAAAACAAAAAAGAGTTTGCTTAATAGCTCAATAGCCCTGTTAAATAACCTTCGGTTGCTCCGCATTTAACAGGGCAGGCCAACAGCTTAACAGCTAAAGTGCTACTAAACAGTGTTATCCGCCTCAACTATGCAGTCAAACAGTTCGGACTCATTGGAGGCGGTCATAAGTTTTTGGCGAAAAGTTTTCTCTTTTAGAAGTCTTGAAAGTCGTGCAAGCGCCTTCAGATGATCGCCTGCAGAATTTGAAGGCGCAACAAGAAGGAAAATGAGGTTTACGGGTTTCCCGTCTATGGATTCAAAACTAATCCCATCATCGCTTTTGCCAAACATAAGAATAATCTCTTCAAGTCCTCTAAGCTTGCCGTGGGGTATTGCAATTCCATTTCCAATTCCAGTGCTTCCGAGTTTTTCTCTTTCAACAAGAACATTAACAAGTTCATCAGGATTAATATTCTCCTGGTGTTCAGAAAGATGCTGTACCATCTCTTCTATAACATGTTTTTTTGTATTGGACTTGAGGTGGCTTATGATTAAATTTTGATTGATTAATTCACTGACCTTCATGCTTTTATATCCTGTATTTTCATGTTTACTGATTTTCCGGTTCAATCAAACCTAAATTGCCGTCAGACCTTTTATAAAGGAGGTTGACCTTATCTGACTCTGAGTTCTTGAATACGAGAAAATCATCCCCTGATGAATTTATCTCAAGTACCGCATCATCAACTGAAAGTGGTTTGATATTTACGGTTTCAGTTTTTACAATTAATGATTTATCTGCTTCAACCGAATCAGCAGAAGAAAGTATATTATGCCGGGCTCTTTTATGATGAACCTTATAACTTGTCTGCTTGTCTTTGTGCTTTTTTGTCTGACGTTCGATTTTGCTCATAACAAGATCAATTGCAGCGTACATGTTCTCTTCTGAAACTTCTTTTGCCGTTATTTTGGTTTTATTAACATTGACAACGACCTCAGCTATATGCCTTCTTTTCTCAAGGGAAAGAACCACATTTGCCTCATTGACATAGTTATTATATTTCTCAAGTTTGGAGACTTTATCCTCTACATATTCTTTTAAAGAATCATTTGAATCAAAATGGCGAAATGTAACTGTTATTTCCATATGAACTCCTTTTTCAATTTATTAATTATATTACAAATGGTTTTTTCTTCTTGATGATGCAAGGATTCCAAGCATCTCTCTGTATTTGGCAACGGTTCTTCTGGCAATATTAACACCTTTCCCCTTTAATATCTTAACAAGTTCAATATCACTGTATGGTTTATTATGATCTTCTTTCTGAATTATTTCACGTATCATATTCTTAACACTTTCAGATGCAATTGAACCACCGTTGTCAGACAAGAGACCGCTGTTAAAAAAATATTTCAATTCAAATATCCCGTGAGGTGTATATACATACTTGTTTGTTGTAACCCTGCTGATATTTGATTCATGCATGCCAATATCTTCAGCAACATCTCTCAAAACCATTGGCTTAAGATATTCACAGCCGTAATCAAAAAAATCTTTCTGAAACTTTATTATGCTCTTCATAACATTAACAATGGTATTCTGCCTGTGGTAGAGGCTCTTTATAAGCCAGACAGCGGATCTGAATTTATCCTGAATATAATCCCTTGTTTTATCAGTTGTTGGCAGTGAATCTGTTAGAATATTTCTATAAAAAGAATTAATTTTAAGCTTTGGCTGGCCATCTTCATTTAGAACCACAACATATTCTCCGTCAATTTTATAAACATAGATATCCGGGGTTATATATTGAGGCTCGTTTTCATTAAAAGCCCTTCCAGGTCTGGGGTCCATGTCGGTAATAATATCACAGGCAGCAACTACTTCCTTAACAGACACCTTAAGTGCTCTTGATATATCTGTGTATCTTTTTCTTTCCAGATCTTTCATGTGATTGATAATAATGTCTCTGATAAGCTGATTACCCTCAAAAAAAACTTCAGCCTGAATAAGAAGACATTCCTGAAGGTTTCTGGCTGCAACCCCTACAGGGTCCAACCTGTTTATTTTTTTTAGAATATCCTCGATAATATCGGGTTCAACTGAAAATTCCTCCGCAATTTCCTCCGCTTTTACTAATAGGTAGCCGTCCTTATTAATGTTTCCTATTATATACTCACCAATCTCTGTTTCGAGTTCAGACAGCCTGGTTAAGTGAAGCTGCCAGAGCAAATGGTCTGTAAATGAAACCATATTGGTTATGATAGGCTCAAGCTGTTCCTGATCTCCTGAGCCTGCATAGTTTGACTGTGCAGCAGGTCTGGAAGTATCCACATACTGAGACCAGTCAAATTCAGCCTCTGGTTCAGAATTGTTTCCGGAATTAACATCGGTTTCCGGAAGTCCATCCTGAGAAATATCCTGTTGCGGCTTGTCCTGCTCCATTGTTTCATCAAGAATAGGGTTTTCATTGATTTCATTCCGGATCATGTCACAGAGTTCAATCCGGGATAACTGCAGCAGTTTGATCGCCTGCTGAAGTTGTGGAGTCATTACAAGCTGTTGGGAAAGTTTTAAGTTCTGTTTAAGTTCTAAAGACATGTTTTTTTTTAACTTATTTTACATGCTGAATTTTTCACCCAGGTAAATGCTGCGGGCTTTCGGACTTTCAATAATGTGTTCAGGTCCGCCTTCCTCAAGTACCTCGCCCTCATATATTATATATGATCTCCTGCAGATTCCAAGCGTTTCTCTTACATTGTGATCGGATATTAAAATTCCTATACCTTTGGACGAAAGCCTCAATATAATGTTTTGGATATCCTGCACAGAGATTGGGTCAACTCCGGTGAAGGGCTCATCAAAGAGTATAAATGAAGGATTTGTAACAAGCGCTCTTGTTATTTCAACCCTTCGCCTTTCTCCTCCTGAAAGATGATACGCCATTCTTTTTCTTATATGGGAGATGTTTAACTCGTTAAGATGATTGTTGAGTCTGTTATTCATCTCTTCCCTGTCTATTGGCAGGGTTTCAAGAACCGCCATGATGTTGTCTTCAACTGTTAGTTTTCTGAAAATCGAAGCTTCCTGAGGAAGATATGTTATGCCTTTTCTGGCTCTTACGTACATAGGCAGTTCAGTAATATCTTCACCGTTAAAAAACACCCTTCCTCCGTCGGGTTTATATAGACCAACAAACATGTAAAAAGTGGTTGTTTTTCCTGCTCCGTTCGGACCAAGAAGCCCTACGACCTCTGATTGCTTAACGTTTATTGAAATGGAGTTTACCACCCTTTTGTCGCCGAAGCATTTAATAAGAGTTTCTGATCTGAGCTGATTCATAACAAATTAAACCCTTAATCCTTTTCTCTGCCAGGAACAACTGTTGCACTGACTCTGTCCTCAGGACCACCTTCAACAACAGCTCTGTCTTCCCTCAAATAGACAGTTATGGTTTTGCCCTGTACAACATTGTCTCCCTGCCAGACCCTGGCATTTCCGGTTGCAACAATCTTTTGTTCTGTATTGTTGAAAACGATAGTATCCCCGGTAGCAATTCTGTCTCCCTGGACAACCCTTACACTGCCTGCTGCTTTTGCTTCTTTTATACCCCCGTCTGTTGAATAGACAACTTCCATTGTTTTGGCAAAAATCACCATATCTCCCTGCCTTGCAACAACATTACCTGTAAAGCGTGCTCTGTTTGCCTTGTTATCATACTCCAGGGAATCCGAACTTATGTTAATCGGCTGGTCAGATCCGGCAAAATCCAGGCTGTCCTTCTCTTTTTTCTTTTCGGATTCTTTTTGTGTTACAACCTCTACTGTTTCTTCAACTTCGGGTTTGTGTGGTTTAATATCAGCAACTTCTTTTTCATCTGCTGATTGCTCCTCTATAATCTCATGCAATTGTATATCAGGATCTGCGGGTTCAGTTTCTGATTTTTCTTCAGCAATTGAAACAGACTCCTCTTCATCAGCAACACTTTCAACAAAAGGCAGATCTGCTTCAATATTTTCTTCGGTTATTGGTTCAGAGGGTGTTGGTGAAGGGCCGGGCTGCATTGGTACAGGTTCATATATTTCATCAGGCTCATCTTCATCCAGAATATCGTCCAGGTAATAATCAAGGTCTCTATCAGTCTCCTCGGGTACGGATTCAATCTCCCCTTCCGGTCTTTTGGACAGTGGAATAAAAGACTCTTTTTCCATAATATCCCTAACAATATTTCTGGAAATATCTTCTACCAGTCGTCCTAAATCCGTGCCATCTGCAAATGTTTTAAAATATGTCACAGGATGAAAATCATTAAAAACCTCTACATCTATGCTCATATCTTTTTTTATTTTTGTAATACTGCCAGTTATAATAAAATTTGCGCCGAGATTTTTTGCTATATCCTTCAATTGCTGTTCAGTTAAAACCTCTGAATCCAGTTCATTCAAAACCTGCCGGACCTGCTGACTTTCGCAGATTATAAAATAGGGATTGAAAGATAGTTGTTTCTCCAGTTCCTGAAGGACAGAGTCCTGTATGTTTTTATCTTTCTCAAGGCTGTATTCTTCAAACGGCAGAATGCAGACACTAACAAGCTCCTTTGATTGAACAGGCTTATGAAACAGCAGCATGGCAAATAATATAAATAAGTAAAATAATTTTATTTTCATTTGTCTTGAATCGCCTTTACTTTATCTTTAAGTTTTAATTTTTCTTCAACAAGATCAATATCCATACCCTTTCCTTCCATAAAGAAATTACCCCTTTGAATAGTGATGGTATCACTGGTTGATACAGAGCTGTTTGCATGGTCGTAAAAAAGGGTCTCTGTTTTAACAATTGTGTTATCAGGAAGCACTCCTACAACATCACCCTTTAGCCTTATACTTCGTGTTTCTGTGTTATACTCGCCATATAATGCTTCTAAATTATACACATCTCCATTTTCAGTATAGTAAAAAAATTCTAAATCATTAAGCACAATTATCTCTTTATCTCTGTAATATTCTGCAGAAACTGCCTTCATATCCCATTCCTTGAAGTTGTCTCTGTTGATAAAACTGTATGAAAAATTTTCAATTTCTACCGTTGTGTTGTCTGTATCCTCTTTAACGCCGTTATCTGAATCAATTATAGCCCTGTCCATCTCTTTAAAAGATACAGCAATTACCACAACAATTATAATTATTGAAAGGCAGAGAAGAAAAATCCTGATTCTTTTTGTTATAATTTCAATCCCTTTCTTTATGAAAATTAATCTGTTTTTGGGTGTTCACAAATCTGTTTCCAATCGACACAGAACGGAATAAAAACAATCATAAGTAGCCTGACCCGTTTTTTCTTAATCAAAACTCCTGGTTAATCTTCAATTTATAAACCAAAGCAGTTTTAAGTCAGTTATTATTGATAAACCTGTAAAAAGTCCACAAAACTCCCTCTCCCTTGACGGGAGAGGGTTGGGGTGAGGGTGATATAAAAGCAATTACAATATGTTACAAATATCGTTCCCGCAACCACTTTTAGTAATTTCAGAAAAAAATCGACTTTTTACTGCTCCATCATTATTGCAGAACTTCTACTGGTAACCTATACAACCCCGGCCTTTAGTATATCATGTAAATGAATAATTCCTTCAACTATTTTTGGCTCATTATCTGATACAATAAAAAGCGATGTTATTGAATGCTTTTCCATTATTTGGAGGGCTTTCGCTGCCAGTTCGTTTCTGTATATAGTCTTTGGGGCTGTGGTCATAATATCCCTTGCATTGAACTCTATAATATTCTGTTTTTTTTCAAGCCCTCTGCGAAGGTCACCATCTGTAATAATCCCCTTAAGCTCTCCATTTCTGTTACAAACACCTGTTACACCAAGTCTTTTTGAGGTCATTTCAATGAGAGCAACACTCATTGGGTCATCTTCAAAAACAATGGGAATTGAATCCTTTATGTGCATTAGCTCATAAACCCTTAAAAGAAGTTTTTTGCCAAGCGTTCCTGCAGGATGCAGTTGTGCAAAGTCTTCTTCCCTAAAGCCTTTTCTCTCAAGAACAGTAAGAGCAATTGCGTCTCCCATAGCCATTGTAGCCGCAGTACTGGCAGTTGGAACAAGTCCGAGAGAACATGCTTCCTGCCTTACTCCTATGTCAAGGACAACATCTGCGTTTTTTGCAAGAGAGGACTTGATTTTACCGGTTAACACAATAAGGGGCAGCCCCAGACGTTTAATTAAAGGCAGGATCCTTGTCAGTTCTTCAGTTTCCCCGCTGTTTGAAACTGCAATCACAACATCATCCCTTGAGACCATACCTATATCACCATGAACCCCTTCAGCAGGGTGAAGGAAAAAGGCAGGTGTTCCTGAACATGCAAAGGTAGAGGCAATTTTTTTGGAAATAAGTCCTGATTTTCCAATCCCCGTAACAATAACTTTTCCCTTGCAGCATAGTATTATATTGACTGCTTTAATAAAATTCTCATCAATGCTGTTTTTTAAATCTAAAATAGACTGGCCTTCAATTTCAAAAATTCTTTTTGCGCGTTCTAACACCTTTTTCAATCGCTCCCGTTATATAGCTGTTTGGTAAGATAAAAAACCGCTCATTTAGATCCTGTGTACTTCTGATATATATTTCAACTGCCTTAAAATAATTGATAGATCTGACAGTTTGACTGAGTTGGGCCCATCGCATAGGGCTTTATCAGGCTGTTTGTGAACCTCCATAAATAAAGCATCAACTCCTGCCGCAACAGCAGCCCTGGCAAGAGAAGGAACAAAGTTTCTTTCCCCTCCTGAAGAGGCTCCAAGACCACCCGGTAGCTGCACACTGTGTGTGGCATCAAACACCACAGGACATTTTGTTTCTCTCATCATTTCAAAAGACCGCATGTCAACAACAAGGTTGTTGTAGCCAAAAGATGTTCCCCTTTCAGTGAGTATAATCTGGCTGTTTCCGGAGTATTCAGCTTTTTCAACAACATTTTTCATCTCAGCAGGAGACATAAACTGCCCTTTTTTAATATTTACAACTTTACCTTTTTTTGCCACTTCAATTACAAAATCGGTCTGGCGGCATAAAAAAGCAGGGGTTTGAATAACATCAAGCACTTCAGCAGCCTTATCAATCTCTTCAAATCTGTGAACATCTGAAAGAACAGGGATATCGATCTGCTGCTTTATTTCAGATAATATCTCCAGTCCCTTCTGTAAACCGGGACCCCTAAATGATTTAATGGAACTTCTGTTTGCTTTGTCATAAGAGGCTTTAAAAATAAAAGGTATATTCAAATGTTCTGTTATTTTTTTAATTTTCTCTGCAAGTTCAAAAGCTTTATCCCTGTTTTCGATAACACATGGTCCTGCTATTAGAACAAAAGAGTGTCCGGCTCCGATTTTAATGTTTTTAACGCATACTTCTCTTGTTACAGTATTTTCCATAATCAATTCTTAATCAACATTTCTACTTTTTTTATATCATCAGGAACATCAACCCCTGAAGGGCTGTATGCAGTCTCCACCACCTTGATTTTAAAGCCGTTTTCAAGCGCTCTAAGCTGTTCAAGACTCTCTGTTATTTCCAGAGGAGTTCTGTCTATTGATGAAAACTTAAGCAGAAAATCTTTTTTAAAAACATAAAGCCCTACATGCCTGAAAACAGAGCAATTGCCATAGTCTGAACTGTAGGGGATGGGATGTCTTGAAAAATAAAGAGCAAAACCATTAATATCAACTACTACTTTCACAATATTGGGATTTAATAAATCCTCTTTTCCATGTATCCTTGTCATAAGAGTTGCCATATCAATACCCGGATCATCTAATACAGGTTTAACAGCGCAATCTATTGCCTCGGCAGGCATGAGTGGTTCATCTCCCTGAACATTTACTATTATATTAAAATCAAGTCTTTTTGCAACTTCAGCAACCCTGTCAGTTCCCGTCTGATGGCAGGTGTCTGTCATAAACACATCTGCCCCGAAGCTATTGACATGCTCTGAAATTTCCTGGTTGTCAGTTGCAACAATAACCCTGTCAACCAGAGAAGCCGATAAAACATTTTCATAAACCCGCTGAATCATGGATATATTTTTAATCAGAGCAAGGGGTTTGCCCGGAAAACGGCTCGAAGCATATCTTGCGGGAATAACCGCTGCAACATTCATTGATCTTTTGTGTTTATAAGTTTATTAATACCCATACCATCTCTGCTCCTGTTTTTTTTGTTTCTAAAAAAGGAAAAAACAATAATAACAGCGACAACAGAAAAAACAGCAAGAATAATAAATATTCCGCCATAAGGAGGAATGAAGAAGAACCTGTATGCCTTGTGCATCAAGACTTTAAATAGCCCAGCCCTTTCAATATTTTCAAGAGGCATAAGAGCAATATCAGCAAAAGGATTACCGTCAATGCTTATTGAAAGGTTGCCAATACTTTTATCCATCTCTATTGGGGCTTTCAGAACAGGAGGCAACTGTTTCTCTATTAAAACTTCACCCTTGGCTGTCATCCTTAAAGTTTTATAAAGCGATTCCCATACCCCTGCCATAACAGTTGGTTTGGTCCCCTCCCATACCTTAACCTGGAACATGGGATCAAAGGATTCAACCACCTGAAATGTCCTGAAATTTTTGAATCCATAGTTGAGAAGTTTTAATGCCTCATTTTCTCTTTGAGATTTATTCCTGCAGCCCAAAACAATTGCTATAAAACGGTCATCATTGTTTTCAGCTGTTGCAATGAGGTGAAATCCCGCATCGGAAACCCATCCTGTTTTAAGCCCGTCAATAGCATAGTCAAGCCAAAGCAGACCGTTTCTGTTATTCTGTGTAATATCTGCAAATGTCATCTCTTTTATTTTATGATATTTCAACGCGTGAGGATACCTGATAATATAGTTGTATGCAAGTATTGCCATGTCACCGGCAGTTGTAACCTGATTGTCTGATGGAAGTCCATGGCTGTTGGAAAAAACCGTGTTTTTCATGTTTAAAGAGGCTGCCTCCTGGTTCATTCTTTCAACAAATACTTCTTCAATGCCTGATATATGTTCGGCAACAGCCACACATGCATCATTGCCTGATACAACAGCAATTCCTGTCAGGAGATTTTCAAGTTCCACCAAATCACCCACCTTTACAAACATTTTTGAACCCTTGGTTCGCCAGGCTTTCTCACTTATTTTAACCATGTCCGACATTGAAATATGTTCATCCTCAACAGCTTTAAAAGCCAGATACAGAGTCATAATTTTTGCAAGGCTTGCAGGCTGAATTTTTTTTGCCGAATTCTGCTCAAATACAGTCTCACCGGAAACAGCGTTAATTAAGACTGCTGATTTTGCGTTTACCGTAAAAGGCATAAGATCCATAAGATCATTTCCATGACATATGGAAGAGAAAATGATGAAAACAAATGATTGCAAACACAGCACAGACTTAATCGTAAAAGACATTCTTCTGAACATATTCATTGCTATAAATAACACCTTTAATTTTAGTTATTAAAGCTTTTAAGTATAAATGAAATAATATTCTATGGCAACAGATTTAAGCTTCACTGTTACAGCACAGGATTATTCAAAAACTATTGTCCTGTTTTTATAAACAAGTATCCTGTGTTCCAGATGAAGACTTATTGCCTTTACAATTAAAAGTTTTTCAAGATCCCGCCCCATCTTTAAATAATCATTCAAAGAGTCCTTATGAGAGACCCTCACAACGCTCTGTTCAATAATGGGACCCTTATCAAGCTCATGGTTTACATAATGGGCAGTTGCACCGATCAGCTTCACACCTCTCTCATGTGCCCTGTGATATGGCCTGGCACCTTCAAATGCAGGCAGGAATGAATGATGAATATTTATAATTTTGTTTTCATACCTGTTTACAAAATCAGGGGAAAATATCTGCATATACTTTGCGAGAACAATAAGCTCTATATTGTTCTTTTCAAGAACTTGAAGCTCCTGCTCTTCAGCCTCAAGTATGTTATCAGGATTTTTAGGAATATGAAAATATGAAACAGAAAAACCTTCTGCAATTTCTCTCAACTCAGCATGGTTGCTTATGATACAGCATATTTTGCCGTTGAATTCATTCTGTTTGTAGCGCCAGAGTATCTCAAGAAGACAATGGTTCTGTTTTGATACAAACACTGCAATATTTGGAACTTCATTGAAAAAATAGAGGTTGTATTTAATATTAAATCTGTTTTGCAGTTCCCAAAGCGCTCCGGCCCTCAATTCATCTCCCGAAAGTTTGAAACCATCCATCTCCCATTCAACACGCATGAAAAACATGCCATCATCAAAATCAGTATATTGATCAGCACATACAATGTTACCATTATTGTTATATATAAATGAAGTCACCTGCGCCACAATCCCTTTTGCATCAGGGCAAGATAACAACAATACAGCTCTTTTTTTCATTTTTCAGTATATTACAGGCAATAATTAATAATAAACATTAAGTACTAAGCCAATCACTCTTTGCTCTTTTACTATAAAAAATCCTCTATGCCGGTACTATTTTTGAGCATTGAATATATATGCTCTGCAATTGCATAAAGATTTACAGTGTCGTATTTATTATAATGCGTTAAAAGTTCAAGGGCTTCAATATCACCTTTCCTTGCTTTAATCCACAATTTAACGGCATCATAACCATTCAGCCCTGCCACTCCGTTTTCCCTTGACATTCCAAGTGCTTTTTCAACACCTTTCAACCCCCCCTTAAAACCCAGCTTTTTTGCTCCGAAACAGATATCAAAATGGAGACCGTCAAAATTGATTCCCATTGTATTCTTCAAAAAAGGCATATCAAAAACCGAACCGAAAAATGTTACCAGATACTTATACTTTGAAAGCTCAGAATTGATAATCTCTGTATTAAGATTATTTCCCTTAATAAAACTTTTGTATTCAGAGCCGTTAAACATCCCTATAACGGTTGCATAACCCCCTCTGTTTTCAGGATAGCCGTTTGTTTCAATATCAAGACAAACAATATTTTCTTTGAATATATCAAACATTCTCCAGTGGTCTTTATATTTAAGTTTATTTTTGAAGAAATCAATATTTTTTTTTTCAGTGTTACTGATATATTCCCTTATGATAATGTCATATCTTCTTTTCTTGATGCAGGCAATAAAATCAATTTGATCCGTGTTAATAAAAACATCCCAGTCTGTTATTCCCTGTTTCCAGAGTTTTTTCTCTGTGGATTCACCAATTCCATTCAGTATTGAAAATGTGTTTCTAATCATCAGCCTGCTAATACGTAAAGATTAATAAAAAACCGCCATCTCGACTTGGCGGTCAGTGCCTGTAGCAATATAAAAAATAATGACCAAACCTGTTCATGGTCTTAATAGACAATTCTATAAAGAAGTATAGGTATTAAGTGTTTCAGCTGAATGATACAAACTATGATCAATATTCTCTGAATCCAATTCAAAACTGATAAACCTGTAAAAAGCCCACATCAGTCATCTCGAACGAAGTGAGAGATCTCGTAACACACTGAAACAACGAGATTTCTCACCCTGCTGTCGCAAGGTTCGAAATGACAATATGGTTGTTTTTGGCTTTTTACGGAACCATCAAAACTCATAACCAATTAAAAATTTTAAAATTATAATAAAATTATGTCAATTGTTTTCTTTGGTTCTTCAATAACAGATGACAATTTACAGACAATATTAAAAACAAAAGATTTTTTCCATTTCTTAAAATGTTCCTGTTTAATCTCAAGTCAAACCGGCCATTGTCAGGGTTGATAACAACTGCAAACCCATACAATATTCAAGAAGACAGCGTAAAAAGATTGCCTGGCTGATAATGAACCGACAGCTTGTACGTTTTTACCGGAAGCAAAAATTCACCAAATAAAACAGATGAAAAGATTGACATATCTATTTAATTACTTTATACTTTTTTAAGAATTTTAAAACCATAATTTTTAAAAATTTATATACCTAAAAGGAAAGGAATTGTAATGAAAATACTGAAGATTGACCACATAGGAGTTGCTGTAAACAGTTTTGATCAGAGTAAAGGATTTTGGAATGAGATACTGGGACTACCGCTTGAAGGAACAGAAACCGTTGAGGAGCAGAAGGTTACAACAGCGTTTCTGCCTGTTGGAGACAGTGAGGTTGAACTTCTTGAATCAACAGCTTCTGATGGACCTGTTGCAAAATATATTGAGAAAAAGGGGGAAGGGGTTCAGCACATTGCCTTCAGGGTTGATAATATCGAAAATGCACTTGAAGAACTGAAACAGAAAGGCATCCGTTTGATTGATGAGAAACCAAGAAGAGGAGCCGGAGGCGGAAAGATTGCTTTTCTGCATCCCAAATCAACAAACGGAGTACTTGTAGAGTTGTGTGAAAGAGATAACTGATGATTTATTAATTAAAAAACTATACGGAGTAATTAATTATGTCAAAAAATGTGAGCCTAAATGATTGGACTGAACTTGCTTCAAAAGAATTGAAAGGTCGACCGGTTGAATCACTCAACTGGATGACGCCAGAGGGTATAAAGGTGAAACCTCTTTATACTGCAGAAGATCTTGAACAGATTGAAGATCTCAACTCTCTTCCCGGATTCAATCCTTATACAAGAGGCGTGAAAGCTACAATGTATGCCGGCAGACCATGGACAGTGCGTCAGTATGCAGGGTTTTCCACAGCCAAAGAGTCGAATGAATTTTACAAAAGATGCCTGGCAGCCGGACAAACTGGGCTTTCAGTTGCATTTGATCTTCCAACACACAGAGGATATGACTCCGATCATCCAAGAGTCGTAGCTGATGTGGGAAAAGCAGGGGTTGCGGTTGATTCAATTGAAGATATGAAAATTCTTTTTGATCAAATACCCCTTGACACCACCTCTGTTTCCATGACAATGAATGGAGCTGTTCTGCCTATCCTTGCAGGCTATATTGTAGCGGCAGAGGAACAGGGTGTGTCTTATGACAAACTTTCAGGCACAATTCAGAACGATATTTTGAAAGAATATCTCACAAGAAACACCTACATCTACCCGCCTGCTCCTTCAATGAGGATAGTCTCCGACATTATAGAATTCTGCTCAAAAAACATGCCTAAATACAACACGATCAGCATCAGCGGATACCACATGATGGAGGCAGGTGCAAACTCAGTTCTTCAGACAGCCTTTACAATTGCAAACGGAGTGGAATATGTTAAAACCGCAATTGAAGCCGGACTTGATATAGATGCCTTTGCTCCGAGACTTTCGTTCTTTTTTGGAATTGGGATGAACTTCTTTATGGATATTGCAATGCTTAGAGCTGCAAGGTTCCTTTGGGCAGACTGTATGAAAAGTTTTGGCCCAAAAAAACCAACTTCAAGCATGCTTAGAACCCATTGCCAGACATCGGGCTGGAGCCTTACAATGCAGGATCCGTACAACAATATTATTAGAACCACCCTTGAATGTCTTTCAGCTGTTCTGGGAGGCACTCAGTCTCTGCATACAAACTCATTTGATGAGGCTGTAAGTCTGCCCACAGACACCTCTTCCAGAATTGCCAGAAATACCCAGCTTATAGTCAGAGAAGAATCTCAAATCTGCCATGTTGTTGACCCGCTTGGGGGATCCTATTATATTGAATCGCTTACGAACTCAATAATTCAGGAATCCAGGAAAATATTTAAAGAGATTGAAAAACTTGGTGGAATGACAAAGGCAATCGAATCGGGTATGCCTAAAAGAATGATTGAAGAATCTGCAGCACGGAAACAGGCCCGAATAGATCAGGGTAAAGATATAATTGTCGGGGTCAATAAATTTAAGGTAGATGAAGATACCCCTATTGAGGTAAGAGAGATTCCGTCTTCAATCAAGGATGGACAAATTGCGCTTCTAAAAGAGATTCGGGAGAAAAGAGATTCTGCCCTGGTAACAAAAGCACTTGAGGCTATTACAAACTGCGCAGAGTCAGGAGGAAACCTCCTCGAAGCCTGCATTCCTGCTGTAAGAGCAAGAGCAACTGTAGGTGAAATATCCGATGCTATGGAGAAAGTATTTGGAAGGTATGTTGCAACAACTCACTGTATAACAGGAGCCTACGCAGCAGAGTATGGAGAAAACGAAGTGATTGAATCGATAAAAAAAAGAATAGATGATTTTAGCTCAAAACACGGAAGAAGGCCAAGAATGCTCGTTGTAAAACTCGGGCAGGACGGACATGACAGAGGTTTTAAGGTTGTTGCCTCAGCTTATGCTGACCTCGGTTTTGATGTAGACATTGGCCCCATGTTTCAAACCCCTGAAGAGGCTGCACAATCAGCTGTTGAAAATGATGTCCACATAGTCGGAGTTTCAAGTCTTGCAGCAGGACATAAAATACTTGTTCCTCAGCTCATTGAAAACCTCAAGCAGGAAGGAGGAGAGGATATTGTTGTAATTGCAGGAGGCATTATACCTCCTGCCGACTACGATTTCATGTATGGTGCTGGTGTATCAGCAATATTTGGACCCGGTACCGTAATAACTGACGCCGCTAATACCCTGCTCGATATTCTTGAAAAAAAACATGAAGTTGCGTAGTCCTGATTATTATGTGGATGGTATATTATCCGGAAACAGAGTCATACTGTCTAAAACAATTACATTGATTGAAAGCTCGCTGCCATCTCATCAGAGTACAGCTGAAAAAATTATTGAAATGCTACTGCCTGAAAGTGGCAGAAGCATACGTCTTGGTATAACCGGCATTCCAGGGGCAGGCAAAAGCACTTTTATTGAGCGTCTTGGCATGCACGTTATTGAAACCGGGCACAAGCTAGCAGTACTTGCTGTTGATCCCAGCAGCGTGAAGAGCGGCGGAAGTATAATGGCAGACAAAACCCGAATGGAGACCCTTTCCGGAAATAAAATGGCCTATATACGTCCGTCCCCTTCAGGAGGTTCCCTTGGAGGTGTTGCAAGAAAAACACGTGAGAGCATGCTTATCTGTGAAGCCGCAGGTTTTGACGTGATATTTGTGGAAACAGTAGGAGTAGGGCAGTCGGAACTGACAGTTGCCTCAATGGTCGATTTTTTTCTTATAATTATGATTCCCGGGGCAGGAGACGAAATACAGGGTCTGAAGAAAGGAATACTTGAACTTGCCGATGCTGTTGTTGTAAACAAATCTGACGGCAATAATCTTGCAAAGGCTGAAGCAGCAAAAAATGATTTGAAATTTGCTCTGAAATTATTAAAACCGATATCCAAGTCATGGGAACCAACTGTTCTTACATGCAGCGCCATTGAAAACAGAGGTATAGATAAAGTCTGGAAAAAGATTCTTAGCCATCAAAAGAAGTTTATTAAAACAGGTGAACTGCAGGAAAAGAGAAAAAATCAGGCTGTTGACTGGCTATCTTTTTTGATTGAAGACGGGCTGAAGCGCCGGTTTTATGAAAACACTGAGATTAAGACTGCTTTAAAGAAAACAATCCCCTCTGTTCAAAAGGGAAACAAATCTCCGGCAACCGCTGCAAAAGAGCTTCTTTCAATGCTTTAAAAAAGTTGCAAGAGATACAAGAACTGGTAAGCAGAGGCATAATGACAGAAATACAGAACAACAAATTCAAGCGGGCAGGCAAGGAATAGCTTTGGCTTTTTGTCTCTTTGCTTAACAGCTTTATTTTTTTTTACTGACATCCGATACCTGACTGCTGACACCTGCTTTCTGCTTAACAGCAAATATTACAGGGTTAAAATTATTATGAAACCTACCTCAACTAAAATCATAGCTACACTCGGACCTGCCACAAGAAACATACATATTGTCAAAAAACTTATAACTGCCGGTGTTGATGTATTCAGGTTTAATTTTTCCCACGGCACGCATCAGGAACATCAGAAAGCCATTAGAACAGTAAGAAAGGCTGCATCTGAAGTTTCATCCCCTGTGGCAATAATGCAGGATCTTCAAGGCCCGAGAATAAGAACAGGAAAATTGTCCGGGAGGAAAAACATTCAACTGAAGGAAGGAGCGCAGATAACCCTAAGGGCTGGAAATTTTGAAGGTAATGAACAGCTTTTAGCTGTAAATTATGATAATCTATCTTTGGAACTGCATGTAAACAGCAGGGTGCTAATATCAGACGGAATGCTTGAATTAGTGGTGGTTAAGATTGATGGCAATGATATTTTATGCAATATAGTTACCGGAGGTACCATAGGGGAAAACAAAGGTATCAATCTTCCGGGAACCAAGCTTAGTGTTTCCGCACCCACAGAAAAAGATATAGAGGATTTAAGGTTTGGAATTGAGCAGGGAATTGATTTTGTTGCACTTAGCTTTGTGGGTGCATCAGACGATGTTAACAGACTTAAAGCATTCCTGAATAAACAAGGGAAAAACATCCCTGTCATATCTAAAATTGAGCGTTCAGAGGCTTTAGACAACATTGATTCTATCATACTGGTTTCTGACTGTGTGATGGTTGCCAGAGGAGACTTAGGAATAGAGATACCCACAGAATCCGTTCCAATTGCTCAGAAGGAGATAATTAAGAAGGCAAACAGTCTTGCAGTTCCAGTAATTACAGCAACGCAGATGCTTGAATCGATGATCAAGTCTCCCCGGCCTACTCGGGCTGAGGCAACTGATGTGGCAAATGCAATCCTTGACGGTACAGATGCAGTTATGCTTAGCGGAGAAACATCAATAGGCAAACATCCTGTTGAAGCTGTTGCCGTGATGGACAGAATATCAAAAGCTGCTGAAACGCTTATTTCAAAGCATAATATTATAAACATAAACCATGATGAACTTTCTGAAAACACCCGCCAGATTGCTCTTGCAGGAGCAGCAAATCAAATTGCAAAAGATATAAATGCAAAAGCAATTGTTGCTTTTACCATGACAGGGACAACCGCCAGGTTTATTTCACAGCAGCGTCCTTCAGTTCCTGTTTATGCTCTTACCCCTAATGCTGAAACATTCAGAAAAATGTCCCTGTACCGGGGAATACAACCAGCAGTTGTCAAATTATTTAAAAATACAGACCAGATGATTGAACAGGCTGGTGCTAAAATGATTGAGTCAGGCAAGGTTACATCAGGGGATACTGTCATTTATATTGCAGGCGGTTCAACTCAACCCACTGGAGGAGTCGATCTGCTCAAAATTCATACATTTTAATTTTTTACCAACAAATATGGGTTCCTGTTTTATGGAGAAGAAGGATAAAAAAAAAATAACAGCTGCAGTAATGGCTGCTGTACTTCAGTATATTGATGATGAGAAGAAAAACCATTGCTGCGATAAGACAACAAACCTCGGTTCTGGAAAATCGGCAAGGACTGATTCATCAGCATGGAAGTTTTTTGGCAGACATCTAAACTTTAATGTCAGATACCTTATTCAGACAAAGATGTTTAACAGATAATATCGTTTGTTTTCAGTGGTCAGATTAATATTCACATTTCAGACTCGATATTTTGCTGCCGTTAAATATTTTCAGGATCACTGATTACAGCATAATAATAAGTCTGTTTCTTAACTTAAAGCTAACTTTTATATAAGTGGGAGGGTAATAATTATGCCAAGTCATGGGGTGGTTGAAACAACTGAGATACAGTATAATCCGGAAAGACCAACTGCTGAGAATCCACTGAAAATTCAGGATTTGAGTTTAAGGGACGGACACCAGTCTCTGTTTGCAACAAGAGGCAGAACAGAGGATATGCTTCCCGTTGCCGAGAGGATGGATGAAATAGGATTCTGGGCAATGGAGACCTGGGGGGGTGCAACATTTGATGCCATGCATCGTTTTCTTAACGAAGATCCGTGGCAGAGAATACGGACTCTGAAACAATACATAAAAAAAACGCCCTTCTCCATGCTTTTGAGAGGACAGAACCTTGTAGGATACAGAAACTATGCAGATGATCTGGTAAAGGAATTTGTAGGCAGATGCGCTGAAAACGGCATTGATGTATTCAGGGTTTTTGATGCCCTTAATGACTACAGAAACCTTGAAATTGTTGTTCCTGAGATAAAAAAGAACGGAAAACACTTTGAGGGTGCAATATGTTTTACAACAACAGAGCCCAGATTGGGCGGGCTTGTTTACAACATTGAATATTATACAAACAAGGCAAAAGAACTTGAAGCAATGGGAGCAGATACAATATGTGTAAAAGATATGGCAGGTCTTATCGCCCCATATGATGCTTATTTACTTATCCAAACCCTGAAAAATAATATATCTGTTCCTGTTCATCTACACAGTCACTGCACCTCCGGCATGGCTCAGATGTCAATGCTCAAAGCCATTGAAGCAGGTGTTGACATAATTGATACCTGTGTTTCCCCTTATGCAAACAGAACATCCCACCCCCCTGTTGAACCTATAGTCATGACACTTCTTGGCACAAACAGAGACACGGGCTTTGATATTAATAAAATAATTGCCATAAATGAAATTCTTGAAAGGGATGTGCTTCCTAAATACAGACATCTTCTTGATGATTCAAAAGTATCTGTTACAGATATTAACGTCCTGCTTCATCAGACCCCCGGGGGAATGCTTTCAAACCTTATAAATCAGCTCAAGGAGATGGATGCCCTTGATAAAATTGAGGATGTTTACAAAGAACTCCCAAAGGTTAGAAAAGATCTCGGGCAGATTCCACTTGTTACCCCGACCAGTCAAATAGTCGGCTCACAGACAGTCAATAATGTTCTCTTTGACAAAGACGGAGATAGATATTCAAAAATCACAGATCAGGTTAAAGATCTCTGTTTCGGCCTTTATGGCAAAACCACAGTCGCCATAAACCCTGATCTCCTGCAAAAAGCTTTAAAAGACTATAAACGGGGGAGCACCCCTATCAAATGCAGGCCGGGAGAAATCATTCCTCCCGAACTTGACAAGGCAAAGGCAGAAATAAATGATATATCAACAGATATTGATGATATACTTTTATATGCCCTCTATCCTGTCACCGGAAAGAAATTTCTGGAATGGAAACATAAAATTTCTGAGCCGCCAGACAGTGTTAAATCAATTACTCTGGAAGAAGCGCTTAAAAGACAAAAACTTGTTCAACTTGCAAAAAACGGCAAAGCTCTGGAAGAAAATGAGGTGAAAGCAACCACAAAACCAGGCGCAAAAGCAAGAACCTTTAATGTGATGGTGGATGGAGAGAGTTTTGAGGTTCAAGTCGATGAAAAAAGAAATAAGGTTTCTGATGAACCTTCACACAGAAAAGAGCGTTCATCAATGTCTCAGAAACAAACAGAAAAAGAGTCGGGGAATAAAGCATCTGCCGCTGAGGAAAAATCATTAGAGGGTAAACAGGTAATATCAGCACCAATGCCCGGAATGATTGTAGCCTTGAATAAAGCAGCAGGCGAATCCGTTAAAAAGGGGGATACAGTTTTGGTGCTTGAGGCAATGAAAATGGAAAACGCTATTACAGCACCAGCAGACGGAGCATTAGAATCTGTTCTCTGTACTGTAGGGCAGTCTGTAAAGAAAAACGACCCGTTGTTTATCATCAATTCGTAGTTGCAAATTAAAGACAACCAGTTATTATTGACAATCTTTGGGGTATTAATTTATATTTAGTGATTAAAAAAATAAAATTGCGGTTTTGGCAGGACAGAATACTTTTATAAGGCAGATTTGCTTCGGCTAATCTAAATACATGTTTATCTTAAGGATTATAATATGCAGAGAAATTCGGTTATAACAAGAAAAACAAATGAAACCAAAATAGCCCTTGAACTTAACATCGACGGTAAAGGACAATACAGTGTTGATAGTCCTGTTGCATTCCTAAATCACATGATTGAACTTTTTTCAAAACATGGTCTCTTTGACATAAAACTTAATGCAAATGGTGATATTAATGTTGACTATCATCACACCGTTGAGGATATTGGGATATGTATGGGACAGGCTTTTAGAGAAGCTCTTGGCAAAAAAGAGCGTATTAAAAGATATGGTTTCTCGATCGTACCTATGGATGAAGCACTTGCCCGGGCAGTTATTGACATAAGCGGCAGACCATCACTTAGTTTTTCAGTTACTGACTTAAAAGAAAAGACAGGCAGCTTTGATGTTGAGCTTATAGAAGAGTTTTTCAAAGCATTTGTTTCAAACAGCTTTATTACCCTGCATATAGAGGTTTTGTCAGGTTCAAATTCTCACCACGTTATTGAAGCAATATTTAAGGCATTTGCCAGAGCTCTTGATGAGGCTACACTGATTGATCCGAGGTTAACAGGTATTCCATCCACAAAAGGTGTATTATAGAAAATGGGAATAGGCATTATCGACTATGGAATGGGCAATCTGAGAAGCGTTCAGAAGGGATTCGAAAAAATCGGGGCAAATGCTGAGATTATATCCACCTCGAAGGAACTTGATAACTGTAATGCAGTTGTACTTCCCGGGGTTGGTGCATTTAAAAACTGCATTCAAAATCTTGATAACCTCAAACTTATTGACCCCATAATCAGATCAATTAAAAAGGGAAAACCGTTTTTAGGAATATGTCTCGGGCTGCAGGTTCTTTTCACTGAAAGCCTGGAGTTTGGACATTCACCCGGGCTTGGAATAATTGAGGGCAGGGTTATAAGGTTTGATTTCTCGCAAAATAAAAGCCTGAAAGTCCCCCATATGGGCTGGAACAGTGTTAAAATAAATAGCACCGCCCCTGCTCTTAACAGTATTTCGGATGGCAGCTTTTTTTACTTTGTTCACTCATACCATGTTGTGCCTGATGACAGCCGGGTTATCTCAACAACAACATTTTACGGCGGTGAGTTTGTCTCAAGCATATGGAAAGACAATATATTTGCCTGCCAGTTTCATCCTGAAAAGAGCCAGAGAAACGGTCTGAGGATACTGAAAAACTTTGCTGAAAAAGCAGGGAAATAGCTTTGAGCAAAAGCAGAAGAAAGGGTTTTTCTTTTTTGTATCATTTCCTGATTAAGCATTTAACTTAACTTTTAATGTTTTTTGAAAGGTTTTTAATATTATGATTATCATTCCCGCAATTGATCTTAAGGACGGAAATTGTGTGAGACTCTCTCAGGGGGAGATGAACTCTGCAACCATATACTCTTCCAGTCCTTGGGAAACGGCAAAAATAATAGAGGACAGCGGAGCTGAAAGACTCCATATTGTGGACCTTGACGGCGCTGTTTCAGGACTTACAAAAAACTTCTCCGTTATTGAGAAGATACGGAATACAGTTTCCATGAAAATTGAAGTAGGGGGCGGTATAAGAAACATTGAAACAATCAAAACCTACTTAGAAACAGGGGTTGATTATGCAATACTTGGAACCTCAGCGCTGAAAGACCCTGTGTTTTTAAATAATGCATGCAGAAGATTTAAAGGAAAAATTATTGTCGGCATTGACGCAAAGAACGGATTTGTTGCTGTTCAGGGCTGGACAGAGACAACTTCTGTCAAGGCGGTTGATTTTGCAGATACCCTTGACCCTAAATCAGTGGCAGCACTTGTTTTTACCGATATACTGCGGGACGGAATGCTCACAGGTCCTAACATTGAGTCTACAGCAGAACTTGCCCGCTCTGTCTCTATTCCTGTAATTGCATCCGGAGGTGTTTCCGGAATTCAGGATATCAAGAACCTTTTAAAGGTTAACTCTATATTCGGCGTTATTATTGGCAGAGCCATTTATACCGGAAGCATAGATCTTGCAGAATGTATTAACCTTGTAAAAACAGATTAAATCCATGCTTGCAAAAAGAATCATACCATGTCTTGATGTTAAACTGGGTAGAGTTGTTAAAGGTACAAACTTTGTCAATCTCCGAGATGCCGGAGACCCTGTAGAAACTTCAATAATATATGACGCAGAAGGAGCTGATGAGCTTGTATTTCTTGACATAACCGCTTCCCATGAGAAGAGGAAGATAATTCTTGATGTTGTCGAAAAAACAGCAAGCAATGTGTTTATGCCTCTAACTGTCGGTGGAGGGATAGATGATATTGATGATATCAGAAACCTGCTGAATGCAGGCGCTGATAAGGTTTCTATAAATACCTCTGCAGTTAAATATCCCGGGTTCATTAAAAAGGGAGCAGAGATATTCGGCAGTCAGTGTATTGTTGTAGCAATAGATGCCAAAAAATCAACAAACCAATCATGGGAAGTATTTATCCATGGAGGAAGAACCCCGACAGGAATAGATGCTGTGAACTGGGCAGAGAAAGCCCAATCACTTGGAGCTGGAGAAATACTGCTGACAAGCATGGACAGGGATGGCACAACCTCAGGGTATGATATTGAACTTACAGAAAAAATATCTTCTGCAGTAACCATTCCTGTGATTGCCTCCGGAGGTGCTGGTACAGTCAAACACCTCTATGACGCTTTTGTGTTCGGGAAGGCTGATGCAGCCCTTGCAGCATCAATTTTTCATTATAAAACCCACAGCATAAATGAGGCAAAGACATATCTCCACAAACACGGTGTTGTGGTACGTATATAACCTGTGAGTTTCAAATTAATTTTTAACGGTTTCTTAAAAGGTCAAAATAGAACCATGTTGTTGTATCGAGCTATAACGAAAACCATCCGGTGAGTTATCCCTTTATTGGAGAGATTTACAAGACCTCTCTGTTGGTTATAGACAACAGCAGGGGGACTTTTTACAGATAGATCAAGATTGACTGTTCGGCTGGTTCGCTTCGCATACCCCGCACTACGTAACTGTTTTTGCTTCCAGCTATGAGCTGCAAACTAACTTGCTAAATTTGGAGGTCTTTTTTATGAAATTAACAGACGAACTAAAATATGATTCAAACGGACTGATACCAGCTGTGGTACAGGACTATGAAAACGGAGAGGTCCTCATGGTTGCATACATGAACAAAGAATCTCTAAAAACAACACTTGAAACAGGCCTGACCCATTTCTGGAGCAGGTCACGAAAAAGTTTCTGGATGAAAGGCGAAAGTTCAGGACACACCCAGGAAGTAAAAGAAATATTTATTGACTGTGACGCAGATACCCTGCTTATAAAGGTTAAACAGAACGTGGCAGCCTGTCATGTGGGTTATCGTTCATGTTTCTATAGAAAATGGGACGGGGACCGGTTTACAATAAAAGACAGTAAGGTTTTTGAGGAAAACGATGTCTATAAAAAATGATAAGATTATGGACATGCTGTACCATATTGTTCAGAAAAGATTAAACACCCCTTCTAAAGGTTCATATATATCTTTTCTGCTTGAGAGCGGACCAGATACAATCCATAAGAAACTGATCGAAGAGGCAACAGAAACAGTTGAAGCTTCAGAACAGGCAGACAGGGATGCTATTGTTCATGAAGTGGCTGATCTGTTTTTTCACACCATTGTTCTTATTGGCAAATGGCAGATCTCCCCTTCAGAGGTATATGCAGAACTCGGTCAGAGATGGGGTAAACCGGGTTTAAAGGAAAAACAAGAAAGAACGTTCAATGGTAAATAAAACCGGCAAAATACCGATCATCGCTTTAACAATGGGAGATCCCTCAGGAATAGGTCCCGAGGTTGCGGTAAAAGCGCTCACTCAAACTGAGGCTATTTATAAACTATGTAAACCGGTGATTTTTGGTGACAGAGGGATAATTGAACGTGAGGTAAAAAAAATAAACACTCAAATTGTGGTTCAGAGTGTTGATTCGATAGATAATGTTTCAGCCAGCAAGGATGTTATTTATATAGTTGAATGCTCAAAACTTGATATAATGAAGGTTGACTATGCCCTGCCCTGCCCTGAAGGCTCCACTGCAATGGCAGAGTCAATTATCAAAGCGGTTGAATATGCTCAAAGCAAAACTATAAATGCTGTGGTCACTGCTCCCATAAATAAAAAAGCTCTTAACAGCGCCGGGTACCATTTTCCGGGACATACCGAAATGATTGCAAACCTCACCAATACTGATGATGTTGTAATGATGCTTGCCGGTTCAAAACTCAGAGTTGCACTTGTTACAATTCATTGTGCGCTGGCTGATGTTCCAAAACTTTTAAGTATTGATGCAATACTGAAAACCATATACATTACAGATAAAAGTTTGGGGAATTATTTTTCAATCAAAAGCCCTAAACTTGCGATTGCTGGACTCAACCCCCATTCGGGTGAAGAGCAGATGTTCGGTTCTGAAGAAGAGACAATTATAGTTCCTGCAGTAAATGAAGCAAAAAAACAGGGAATTGATGCAATAGGCCCAATTGCACCTGACACGCTTTTTTATTACGCAGCACAGGGGTTATATGATGCTGTTATCTGCATGTATCACGATCAGGGGCTTATTCCGTTAAAACTTCTTCATTTTGATGATGCTGTAAATATAACACTTGGGCTTCCGATAATAAGAACCTCTGTTGACCACGGAACAGCCTATAACATTGCAGGAAAAGGTGTGGCAAACCCCTCCAGCATGATAAACGCGATAAATACAGCAGCATTGATGGCACGTTAAGCTGATAAATTTATAAAGTTTCGGCTGTCAGGATAATTCCCGAAACAATCCCCTGCATGTTTTTTCTTATAACCTGAACCTTGAATTTTGCAACTTAAATAAAATGCCAACTAAACAGGACAAAATCATAATCAGGGGCGCAAAGGTTCACAACCTGAAGAACATCAGTGCTGAGATTCCAAAAAACAGTCTTGTTGTTATAACAGGCAAAAGCGGCTCAGGAAAATCATCCCTTGCATTTGATACCCTCTTTGCAGAGGGACAGAGAAGGTATGTGGAGTCCCTTTCAGCCTATGCAAGACAGTTTATGGAACAGATGGAAAAACCGGATGTTGAATCCATAGATGGACTCTCCCCTGCAATAGCAATCGAGCAAAAAACCGTCTCCCAAAACCCCCGCTCTACAGTTGCAACAATAACTGAAATATATGACTACCTGCGTGTTCTTTTCGCACGCACAGGCACCCCCTTCTGCCATAACTGCGGCAGAAGAATTAAGAGCCAGACTGTTTCTGAAATGGTGGATACTATTGTCAGTTTTCCAGAGGGTGAAAAGATTAACATACTCTCTCCTGTTATAAGAGGGAAAAAGGGGGAGTTTAAAAAAGAGCTTCAACAATTCCAGAAAGCAGGTTTCATTCGTGCAAGGATAGACAGTCAGATTGTAGAACTTGAAAAAGATATCCCCCTTGATAAAAACAGAAAACATACAATTGAAATTGTTATAGACAGACTTGTTATAAAGAAAGGCATTGAGAAAAGACTCTCGGATTCAATCCAAACCACACTTCAACTAAGCAGCGGCATTATGCTGATCCTGAAATCGACAGAAGAAGAGATTTTTTTCAATGAGAAACTATCATGCCTTGAATGTGATATAAGCTATGACGAGGTAAGTCCCAGAAGTTTCTCATTCAACAGTCCTTACGGAGCATGTAAATCCTGCACCGGGCTCGGTACTCAGATACTTTTTGACACTGAGCTTATAGTTCCGGACCCCACGCTCTCAATCAATGAGGGGGCAATTGCTCCATGGGGAGGAGCAGATTCCTTCTATGTTAAAAACATTATTAAATCATTATCAGAACATTATTCTTTTTCTTGCGATTTACCCTTTACTGACCTGCCTAATAAAATAAGAAAAATATTACTCTACGGTTCTGGACATGAGAAAATTGACATGGTCTTTGAAGATGAAACAAGGAGCTACAAGACCAAAAAATCCTTTGAAGGGGTTATCAACACTATAAAAAGAAGATATCTTGAGACAGACTCTGAAAATGTCAGGGATGAACTCTCAGGTTACATGACAAAACAGCCCTGTCCTGACTGCAACGGTAAAAGACTCAGGAAAGAGAGTCTGTCAGTGAAAATCAATGATATGTCAATTTCTGATATAACAGCTCTGACTGTTGCAAAAGCGTCTGATTTTTTTAAAAGTATCTCCTTCGCCGGCAGGTATCAGGATATAGCTTCACCTTTAATAAAAGAGATAAACGGCCGGCTCGAACATCTAAATTTACTCGGTCTTGGATATCTTTCCCTTGACCGTATTGGAGGCACATTGTCCGGAGGAGAAGCACACAGGATAAGGCTCGCAACACAGCTTGGTACACAACTCAGCGGTGTACTCTATGTGCTTGATGAACCAAGTGTAGGTCTTCATGTTCAGGACAATGAGAAACTTATTACAACCCTCAAAGCATTAAGGGATCTGGGCAACACAGTAATTGTAGTTGAACATGATGAGGACACAATCAGATGCGCTGATTACATACTTGATCTTGGACCGGGGGCAGGAACAAAAGGAGGCGAGATTGTCTCTTCAGGAACCCTGTCTGATATTATTAACGATAAGAAATCCCTCACAGGAGAGTATCTTTCAGGAACAATGAAAATTTCAGTTCCTCTTACAAGAAGAATCAAGACTGAAAAACATCTAACCATCAAAGGCGCACATAAGAACAATCTTAAAAACATTGATCTGGAAATTCCGCTTGGTAGATTTGTCTGTTTCACAGGTGTATCGGGATCAGGCAAAAGCAGCCTTTTGATTGATACCGTTTACAGAGCTGTTTCAAACTCACTTTACAGAAGATCACATATCAGTCCTGAGGTTTCAGCAATTTCAGGGGTTGAGTTTTTAAACAGGGTTTTACATATAGATCAGGCACCGATAGGCAGAACACCGCGCTCAAACCCGGCTACTTTCACTGGGCTCTTTGATCCTATAAGGAATATTTTCTCAAAACTTCCTGAATCAAAACTAAGGGGTTACAAACCGGGCAGATTCAGCTTCAATATAAAAGGCGGAAGGTGTGAGACATGTCAGGGAGAAGGTCTCATAAAAATTCAGATGCATTTTCTGCCTGATGTTTTTGTAGTCTGTGATATATGTTCAGGGAAACGCTACAACAGGGAGACCCTTGAAATAACCTACAGAGGCAGAAACATTGCCGATATACTTGCAATGACTGCAGGCGAAGCACTTGTTTTTCTTGAAAACATACCATTTATTCACAGAAAACTTCAGGTTATCTGTGATGTGGGGCTTGACTATATCAGGCTTGGTCAGCAGGCGACAACACTTTCAGGTGGAGAGGCGCAGCGGATTAAGATTTCAAGAGAGCTCGGAAAAAAAGAGAAGGGGCATACCCTCTATATACTTGATGAACCGACAACCGGACTCCATTTTGATGATGTTCAGAAACTTCTTGATGTTCTGAATGCACTTGTTGATAGAGGAAACACAGTTGCAGTAATTGAACACAATATGGATGTCATAAAAAATGCCGATTATATAGTTGATCTGGGACCTGACGGGGGTGACAGAGGGGGTTATGTTGTAGCCTGCGGAACTCCTGAGGAAGTAATATGTGTTGAACAGTCTCATACAGGAAAATTTCTGAAAAAATATCTTTAAAAAGCTCCCCTTCTCACCTGACTTCCTTCATCTGCAGGCTTTTTATTGCCTGTATTTCTGATCATGTATTACAGTTGGTTATTCTACCAGTTTCCGTTTTACTTTCCAAACCGGAAACAACGCAGGGTCAAATTTATTATTTTACATATAGGATTTTCAGCTATGCGTTGCAAACTTTTTTTGTCAAGATATATATTTAATCCCAAAACCGTTATAAATCAGAGCTATAATTAAAAGTTGTGTATGAGGTATAGGTGGTGTATCCTCTCTGGATA
>CAZMHH010000030.1:0-40085 GCA_964566035.1 uncultured Thermodesulfobacteriota bacterium
TTGTCATAGGGAAAGGATTATTCTCTTGACAGGGAGCCTTTAATGGGTGACCCCTTTTTCACAACCAAGTTTACAGGCAGGGGTCTTGGGATGGCTGCTGTTATCGGGATTGTAAGGGGTCATAATGGAGCTGTTTATGTTGAGAGTGCATTAGGGAAAGGTACAACCATCAGAGTTCTGTTTCCTGAATCCGGGAATAAACCGCTGAAAAAGACAGAACATACAAGTGTCAAAACTGCTGAAACAAGAGATAATAATAGTTCTGCAAAGACCATTCTAATAGTAGATGATGAAGGGTCTGTTCTGGATATGTGTAGTGAAATGGTAATGAGTTTTGGATACAAGTCCCTGAGGGCAGAAAACGGTGTGAAAGCAGTTGAGATATATAAACAACATTCAGATGAGATAGCCGGTGTAATTCTTGATCTTTCAATGCCCAGGATGGGCGGGCATGAAACGTTTCTGGAGTTGAAGAAAATTAACCAGGAAGTCAGAGTGATATTATCAAGCGGATATGAAAAGTCTGAGGCAACCTGCAAATTCACAGGGCTTGGTCTTACAGGGTTTATTCAGAAACCATATCAGATGGCATCATTGAAACAGGAGTTGGAGAAGCTTTAAAATCAGTATATTTTGCAAAGAACCATTGAAATATATGTCTTTTGTTCTATACTCATAGATGAAACTGTTCATCATCTCAATATTATCAACAATACAGGAGGAAAAGGCTATGAAGGTTAAAAATATCATTTTTTCAGTTTTTGTTTTAATGATAGGTGCTGCCTTGTTTTGCACCGGTTGTGAACCCCAGGAAAGAGGTCTGCTGACCATGAACCTTACCAATACAGAAACAGGGGCAGAAAATAATGATTTCAACTCTATGCTTCGCCAGGTCCCTGGAACCACGGACTATGAAGAGGTATATATTACGTTTACTCAGGTTTCTGTCCACAAGGCAGAGGATTCCTATTCAGACAATGAAACATCTGATAACAGTACAGAGTATTCCTACACGGACAATGAAACAACCGATAACAGTACAGATAATGATGCAGGGGGCTGGATAATTATTAGTGACGAAGAACAGGGTTTTGATCTGATGGCTTTGCGTGACGGTGCTTTTGATCTTTTGGCTGAGTCTGAGCTTGAAGCAGGCAAATATACCCAGATCAGGCTTAAAATTTCAGGCGACCTGGACGATGCAGGGGATCCTAAGACCTATGTGAGGGTTGATGGTGAAGTTATGCCCCTTACAGTTCCAAGTGGGGCGCAGTCGGGTCTGAAGCTTATCAAACCCTTTAATATTACTGCAGACAGTGAAACTATTTTATATATTGATTTTGACGCTGAAAGTTCAGTTGTAGAGACAGGGGCAGGCAAATATTTATTGAAACCTACAATTAAAGTTTCAGTATTCAAAGATTTAGAAGCAATGCTGCAGTAAGTTGTTTTTGAAAGGTTTGTCGGTCTCCAAAGATGACAGGTTAACGGCTATCTTTGGTATAAAAGCGTACACCCTATAATTCCAGATATGGTAAATATCTTTAATGAATTTGGCATTAAAGGTAACTACTCGCCCTGTGTACGATCAGTTTGCCATAGCAGAGGCTTCTGTAATGCAACAGGGAATAAATTTTATCACCCTCACCCCGTCCCTCTCCCATCCAAAAAAAGGGAGAGGGGGAGGGGTTGCAGCATAACTGCTGCAATATAAAGTGATAAAAGGTTGCGATCTTTATAAAAAAAATATTTTTAATGTTTTCCCAACTCCAACCCTGTTGTTATGGGTAACAGACATACCACCTCGTCCCCTCTACCGGATGTAGCTGTTAAGTTGTTGGTCCCGCGCTTCGCGGGATTAAGGAAAACCAAAAATGCAAAAAGAAATCAGTGGTCACTCATTCTGCCCTCGCCCGTGGTTTTTCTCTTTGCTTATTAGCCATCAGCTTAATAGCTTATCAGCTTTTTTGGGTGAGGGGGATTAAAAAGATTTATAATTGCTATATGCTACTCACGATAACCACTCTTAGGGGGTGAGTAGTTACCATTAAAGTCCTTATTAAAAAAGCCTTATAATATTACGGTTGAACTTTATTATTTTCAAGCATCCTGTAAAGTAAAAACTCTATATGATTTTACATAAATAAGTTTTTGTGTGCGTTTTTATACCCTGTCCAGAAAATATCAGATAAACTCCTTTTTTTGAGTACTTCCCCCTGAAAACCGCTATTAAGTTTTTGCTCAATAGCTTAAGAACAGCTATCGGCTGTCAGGTTTCAGTTCTCAGATAAAACCTTAAGAGCATTAGTCAGATTTCATAAGGTTTCATTCGATAAAGACTACGGCCGCTAAAAACATAACGACTTCCATTGCATTAATATGTTAATGAAGCTCTAAAACCTTGCAACCGGAGGAAGGATGGCGCCAAGAAGTGCATCAGGAGGGATCCCCTGAAGAAGACCGAAACGGGTTCCCTCATCTTCGGCAAGAATCCATTCTGCCCACTCTCCGTGCAGTTTCTGCTGCTGAAGTTTATCATCATCAGTAAACTCAATACAATTATACTGCTGTACAATCTCTGAATAAGTATCAAAAAAGGTATCAGTCATGGCTTTTATAAAATCAAAAGCATCCCCTGATAATGCAAAGGAGTAAATGCCTGTGTGACTCCCCACCTTTGTGTTACGGAATTTTGATTGAAAAAAATCAGCACGAATCCTGCGCAACTGCTCATAGTCCTGTCCTTGCTGCTGACAGATTTTTTGAATACGGGAGGCAAATAATTCCTCGACTTTGCTGTTTGCAAAATATGGAAAAATGTCGGTGCCGCCTGCCAGAATAACACCGCCTGCATTATGTGCTCTTAATTCTATATAGCTCTTGGGAACATTTGGGTTTTGAGGGTGAAATGCGATCTCAAGCACAAGACAGCGCATTTTGGGTTCTTTGAATCCGGTCTGATTGGCAAGTTCAGGCGGAGTATCTATCATTAAATCACAATATACCCAGCTTGCTTTTTCAAAAACCATTCCTCTTGATATTGCGGTTGCAAGGGGACCCAGTTTATGATCCCAACAGTTCTCTACCAGTGCTGTTTCAGGATTAAATCTTGTACAGAAATCCTTAAAAGTTTTCTGAACGGATATAAGGTAATCTTTAACTTCTTCTATTTTAACCATATTATATTATCCCCATACATTTGTTTATGTAAAATAGTAAACTCGAAGTTACCAGATATGAGCTGCGAGCTAATTTGCCGACACCTGCCCTTTGTTGGGTTTTGCTCCGCTCAAGACCAACCTACGTAACTGTTTTTTGGCTTCACTCATCAGTTTAACAGCTGTTTCTAATTCTTAAGACAACGGACGGAAAGACCGTAGCCATTATCGTAACCGTAGTAGTCCCGGGTCACACTGGCATAGTTGAATCTCAGTAACCGGTACCAGGGGCTGTAGGTACTCTTCTCAGTCGAGCTCCACCAAAAGCCGAAACTGCCAAGATTGCCGAAATAGCCACTGTAGAAGCGGTAACCGCCCGGTAAAGCGGAAAATCCGCTCTCATTTGTGGCAGTGTTGGGGGTCTTCCATAATCCCGTACCTGCTTCTAAGGTGCCGGTTGATTTCATCTTTTCACCCGCAGATTCATCGCCACCCAGGTAACGTGTTAATATAGTCCACTCCTCATCACTTGGCAGATGCCAGCCGGGAGGACAAGCCGTTAATGCAGTATTCCAGTCATACAGCCTGCCATAGGTCATGCAGTTATTGGGATCATCGTCATAACACCAACTGTTGCCTGTTTCATAATTCAGATTCTCTGCCATCCAGGTCTGGGTGCCTATTTCTATGGTTTTGTATGTCTGATCGCCCACGTCAATCTCCCCAAAATCATGATCAATATTGGGCGGGGGATAAGGTTCTTGCGGATCATCAGGTTCACAACCAAATATAAACGCAGACAACACTGCCAGCAACACCAGCGGACTGATTAAAAGTTTTTTCATGGGGATTTCCTCCTGCTTGAATTTTTAATATGAAAGGTTTAGCACTGTAACCATACTATATTTTAGGACTTTTTAGACAAATTACAATGGAAAATATTATTTTCAGAATAACTTCATTAAATCAGGAATCAGTCTTAAGCAAAATTAAATTCTTGTATCATATATACAGGATAAAAGTTTTGTCAGAATTTAATTGACTTTATTCCTGAATTTATATAATACAATACTGTGAATTGTATTTATATATACTTTTTATGGAGGATGCAAGATGAATTTAATTAAATGCTTAGTTTTTATAGTGGCAGGTATTGTGTTAATCAGTATAATAAGTGTGGGTGCAGAACAGAGCAATAAAATGACCGGTGAAACCCTGACAAAACAACTCTGGGAAGACATTAAAGGCTGTGATGTCAAAGCCATCGAAGGATATATGTCACCTCAGTTCCAGTCAATTCACCAGGATGGGTCTAGAACCGGGAAAGAAGAGCTGGAGTTAATAAAAAACCTGAATCTTGGCGATTACACCCTGACCAATTTTAAGACCACCGAAAATGAGACGATGATTGTGGTAACCTATCTTGTCTCTGTGACTGAGACTATAGACGGCAGGCAACTTAACTCAAACCCTGCTCCAAGGCTCAGTGCATGGCAGAAGACTGAAAACGGTTGGAAGTTGATCATACACGCTAATCTTAAGCCAATAGAAAAGTAGAAAAAAACAGGGACTCTATTCTTTATCGCTTAATATAATAATTTAATTCTGCGGCACACGGAACTTAATATTTTTTTCTTACACCTGCTCTTACTATCACAATAAATTCAGAAGTCGGGTGTCTATACCTAACCCGGACAAGTCGGAACCAAGAAGACCGCTGTCCGGGTCAGTTCATAGCTGCAATTAAAGTTTCCCAATTATATTCGGGTTTATCTTGCGTTTTTCAAAAATTTTGATAACATATCTTTTCACTCGAAAAGCTTCCTTTTGGTTTTAATATTGTTTCAACCAATATTAGCAGGCTTTAGGTTGTATTGCTGAATTACGATTGAAGCGGAGATGGATAGGTTATCCAGTCAGGGTGGTATGATAGAAAACTGCTAATAATTGGATCATAAGCTTGAAAGTCAACATTCAAATTAACATATATATTACATAAATGCATGGAGAATAATATGAAAAAAAAGACAATAAATATTTGTGCAGGAGCCATCTTCCTCTTTTTTATTTCAGTCTTAGTAGTTGTTTATGGATGTTCTGATGACCTGCCGATACTGGATGGTTCGTATTGGGAACCGTTCAATGAACCCGGTTTTGGAAATTCGAGCAATTATGGTATTACAGCAATGGCAGAGTATCAGGGTTGTCTTTATGCCATGACAAGAAATGAAAACCAGGGTGTTGAAGTTTGGAGATATTGTGACAAGACATGGAAACAGGTTTTATTCCCGGATGGAGAAACAAACGGCATTTATGGGAATCATTTTATTAATAACCTCTGGGGCTCAATAGTGGAATTTCAGGGAAAGCTTTACTTTGGTTTTTCTTCGGGAGTACAGGGGGTTCTTAAAAAATCAACTGGATGTGAAATCTGGAGCTATGATGGCAGTGAATGGGAACCTGTAATTTCGAATAAAAAATACATAGAAGAAACCGGGATATTAACAGCAATTTCCGGATGTGAAGATAATGATGTTGACAGATCAGCTCTTTTTAAGGATTCAACAAAAAACTGGGTGGAAAATCAATTTGAAGGAGATATTCTTACCATTACGTCAGGGGACGGCATTTTTAGACAGTTTATTATTCTGGGGAACACTTCCGATACCCTGACTCTTCAGCAGGATGAAATTGCAGGGGAAGAAGAGTTTACTGTATGTGACGCCGGAAAAATGGAGAATCCTTTTCCTCCCTATGACTTTATGCTGGGAAGTGTTACAGAAGGAGATGCTTATGAGATTACTACCAGTTATCATCAAAACGGTTTTGGACAACTATGGAACAAGATGATTACAGACATGCTTGTTTTTGAAGGAAAACTTTATGTGGCAACAGGTTTGAATTTCGAAGGTGGGGCGCAGGTGTGGTTCACTGAAGACGGCGAACACTGGAATTTGACAAACCCGGTTGCAAGTTTCGGACTTTTTCATAACGATGAAACATATCCTAACGGGAAAAAACCGGTTGTTTCCAGCATATCCAGTCTAACACTTTCCGATGTTTCCGGAGAACTTCTCCTTTATGCAGGTGGAACAGGTTCATCAGGAGATATGGGGTCATGTTCAAGGATGGCAAGACTTATTGGAAATGATTGGAAACTTGTTGTTGATTCAGGAGACCCAGGCAGTGGAAGGACAGAAAACGGATTTGGTGACGGGATTAATTGTACAATGTTTAACGGTAATTTTGTGCCATGGAGCATGGTGCAATTCAATGAAAAACTTTTTGTGGGGGTACAGTCTCTTGCCGGAGTAAGGATACTGTATTCTCATACAGGCAGTCCATACGACGAATGGTTCTATAGTATCGGAGGGGATTCGCAACTGCCAGCGGGTTTTGACGGAAAAAGAAATCCCGGAGCTCTGTTCCTGATATACCAGAATATTGCAACTAATCTTTTTGTTTTTAATGATACCCTTTATGCAGGCGGATATGCTGTTTATGCTCCTACGGTTGGAGCCACACAGGAGTTTTTGACCGGTGCTCATCTATGGAAGTCCAAAGATGGCATTGAGTGGATGCCTGTTACCAAAAACGGTTTTGATGATGCTCATATAATCTCATTTGAAGCTTTTACGACATACCAGAACTCTCTTTTTGTTTCTGCAAACAAAGGCTGTATTGACTGTCCGGAGGGTCTTGATCCTGAAGAAGGTGCAATAATCTTTAAGCTTGTGCAAGAGGGTAATTAAAATATCTGAGCAGCAGAAACGGGTCTGGTCAAAACCCTTGACAAAAACAATAAGGTACCATTAAAATTCATCTTGCAGGGCATCAGTATTGGATTAATTTGGGGTACCTGTCAATGATTATTTTTGGGGTGAAACCTCTTTTGCATTTAGAGTACTGACTCCTGATACCCGCTCTGCTCTGATTTAATGTCTTTACTTATCAGCTTAACAGCTTTAATATTTTTGCTACGATCTAACCCGCATTTACTTAACAGCTTATTCCCGCGAAGCGCTGGATTTAACAGCTGCTTCTAATCCATAATACAACGGACGGAAAGTCCGTCACCCTTATCGCTGCCGGCTCGGCTCGTAAGTCCGTTGTCGAATCCCAGGCTCCGGCCCCAGGCGTAGTCGACACCACCCTCAGTTGAGCTCCACCAGTAACCGTAGATGCCCAGGTCGTAGAAATTGCTGTAGCTGTTGCTGTAGCCATAGCCGCCAGGCAAACCTGACCACCCGCTCTCATTTGTAGCATCTGTGTTAGGACTGCGCCATCTTGGATGAGGATCAGGTTCGGTTCTTGTTGATTTCATCTTGCCGCCGGCGTTATCTCTAAGATAATCGGTTAAAGTTATCCACTCCGCATCACTTGGCAGATGCCAGCCTGGAGGACAAGCAGACTTTGCTGTTTCCCAGTCATACAATCTGCCGTAAATTTCACAGTTTGCCGGATCCTCATCATAACACCAACTGATTCCGGTTTCGATGTTCAAATTATGCTTCATCCAGACCTGAGTTCCGATTGTTACGGTTTCATAATCATCAGGTACACATCCCAGTATAAAAAGAAACAACACTGCCAGCAACACCAGCGGACTGATTAAAAGTTTCTTCATAAAAGTTTCCTCCTGCTTGAAATTTTAATATGAAAGGTTTAGCGCTGTAACCATTCTATATTTTAGGACTTTTTAGACAAATTACAACGTAAATTTTTTCTTAAACATACCAAAACGGAGTGTTTATGCCAAGACAGGCAAGGCTTGATGCACCGGGCACGGTTCATCAAGTCATCATACGGGGAATAGAAAAGCACAAAATTCTCGATGATGACAAAAACCATCTCAATTGTTTAAGTCTCTCAATAATAAGCTGAATAGTTGCAATAATTCAACTTATTCAACAATGTCCCCTAACCTATATTCAACAATGTCCCCTAACCTACACAAACCTACCGGATTAAATCCCTGAAACGATTGAAGAGATAGGATGAGTCATGAGGTTCGGGCGATGCTTCAGGATGGTACTGGACCGAAAACACGGGTTCAGGGCGAAACGGGTTCACCTCTTCATATGTCAGCTTCTTTAATTTACCCAAATCAGGCTATGCCTGAAATGGGTAAAAACAGATTTTAGTTTATTGTTTTTAATCCCTGAAAATCCGTGTTCATCCGTGTCCCATTCTGAGGGGGGGTGTTATCTTTATTTTGACAAATCAATAATCACTTTGCCGCACTGGGGTTCGGCGCTCCCGGAGTGAAAAGCTATGATAAAAGAAATCGTTCCAGTTGAAAATATTACCAGTTTGTTTTATCACATTCGGGGCAGAAGGGTGATGCTGGATAGAGACCTGGCTCTACTTTATTGAATGGAGACAAAAAGATTGAAGGAACAGGTAAGAAGGAATATTGAAAGATTTCCCGAGGATTTTATGTTTGAACTTGATAAAATTGAGTATGAAAACTTGAGGTCGCAATTTGCGACCTCAAGTTGGGGCGGTATAAGATTCACCCCAATGGCATTTACAGAACATGGTGTGTTAATGTTATCATCGGTATTGAACAGCAAAACAGCCATACAGGTCAACATTTACCCTGTTAAATAGCTTGAGGTGTATGGATGTATTATGTATATGTTCTCCATAGTCAAAAGGACGGCAAATTTTATACCGGTTTTACAAAGGATCTCAAGCTAAGATTTGATCAACATAATAAAGGACAAGTTGAATCGACAAAGGAGAGAAGGCCACTTGATTTACTATGAAGCATGCCTAAACTAAGAAGATGCCTCTCGTCGAGAAAAATCTTTAAACACCTATCATGGGAAGACATACATCAGGAGGCGGATCAAATCTTGTTTAACAGGGTGAAGATCATGCGCGCGTTTATAAAACTGCGCCATTTACTGCTGGAGAATGCTGAACTCCGCCAGGAAATAGAGGCGGTAAGGAAGGATACCGAGGGAAAGTTTCTGATTGTTTTTCAAACCCTTGATCAATTATTTCAGGAAGAAGCCAAACCGAAAAAGAAAATCGGCTTCACCGCAGAAGAAAAAAAGACGGGGTATCGGGCAAAGCAGAAAAATGGATAAAAGACGAGAATAATCGAGGACACTAATTAAATGACTTTTAAAATGACCTCTCCTTCAGCATGCAAATAAATATGTGTATGTTGTCCTGAATTTATCTTACATGTCAATAAAGCATTTGACATATGAAGATGCGGTACCGGACCCCCAGTGGGGTTAGGCAGTTCACGAGGCATCATGTCAAGGGTGTAGTTCTGACCCTGCTCCCTTCGATATTTTGAAGTACGCCCCTTATGCGCTGGCTTGTATTGCGCTATCCCTCTCAGGCGTACTGGAGCCGTCTGCCCTTAGGTTCGGGGATGCTTCTCCCGAATTCCTTCGCAGTGTCCAACCATAGATCCATTGCAACCTTACAGTTCTCCAGAGCTTCGTTCGGGCTCTTCCCATGTGCCATGCACCCGGGGAGTTCTGGTATCTCGGCGATGAATACCTGGTCGTCGTTGCTCCAATAGATAATGATCTCGTACTTATGCATCATTCATCCTCGTCCACTGTGAGGCCATGGTCGGTGATCACAGCCCTGACTTGCCGTACCTGATATGGTTTCGCCAACCTTCCCTCTCTCTGGAGATTAATGATATCTTGAATTCCCGATCTCACAAAAACGTGATGACTACCACGCGTCCTCTCCTCAAAACCAAGACGTTTCAGCAGTCGGCTCAGATCGTCGAAATCGGGGTTTGAATCGGAACGTCCGCTCAAAACTTTAACAAGAAGTTTGTTGTATTTCGCCATATAGACTTCCTGATTATGCAGAAAGTTTCTTTTTATCATTATTCTGCATTTTGAGACCATTTTACAAATAATAGTAATTATTGTCAAGCAAAATGGTGCTGACAACTGAGTGTTGCCTTGATCCAACAAAGAATTTAAGGAGAAACTGGCTCATCTTCATATTTCAGATTCTGTAAATTACCCAAATCACGCTATGCCTGAAATGGGTAAATACAGATTTTAGTTTTATTGTTTTTAATCCCTGAAAATCCGTGTTCATCCGTGTCCCATTCTGAGGGGGGCTAAATGACAGACAGTGTGGAGTGAGCAGTTACCAGAAAACCGCTGTTTTTTATGGGCTGATGCCTGCCGCAGCGGGGTGCGGCGGTTTCGGCAATAGCCTGACAGCTTTGCTTTGTTAAATTTTGGCTGCAAACTTTTGATTCAAGGAGCTTTAAGAGACTTAATCTATTCAGATATATTTGATCTGAAATGAAGGTAAACGCTTTCAGTTATCTCAATACCTTCTTTTACTCTTGACCAATCAGGTTAATGTCCATAACTATAATATACTACATGGCGGAATTTTCTGAAAGGAGCAGGGGAGGCTGCCAATGGATACTTAAATAATACAGGATGTTTTTTGAATGAAGGAGAGCAATACCTTTTGTATAGTTTAGGAAATACTCAGAGTTATCTTAACTGCCCTGAAAAACAGGGCTATAGAATACAGACCGGAGGTAGCGTCTGGGCTCAAATTCCGGACATATATTAACAATTGACTCTGTCGCTCCGATAATAAGTGCTCCATCCGCTGCCAAAATACGGCTCAGGTTTTTGAAAAGACGGATCTTATCATCTTCACTGAAATAGATTGAAACATTACGGCAGAATATAATATCAAAGTGGTTGGGAGCAGATATTGGCTGAAGCATATTGGCTTTAGTGAAAGCAACCATAGAACGGAGTTCATCAGAGACCTTCCAGGAATCTCCTGCCGGCTCAAAATAGCGGGCAATCATCTCAGAAGGCAAACCCCTGTCAAGCTCATAGCGGGTATAGTGACCATAACTTGCTTTGGACAATGCAGCATCAGAGATGTCAACACCAAGAATACGGATATCATAATTGCTGAGATTCTGCAGCAGCTCTTTAATAACAATTGCAGCCGTGTAAACCTCCTGACCTGTAGAGCATGCACCATTAAGAATGCGTACCGGAACAGGACGATATCCTGATTTGTTGCGACGGTCAATCAGATCGGGAAGAAGTTTGTGCTTCAACAACTCAAAAGGATAAATATCACGAAAAAAAGAGGTCTCCTGAATGGTTATAGCATCTATCACCTTATTACGCAAAGAATGACTTGAATCACTTTTAACCTCTGATAGAAGATATGACCAGCTGTTCGAACCTGTTTCATGCAGGAGACTGCCAAGTCGTGTTTCAATGAGATATCCTTTCGTTATGTCCAGACTTACTCCGCATAACTCATGGATATAACGGCTCCAAGCCTTCAGTTCATCAGTCTGAATCGGAACATGTCTCATAAAACTCCGTACCGGACAGCAGAAGCAACTCTGTCTGCAATTGCATCAAGGGGAAGAACCTCATCCACAACCCCTGCATCTACAGCAGTTTTAGACATTCCATACACAACACAACTAGCTTCATCCTGAGCAATAACAAAACATCCATGACGTTTGAGAAGACGAAGACCAAGTGTGCCGTCATTTCCCATTCCTGTAAGTATGACACACAGTGCTCTTCCCTGAAAACTGTGTGCTACTGAACGGAACAGGTAGTCAACCGAAGGACGACAATTGTTTTCCGGAGGGTCATCTGTTATCTGAATTATTTTTTGTCCCTCGTTGCCTTGGGCAAGTCGCATCTGCTTTCCACCTGGTGCGATATATATCCTGTTTGGAAGGGCTTCTTCATCGTGAACAGCTTCACAGACTTTAAGAGCACATAGTCCGTCAAGAGTCTCTGCCATAGTAAGAGTAAAGAGTGGGGGCATGTGCAGAACAACAAGCACAGGAACACCAAGACCGGATGGCAGTGATGGTAACAGTGAAGCAAGCGCATTGGGACCTCCAGTAGAGACCCCTATAAGAACCATTTCAGGCTTTGCAGTTCCGGCAAGACGTGACATCCGATTTCCGATATCAACCATAGATGATTCCGGTTCTTGAATCTTTAGGGGTGAAGATTTAGGAACAGAAGCATAATTACTGTGAAGTATATTGCGAACGCTCAGGCGCAGTGCAAGAGCTTTGATACGGGGCAGCAGTTCAGCACGCAAAGATTCAAGGCTCATATCAGCACTACTTGTGTCAGGCTTTGTAATAAAATCAAAAGCACCTTTTTGTAGTGCCTGAATGGTGAGACGACCTCCCTGTCTGGTCAAAGCACTAACAACTATCACAGAGGGCATATCTCCAGAACCCTTCAATGAGTCGAGCAGCGAAATACCGTCCATCTCAGGCATTTCCACGTCTAATGTAACAAGATCGGGTCTCAAATCACGAATTTTTTGCAGAGCAACCTTTCCATTTGGTGCCTGACCAACCACCTCTACTTCAGGAATTGAAGATAATGCCTCAGTTATTATTCGCCGAAACAGAATGGAATCATCAACAACAAGTACTCTCATAAACATAGTTTCTTCTATACATATATTATCAACTTTTGTTGGCAGCAAATTCAGAAACAGATGTTAACCATAGCTCAACTTTCTGAAACCCATTGAAACAATGCTTCAGTTTTAAGTATGGAAGTAAGTATGTCTCCATCGCGCCAGACCCCTTTAATCCTGTCTTTAAATACAGTGGAAAGGTTGGAAGGAGGAACTCCAATCTGTTCTTCATTCAACTCTAAGGCATCAATTACTATATGCACAAGAAATCCAAATAACTCTCCCTGATACTCCATGATTAAAAGCCTTGTCTGAGGGGTGCTTTCTGCTTTTCCTAAACCAAGATGCGATGCCATATCTATAACAGTAACAATTTTCCCCCGAAGATTACGAACCCCTGTCACATCAGGCGGGGCACCGTGTACAGGCGTAACCTCACCTACCTTTACAACTTCCTGAACAAGTTGAGCATCCACCGCAAATATCATGCCTTCAAGCAAAAATCTTGTGATAAGCAAACCATTTTGTTTTTCTTCTGCCTGTTGCATATCTTATCTCCGATCATTCAAAAACCAGCCGCATAGAGAGCGATTTGACCAACCATGAAGGGTGAAGATAAAAGGCGGAACCTATTATCACTATACCCTGAATTGTGTTACAAGGTTTTTTAACTGCTCTGCCAGTTTTGAGAGTGCAGCAGCGCTTGTCTCCACCTGTTTTCCGCCTGACCTTATTTCAGCAGCAATCATATCAACATTTGAGATGTCCTGCGCTATGGACCTGGAAACCGATGCTGACTGGGCAATACTCTCGTTGGCTTCCTGAACACCTGTTGATGCATGGGCAATGTTACCGGCAACATCCTTGGTAACGGTTGACTGCTGTTCAATAGCTGTTGCAATGTTTGATATAATATGACCCACCTCTCCTATAACAGATGTTATTTTCTCTATATCGGCTATTGCCCCGCCTGCACTGGTTTGGACTCCGCTTATTTTAGCTTTAATGTCTTCGGTTGCAGATGCTGTCTGTTTTGCAAGTTCTTTGATCTCATTTGCAACTACAGCAAAACCTTTTCCCGCTGAACCTGCTCGTGCTGCTTCAATGGTTGCGTTAAGCGCAAGAAGATTTGTCTGAGATGAGATATCAGTTATAGTCTCAGTTACTTTGCCAATATCCTGAGCAGCATCGCCAAGTTGCTGCATGAGCATTGACACGGCAGAAGCCTGTTTGGAAGCATTTACACTTATAGCCCGTGCTTTTTCAGAGCTGGAAGCAATTTCGCCAATTGTTGCACTCATCTCTTCAGTAGCGCTTGCCACAGAGTAGAGGTTTGTAGAAGCCTGCTTTATACTGGATGCTACATTCATAGTATTAACACTTGATTCTTCAGCAGCTGTTGCCACTGTAGAGGTTCTCTCAGACATGTTCTGCAAGCTCTCTACAGACTGAGCGCTCACAGCAAGCAGTTCTGTGGCAGACGAAGCAACAGTATTGGCATTGGCTGAAACGCTTCTTACCATACCCTGTAACTTTTCAACAAATTTATTGAAGTAATCAGCCATTTCGCCGATTTCATCACTTCTGGATACCTCTATTCGTTTTGTCAAATCCCCTTCACCCTCTGAAATGTCTTTGACAAGATCGGTTATCCTCTGCAATGGCGGAATGATAGACTTAATGAGGATTATCAATACAACAGCAACTGCAAGAGTCACGGCAAAAAAGACCATAATAAAGGTTATTGAGATGGTTTTCCTGAATCTGTCTGAATGCATGCGCGTTTCAATGCTTCTTTCTCTTTCATATCCAGCCAGTTCATCAAGTGATCGCTTCATCTCCTGATATGCATTCTCAGCCGACCCCATCAGCATACTTGATGTTGCAGGATCAACTGAACACATATCTACAACCTGCAATAACCAGTTTGAGTAAACTTCAAACCCATCTAAAACCTTACGCACCATTACAGCTTCATTGTGGTCAATATCTGATGATTCAGAAAATACAATCATATCAGCTTTAACTTTTCTGTTTTCATCAACAACCATTTTCACCAACTCTGAAATTCTCTGTTCGTTATATCCCATCGTAGCCCAATTGATAGCTTTGTATATATTCTGATGAAGATCAATAATACGGCTCATAAAAACGGTGCATTTCTGCTCGTTCTGGTTGCGTTTTGACATTTCATCAAGCACACTGCGCTGATTTGCAAAGAGTAACCAGCAGCCTGAGCCTAAAGATATAAGTAAAATGAGTATGGCAGCACTGGCGAAAATCAGCTTGGTTTTGATTTTCATATCATCTGCTCCTGTCTAAAATAATAAATACTTTTATGGACATAATAATTTTGTTTCGTTTTTTTATATCATATAACCTGGCTGTGTAGATTGGCGCAAGTCTATTGTTTTATAACAACTATTTATATATACCACAACCCAGAAAAGCATCAATCCCGGGCAAGGGTTTTATCAGCGTGGATTTATCCTGTATTCTTTTTGTTTCAGGATTGGTCCACTTATAATCAACCCAGCCGCCGCCTTTCTTTGCTGACTCTATCATTTTCTGAATAAAAAATTTGCCGTCAGCATCCTGTAAACCTATCATATTATTTCCAACCAGTTTGGAGTTTCCTCCATGAGCTAATGTTAGCCCATCATGATTGACAACAAAAATATACAAATCTCTATCAACAAACTCTCCTTCACGATCTGTGAAAGCAGCAAAAGCCTTATCTTTTCCATTCTTCTTAAAATACTGTAAAGCTTTATCAACCATTGCCTCTGCCTCTTTGTCAGTTCCATGCTTTGTTTCTTCTGCAATTACGGTTGCAGAAAAACCTAAGATGAAACATAAAGAAAATGTTAAAAATATTTTTTTCATGATGCTCTCCTTCTTAATTAAAGTTTAAAGTAAAAACATATATAAAAGTCTCAAGCCTTATTTTGCCGGATGTCTTACCAGCATTCCCATCACACTCTCCATAAGCTTATCTCTGTCTAACTTTATCTGATATTCATTTACACCAGCTTCTATGCCTCTGGCAATATCATCATCACCGGCAAGTGATGTAACTGCAATAACGGGAAGCTTTGCAGTTCTTTCGTCAGCACGGATTCTGGATGTAAGTTCAAGTCCGGTAAGGCGTGGCATCTCAATATCTGTTACAACCATACAGACTTCATCAAGGTTTTTCATAATCAACTCCCAGGCTGACTCCCCGTCAGGCGCCTCCAAAACCTTCAGCCCTGATTCTTCCATATATCTCTTTATTTGAGATCGGAAAAAGTCAGAATCTTCAGCAAGGAGTACTGTTTTATTATCGTCGGTTTTCTCGGACAGGTTGCAGGACTGAAGTCTGTGTATATTCCATTCGGGATATAGCTCATCCACTATTTCATAGATGTCTGCTATAAGAGTGGTGTTGTTGTTGATAATAGCTGATCCGGAGATGCCTTTCTGACGATGCGTAACCTGATCTATAGATGTGTATGTCTGGAATACATCCACTGGCGGAGCGCCAAGCAGACCTACCTCCCTTCCATTTGTGCTTGCCACAAGCACAACAAGATTTGTTTCACTGTCCAGTGAGGCTACATTTGCTGTATCTGAAAGGGCAACAAGAGGAAGTGAACCACCACAATACTGCATAGCACGACGCCCGCCCTTAACTTCCACCTGTTTAGAAGATATTCGTTCTATACGGCGTACCAAATCCATTGGTATTGCGCAATACTCTGCAGGAGAGTTATTAAAAAGCAGGAGGGTGTGTAAATCATGAGGATGAGCAACATCGGCATGGACAGAAAGTTCTGCCGCCCTTGCAGAACCTGAAACAGATACAACCCCTGCCTTTACTGCAAGACCTCCAACATCCAGAATCATGGCAACAGAGCCGTTGCCCAGAATAGTGGCACCGGAATATTCATGTAAACCTTTGAATCGACTTCCAAGTGGTTTGACAACAACCTCCTCGGTATCGTTAAATTTTTTTACCACCAACCCAAAAGACATAGTGCCTGTAGTAACTACTGCAACTTGCAGAATCGATTCCTGTGAACACCGACGATCTACAGATGTTCGTTCCTGTGCAGAAACTCTTTCAACTTCTGAAGATTTTGAGACCTTGCCTGTAAGACTATATCTTGTCGATCTGCGATCTGCAATTTTGGTCCGACGGTCAATCTCCCTTATACCTGTTTCAGGATCTGTATATGTCCGTACTATTCCTATAACATCAGCAAATCTTACCAGAGGTAAAATACGATCCCTCAGAAGAAGGACTTCACGGTCTCCGACAATTTCAACTTTGCTTTTAATCTGTTCCGGGCGCAGTCTTAAGAGTTCTTCTATATTGGCTTGAGGAATAGCAAAGAGTTGATCTTCTTCTGAAATAATAAGGGAGGGAATTATTGCAAGGGTAAGAGGAAGTTTTATGCGGAAGGTAGAACCCTTTCCAACCTGTGAAAAAAGCTCCATCTGACCGCCAAGACGGTCAATGTTTGTCTTAACAACATCCATTCCAACCCCCCTGCCTGAAACATCAGAAACTCTATCAGCAGTTGATAGACCCGGCAGAAGGACCATAGCCTGTTTATCAACATCAGAAAGCCCCTGTAATTTATCCTCAGAGATAAGTCCTTTGCTTACTGCAGATGCAGCTACCCTATCAGGATCAATTCCCCTGCCGTCATCAGCAATTTCCACCACAACCTGACCGGATTCGTGAAAGGCTTCAATGCGTATTGTACCTGAAGCGTTTTTGCCTGCGCTAAGTCGCTCCCTGGGAGTCTCTATGCCGTGATCCACAGAATTGCGCACCATGTGGGTAAGAGGATCGGAAATACCCTCTAACACTGTTTTGTCAAGAGCAACCTCTTTTCCTCTTATGTCAAGCTGTATTTCTTTACCATGTGATTTTGAAATGTCCCGAACTATTCGGGGAAATTTTGAAAAGACATTTCCGATAGGCTGCAAACGGGTCTCTATAATTACATCCTGCAACTCTGATGTGACCTGATTAATTCTTTGATCAGCAGAACTGAGCAGCTCCTTGCTGTTCCATTCAACTGCTGTGCGAAGTTGATTGCGGCTCAACACCAGTTCCCCTGCCAGATTCATCAATGTCTCAAGAAGATTTACATTAATACGCAGTGTCTTGTTAATATTTGCATTTATGGATTCAGAGGAACTATTATCATGGGTACGGGGCTTCTGTTCATGCTTTTTTTTCGGTTTTATTTCCGTTGTCATTGACGAAGTGGATGGGTCTGAAACTGAGGGAATGGTTTTCTGCTGGGCATCTTTCGAGGGGGTCTCAAGTTTGGAAGCAGAGCTGTCCTGTTTATTGGTGCAGGGATCAAATATCAAATTGATAAAGTTTTTTTCAATGCCAGAGAAAAGACCTTCAATTTCATCCGGCTTGATTGCAGTTGCTACCACCAGTTGCACCGGTTTAATATCTCCATCAGGTTCATTAACAGCACAATCCAGAAGTTCAACACTATCACCAAGACAATCATCTATAAAAGAATGAAGCGTCATCCCCTTCTCTTCAATATCTTTACTCAAATCGATTAACACCGAGTATATGTACATGCCGTTCTGGGCTACCCTGTCAAGGTCTGATTTTGTGAGCTGCAAGCTATCTAAGCCTTCCATATTATTTATGCTTGTCTTTTTTCGAAGCACCTCTTCATGCTCCCCTGATATACTCTTTGAGGTCAAATATGTCAGGCTTTGAAGCAGCTCTTCAACTTCCACCTTGTCACTTTCGATAACATTGTTGATCATTTCACGTAAACGGTCAAAGGCTGCAAGCAGGGTATTAATAACCTCTGAGTCCGGCTCTATCCTGCGGCAGCGGAGCATATCAAGCACTGTCTCAGCAGCATGAGCAAGGCTTTTGATATTATTTAACCCCAAAAAACTGCATCCTCCTTTTATTGAATGTGCAGCACGGAAGACCTTGTTCACCGTATCTTCATCCATATCAACACCGCTCTCCTCAATGTTTAACAGGTCCTCTTCAATATGTTCCAGATGCTCCCTGGCTTCATTGATGAACTCTTTTAAAAGACCCTCCTTATATGCCATCAGAGTCCTCCTTTTCTGATCAGACGCAGATATAAACTCATGACCGCAGGATAGGTAAAAAGTGACGGTGTTGATGGCAAATTGTTAATAGGGAAAAACAAGATGGGAGGGGTGGTAGTTATTTTAAAGTTTGTAAATCTTTTAATAAGAAACATTCTTCCACAACCGATGAATTAAAGTCAACAAGTAACCCGCATGGTGGGTGGCTTGGGTATGCCCTGAAAGGACAGATCTTAAAAACATGTTCTGGTTTTGTTGCACCTATCTGGAAACCATAGACAAAAGCTATGGTTTCCCTGAAAAAAAAGTTCAGAAAATTCATTCATGTTTTTGAAATATGAGCAAAAATATAACATGTAGAATGTTTTAAGTCAAGGAGAAAGACTGTAATTCTGATAGGTTGAGATGATATTACCTTCCAGCTGCATATCACTAAAAAATTTGTAACTATCTGTAATTTACTGTTTATCTGCCAAATTTTCCTGCCAGTAGAATAACTTCAACACAGACTTGATGTTTTCTGATCTGTAATAGAAAACTTCAAAGACTGACTGGCCTGTTTGACAGTAAACCCGGTATCTTTGAGGTCACCCATCTTCATCTGGCAGATTTTTAATTTACCCAAATCAGGCTATGCCTGAAATGGGTAAATACAGATTTTAGTTTTATTGTTTTTAATCCCTGAAAATCCGTGTTCATCCGTATCCCATTCTGAGGGGGGGGGTGTTATCTTTATTTTGACAATTATTGCCACACCGGGGTGCAGCACGCCCGAAGGACAACAGAGAAATATCTAAACTGTAATCGAATTTTACTTTATAATAATATCATGTTATTATATTTATGTTATTGTGATGCAAGCCTTTTTCATGCATTATTTTTAATAGAAAAATTACTTTTTTTTGAGGATCAAATGAATAATAAACCATTATTTATAAGGGCTGAGTGGGATGAAGAAGCAAATGTATGGGTTGCAACCAGTGATGACATTCCGGGACTTGCCACTGAGGAACAAACGATAGAAGGATTAATAAAAAAACTGAAAATCATAGTGCCTGAGCTTCTTGAAGCCAACGGACAGGAAGTCGAAAGCGAAATTTCTTTTGAAATATTTACCAGACGGTTTGAAACTGCTCAAAGGGTGGCTGTTTGATGGCGGACTATACAAAAGATCTGAAAAAGTATTTGAATGATGCCGGTTGTTTTTTTGAAAGGCAAGGGAAAGGCGATCACGAAATATGGTATAGCCCAATTACCATGATAAGGTTTGTTGTTGACAACTCGATTAAGTCCAAGCATACAGCTAATGCTGTACTCAAACAGGCAGGATTACCCAAAAAATTTTAAAGCGTGTCCAATAGCTTTGCGGAAAAGGCTATGCCTGAAATGGGTAAAAACAGGTTTTAGTTTTATTGTTTTTAATCCCTGAAAATCCGTGTTCATCCGTGTCCCATTCTGAGGGGGGCTAAATGACAGACAGTGTGGAGTGAGCAGTTACCAGAAAACCGCTGTTTTTTACCTTGCCGTGCGCTCTGCTATATGCCTGCAAGTTCAAATCTGTCCTTCCATCTCTTCTTCAACATCTCCCTGATAAGACGATGTTCCGGAAGGGTTAATGAAGGGTCTTTTTCTGTCAACTCGAAAGCTGCCTTCCTTGATTCAACCAGTATATTGATATCCCTTCCGATATGGGCAACCCTGAAATCCGGCATGCCGGACTGCTTTGTCCCAAGAAACTCACCCGGTCCTCTTATGTTGAAATCTTCTTCTGCTATCTTGAAACCATTACAGGTTTTTGCCATTACCGAGAGCCTCTTTGATGCATCATCTGATACTTTGTTTGATGCCATTAAAATACAGATGGATTCAGACTGCCCTCTGCCCACTCTGCCTCTTAGCTGATGAAGCTGTGATAAACCAAATCTTTCTGCATGTTCCACAATCATAACAGAAGCATTGGGAACATCTATGCCAACCTCAATAACAGTTGTAGCAACAAGGATATCAATATTTCCGCAATGAAACTCTTTCATTACAGAATCCTTATCAGTCTGACTCATGCGTCCGTGAACAATGCCGACTTTAAATTCAGGGAAAATATCCTGCTGAAGATGTGCAGCCATTCTTGTTGCGTCAAGCAGGTCAAGTTTTTCTGATTCCTCGACTATCGGATAAACAATGAAAGCCTGGTTCTTTCTGCTAAGCTTTTCTCTTATAACCCTGTAAACATCTTTTCTTCTGTTCTCATAAACCACCTTTGTAATGACAGGCTTTCTGCCGGGCGGCATCTCATCAATTATTGAGATATCAAGGTCTCCATATACTGTAAGCCCAAGGGTTCTTGGAATTGGAGTAGCTGACATGACCAGTATATCAGGATTTATACCCTTTTTCTTTATTAAGCCTCTTTGCATGACCCCGAATCTGTGCTGTTCATCAATTACTGCAAGCCCCAATTTATTAAACTCCACAGACTCCTGAATTACAGCATGGGTTCCAATAATAAGATCTGCCTGCCCGCATCGGATCTGCTCCAGTGCCTGCTGCCTTTTTGTTTTTGTAAGACTGCTGGTGAGCAGAACAGCGGTAAACCCGTCATATGAGACAAGCTTTGAGACTGTTTTAAAATGCTGTTCTGCAAGTATCTCTGTAGGAGCCATAATTGTGCTCTGAAATCCGTTCCAGAAGGTAATCAAAGAGGCGATGCAGGAGACAATTGTCTTGCCGCTTCCAACATCACCCTGCAGAAGACGATTCATTGGAGAGGGTTTTTTCATGTCGGAAACAATATCAGACAAGACCCGTTTCTGCGCTTTGGTAAGGCTGAAGGGGAGGGTGTTTAAGAATGATGAAGTCTTGTTTTCAGGTATAGAAAACGATATTCCCTTCTCAATGGATTTGCCTTTCTTCCTGAGTGCCAATCCGAGCTGAAGGAAAAAAAACTCGTCAAATACTATTCTTCTGTGGTAGGGCGATGTAAACTCGATAAGAGGGATGAGCTTATCTGATTTATCCGGAAAATGAACCTTTGAAAAAGATCTGCCAAGAGACTCAAGCCCGTAGGTTTTCTTCAATCCCTCGTGCAGGTAGTCGCTGAGTTGCGGTATATAATCATCAACAATGGTTTTCATGATTCTCTGAAGGGTTTTCTGATGGATGCCTTCTGTGAGAGGATAAACAGGAAGGATTAAAAGTCTGTCCCGGAGATCATCATCTGTGGTCATCAACTGAATTTCCGGGTGGCACATCTCTATTCTGAATCTGAACTGGGTTACGGTTCCTGAGATCATTACACTGCACCCTTCAGGAAATTTCTTCTTTAAAATGTTGATAAATTTGGGGGATGACTGAAACCATTTTGCGGTTAAGGTCTGGGTTCCGTCATTAACGAGCATTTCAAAGGTCTTATGTGATTTGCTGAAACTCAGCACATTTCCTGTCACTGTCGCATAGCTGCCTGCGCGGAGTTGTGAAATTTTAAAAATTCTTCTTCTGTCAATATAGGTTCGGGGAATAAGGTATAAGAGATCCTCAATTGTAAATATTTTTTTCTTCTGCAGAAGAGCTTCTGTTTTGCTTCCGATACCCCTTATTTTTCCAACCGGTGTATTGAGAATTTCAAACATGTTTTCAGGAGGGCAGGGGGCGGGGGGTAGTTTTTTCTCATTTTCAAAATGCTTATTCTTTAAGCTGTTTACACTCTGAAGGGTTTCAAGTATAAGCTCTTTTTTTAATTCTGTGGAAAGACTTGAATAAGTGGAAAACATGGCTGATGTTTTTTGAAAAAAATCTTTATGTTTTTTTTCTGACAGTGATTTTGCAGTATCTGAGAGTTTTGGGATAAGCTCTTCAAGACCCTTTATCTGGTCAAGCATTGAGAAACTGTTTTTTGAGGCAAAGATGAGCGGTTTTTGAATCGATGTCAGAATATCATTAAAAGATGTATGCAGGTCTTCTGATTTCATTGGATAACATTAAACATATTAAAATAAGCTAGTTACAATAATAAATTAAGTATTAATATTATTTAAACTTCTTTCTCTTTTTACAATATTAACAGACTGTTTTTAATTTACAGACAATAATCAGTATTATATGTTTCAGGAATTGTTTTTGACAGGAATAAAACCACTTTTGCCTTGAAAGGCACGGTATACTGGAAGCGCCCCTGCGAAGGGAGTTCCAGTTGGCCCAGCGGACATCTCCCTCTACAGCATTCTGTTTTGCAGGAGCGATGTATGAATCACACGGACCCTCTGTCGGGGTTCCCCTGTATCTTCTGGCAGGTTTGACAGGATTTCACCGGATTGATTCAAACAGATATTATGTTTCAGACGTGATCAGCGGGGCGTTTATAGGCTCAATTTTAGGGCATACCATCGTGCGGAAACATAAGTCACGGATTAACAACCTGAATGTCCTGCCATACATTGATCCGGTCAACAATTCTATGGGATTATCATTGACAAAGAACTGGTAGGCAAACAAAAAATATTTATCCCAGCTCTCCAGCCCGCTTTATGGCTTCAGTCACTGCTTTGATAAGCGCTATGCGGACTCCTCCTTCTTCGAGTTTCAAAATACCATCAATTGTGCAACCTGCTGGAGTTGTTACATGGTCTTTCAGGACAGCAGGGTGTTGCCCTGTCTCAACTACCATTTTCGCTGCTCCAAGAGTCATCTGGGCAGCAAGCTGAAAAGCAACAGCCCTTGGAAGTCCGCACTTAACCCCTCCGTCTGCCAGAGCCTCGATGATAATATAGATGAATGCAGGACCGCTGGCGCTCAAACCGGTAACTGCATCAAAATACTGTTCATCAAGCAGCACAGTCCTTCCGACAACCTGAAACAGGTTTTGGGTCAAGTCAACATGCTCTAAGGAAGCATGGGTGCCCCTGGCAAGAGCGGTCATGCCTTCAAACACCTGCGAAGGTGTGTTGGGCATTGCCCGTATAACAGGAACAGGTCCGGATAAATATTTCTCAATCCTTGCAATCTTAACCCCGGCCATAATAGATACAAGAATCTGTTTTTCATTCAACAGGCTGCCTATCTCTTTGAACACCTCCTCAGTGTTCTGCGGTTTGACGCATATTATTACCATATCGGCATCCTTGATTGAAGCGGCATTATCTTTGAATGTTGCCACTCCATGTTTTTCCTGTATTTCATTTAATCTTATATCAGAGGGATCTGACATGCGCACATGACTTTTCATGGAAGGGTTTTTCATTAGCAGTCCTGAAACAATGGTATCACCCATTTTTCCTGATCCTATTAAAGCAATGCGCAGGTCATCAAAAGATTTTTTCATAAAGCATTTTACCTCATGTTAATTCTTTGAGCTGTTAAGCTTTTAAATGTTTAACAAGGTACTAAACTCTTTTTTTCTGAACTTATAGCCTCCAACTGCGGGCTGCAGAAGAACCAGCTAAACTGCTACTCTCCATCCATCTGTTTTTTCAATTCCAGACAGAACTCAAGAGTAATCTGTTTTATGCCTTCTCCTTCTGCGTAAGATTCTGTTGCCTCTATAATGCCCTGGCGGATGCCGCCTGGAACTTTCATCATCTGCTTCTTTGCATCCTCATCCCAGTTCATTATAAAGACCGGTTTTATCTCCCTTGTAACACCATCTCTGATGATAAAGAGCCAGATACAGAGTAAAAGGGTGGCAATTCCTTTAAGAGCAAAAGCAGCTTCTGGTGAAACTTTATCAAACAGGATCCCGCCAACTGCAAGGAAAAAAAGAATTCCGATGGGCTGCATCGTATTCAGTCCACCCATTACTGCTCCCATCATTGTTATGGGTGAAGCATCGATAGCAAGAGTGTTTGCTCCGGCAATTGAGCCAGACATTCCTATACCAGCAAATGCAGCTCCCACATAACATAATAGATGAAATGGGTTAGGTGCAAGAGCAAACAGCAGCAATCCTGTTCCGGCAAATATCATTGAGATTATAATTGTTGGCATCCTGCCTTTTTTATCAAGCATTATGCCAATCAACGGAAATGCAAGAAAAGATACAACACCCATTATGATCATAGGCAGGGCGGCCTTCATTGTTGCAGTGCCTGATTCTATGCCCAATGCAGGAGCAGCCTTTACTCCCCATGCAACTATAAAGGTAGCAAGTACAACTATGTCTGCCCTTGTTATTAATGCACATAGATAAGAGGCTTTAAGCGCCTTGCTTTCTTTTACAAGAGGAATAATGTTTTTCAACCCTTCCTTTTTCTTCGGCTTTTCAGGCATGCGATCCTTAATGAATATTGCTGTAAGGATGGCGCCAACTGCCGCAACCATTATTGCGGTATTAAAACCGGCAATAACTCCGCTTTTACTGAGGATTGCACCGAAAATAACAAATACAAGAATTGAGGATAAGCCCATTGCCATTCCGTTTATTGCCATTCCCTTACCCCTGTCTTTATCTGTGGTGTAATCGCCGACCATTGTTATAAATTGGGGGTAAGCGAGAATGAGTCCAATACCTACTATAAACCTCATGAAATATGCTACCAGAAGTCCTGGAGCAAAACCTGTGAATTCAGCTGCTTTTCCGGGCATAAAACTAAGATATGCGCAGACAGTAGCAGCAAAATCGGGTGAGATGTTGAGTGTATCTGCAATTGTATTGGAAATGCTGAAAAAATAGAAGGAAACTGCAAGGAGAATAAATCCTGTAAGAATAAGAATTTTTCTTCCTGTTTTGTCTGAAAGGGCGCCAACGATTGCGACAAAAGCAAGGGTTGCAATTTGACTCATGTTCTGCAAAAAGCTGTTTATAGAACCTGCGAAGTTCTGGTTTATACCTATGATGTCATTCATAAATGCAGGCTGAATAACTGCAGGAATACTCATAAACATTCCTATAATGAATGTGTTGAAGAAGAGGAAAAAATAGTTGGTTTTAGTCAGTTCAGGCATTAACCCTATTCCCGCAAACTTGGGTGTATTATCTTTTATCTCGACCTTCTCAGCCATTCTCTATCTCCTTTATTGTTGATATGTTTTCAGGATTTAATTAATGTTTTTAAATCATATCACTGACATTTGATATTTTCAATCAATTTTATTTATTGTCAAAACCGTAATAAAACAAATTACTTTCACCTCCAACCAGAAGAGAGGTCTCATAAAATGATAAACAGTTGAGAGTTACCACCCTGCTAACGCAGGATGCGAAATGACACTTTGGGCTACCATGACACAGTCTAACAGCCCTAAATGAGGAAGAGCTATAATTAAAAGTTGTGGTTTTTTTGACTTTTAACGGGTCTATAAGGATTGATGAGATATATAGAAAAAAGAATTTGTGATGTGGAAAGAAATAAATCCTGCTCAAGGGAATATAACGGTAGTTTCCTTAAGCAGGATCGGGATTAAATTAAATGACTATTAAAACTCAATCAAGTCCAAACATAACGGTTCTTACATATTCTTTCTGTCCATCCACGCCAAGCATCTTTTTAAAGACCTCAACTGCCGGTCCTCCTTCTGTAAGAAGAGTCCCAACATACTTTTCCAGGCCCGCCTTTACTTTCCGGCTGACTTCCGGGGTGAGGGAATCTGCATTGTCGACCATGTCAAGATATGCTGTCAGGTATGTTTTATAGATATCAAACAGAAGTTCATCATTATCTGAAGTTGCTTTTATATGAATGCTGAAATCAGTTATATATTCTTTATACCAGTCTCTTACCGGACCCTCTTCAAATCCTTCAACCTTTGGCAGACAAGCTCTCATCTTATCGTAGTGAGTCTTTTTATTGGCATCGTCAATCTTTGCAGGGTCTATCACCTCGATAACATAGACCCTTTTTTTGCCTACAAAAATAAAATCAACGGATAATACAGGCAGATTATATTGATAGTCCGGCCTAATCATCAGGGTAAACATCTTCATAAACAGAAACATGGTGGCATCAAGGGAGTTAACCCGCGCAAGTCTGTCTCCTGACATACTGTTAACCTGTATTTTGAAAAGTTTAAGAAACTTCCAGGGGTGCAGTGTCTGGTATTCAGGTTTTACAGGAAATGTTGTCAGATTATATCTTTTGGAAAGAACATCATTCGTGTAAGAGGCATATTTTTGATACATTTTATCTGCCTTGCTTCTGGCTGTGATAACGAAAATGCTTATCAGAACAGCAAGACATAGAATTATTAAAAATATAATTTTAAGTATCATTTATTACCCTCCTTTTGCTCTCATGTTCAATTGCCTTCAGGAAAAGGCTTTAATAATTTCTTTTGCCTTTAAAATATCTTCCTCAGCGCCTTTTCTATCAGCCGGCTTTTCAAAAATCCTGAATGAAAAATGGCAGTAGCCCGGGTCTTCCGGCAGCGTTGCAACAACTGCATGAATTGTTATCCCTTTACCGTTATAATTTTTAACAGCGTGATAATAGGAATTGTAAAAGGTTGTTACCTGTTCCTTCAATGATATTGATGTATCATCCGCCCACTTTTTAAGACCTGACAGCCCTTCGGAAAGTTCGCCTTTAGCCCTTGTTCTTAAATAGTATATCCTGCCGGTGTTTTGAAGTTCATCATAGGTTCTTGGCTTATATTTCTTTTTTGCAGGATCTTCAAGGTTCCCGGGTTGTAAAGACTCCCAGTAACCCCTGAGCGGTTTAAGAGCCTCTGTGCTTAAAGGTTCAAGCCCGAGTATCCTGGTACGGATCTCGTTTCCAAAAGCTTCAACCCTCTCGGGAACAAGGGATTCCCATATATCAAGTCCCTCCCATGAAGCACCTTCCTTTGCGAGTTTTCCAACCATCCATATAAAGAAGGTATCAAGCTTGTTCAGATTTGGCATCACCTGCCTACCCCCGAAACCGGCAACAGCAACAGGTTTAATCCGGGGGTATTTATCTTTTATATCTATTAAGTAATTTCTTCCTGCAATAAGATGGGCTTTCTGTCCGGGTGCTTTTAGAATCATGGTCTCATCCGTATCCCCGCAGTTGAGAAAATAACAGACCTGTTTTTGTGAAAGCCTGTCCTTGTGTTTTTCAACAAAAGCGTATATTTTTTTGGATGGTTTTTCCCAGCGTGTCAGGCTTCCAACGATTACATAGTCGTATGGATCAACCGTAATTACCTGGTTTAAAGCCTTAACATCAAGGTGCTGGTCATGACCAATTATTGCTTTAATCCAGTTTGCTGTTTCTGTTGTTGACCCATAGATTGCATCATATACCAGAAGCCCCTTTTTTTTGGCATTCTTCTCTGTTTTAATCTCTTCTATTGAAAATAGCTGGAAAAGCAAGAAGAATACACCTAAAGAACAAAACAGAAAAAATTCAAACCCAAACATTATTTGATCCTTAAAAAAATTGAATAATAAATTATCGTTCTGAAAATTTAGAAACCTAAGTAATAAACCAGATCAACTAAGATAATTCTGTAAAGCAAGTCCTCAGTTACCTGCCTTTAGCAGAAGAGAGAGGTCTTGTAAGGAGCATAAAAATGTTAGCTTTTTGTTAAAAGGTTATCAATTGCATCACACAGCTCTTTTCTTAAAAACGGCTTTTCAAGTGTGTATTCAGCTCCCAGAGCCTTTGCGCATTCCAGATAACTGTGCGGCTGAATTCTTCCCCCTCCCGACATGGCAATTATTTTGATACCAGGGTGGTGTTTTTTTAGATCTATAATTGTTTCAATTCCTTCTTTATCCGGCATTATTATATCTGTCAGGACTAAATCTATATTAACCCCTTTTTGGTTAACTATATCTGTTCCCTCAATGCCGTTTCCTGCTGTAAGTACCTCAAACCCCTCTTTATGAAGCATTTCACAGAGCATGTCTGCAAAATAGGGGTCATCGTCAATGATAAGAATGGTTTTCTTCATGGATCAGCCTATACTCTGTTTAGAATTGAATTAAAAAAACAGTAAAAACAGAAACAATTAAAGATTACGTTATTTCCATAAAAAGTAAAGAGATCAGATGGTAAAACAGCAATTATAAAAAATGCCGCCAATAAAGGAAAAAATATTTATAGTTTAACCTTCTTAACCAAAGGCTAAATGCAATGTGATATATTTTTGTTGCTGTTTTATTCTATAGTAGTATAATAATGGAAAAAAAATTATTTGTCTACTATATAGTATTGAAAATATTTTGGAGAGCTTTTATATGCCGGCTGAAGTTAAAAACCGTTCTTATGATGTAATAGAGGACAATTTCAATCAGTTCAGGGATGATATTGAAGGTTTGATGGATCTTGGAACTGAAGATTTCAAATCAGCTGTTATTTATGTATTACAGGATATGCTTGACATCCAAGAGGAGACTCTGAGAAAACTGCTTGAGATTGAAGAATATATGGAAAATCGTATGGACAGGATTGAAGCTATGTTCGAGGAAAAAAACAGAAAAAATAAAAAAAGGGCTCTGAAAGAAGTAGTTTGCCGGGAAAGCAAGTAATATATAGTTTTTCTATTCTTGATGGACACGTAAAAAGTCAATTTTTTCTTAAAATGCTAAAAGAGGCTTTTTAGACTTTTTACCGGTTTGTCAGTCTTTATTTACAGAAATATAAGGTATTGGGTTTAACCTGAAAATGCTCAAAATAAAGTTATCGGCAAGTAGTGTGCCCACTGTTTCAACTGTCTTCCTGAAAGGTGTATTGTGTATTGCTTCCCACCTTGGGTCATCAATTCCCTGCTCTGATGTCTTAAGATTATATATTATAGGCATGTTAAGTCCTTCGTCCTTTGCACCCGTAGCATGAACCCTGAACCATGCCTCTCCCCCGGGCGCCACGTCTGTGAGATAGCTGACTGCGACCTGTCCATTGTCGAAAATGGTAGTAGTAAGTTTCTGGCCGGCCTGAAAATTTCCAATGGTTGCATCTGGTATTATCTCAAGAGAGTTCCATGCAGAAAGTATGGCATGCCGGGTTGCTGAAACAGCAGCTTTCGGAACCCCGGCAACAATGTCATTGAGTATTGCTTCTCTGAAAACCTTGCTGAAAAAATGAGTTATCCTTCCGGCACCTTCGGGTGCTGATTCACCTTTAGGTGTGTATGCGCCGAATGTAAGTCCGCTGCCCATGTTCTTTACAAAGTTGCCTATTGTTCCAAGCAGGCCTGTTCTCTTTTTAATTTTTTCAGTTCCATCAGGAAGCGTTATATTCTGTTCTGATCCGATTGTGAGGTCTCTGAGGAAAAGACCGGCGTTTGCCTGTGCATCTTTAAGGTTCTTTGATATACGCCCTGAAAAATTGGAATGGTTATAATCGGGTACATAATAAATTCTATTGTTTTTATAAACGTAATTGTCACCGCCTGGTGCGGACATGAGTTGATCTGTTCTGTACAGAGAAATCTGCTCAGAGAAACTTCTGCCGGGGGGGCTTTCTTTCATGGGGGGTATATCCACGGGTTTATCTATTTCTTTAGCTGGCGGAGCATGTTCTTCAATGACTGCAGATAGCGGCTGATCTTCAGTTGTTTTTAAAGAAGGTGGTGGAGCAGGGGGTGGCAAATGGTCCGGGGGTTCTTTAAGAGTATCTGTTTTCCAGACAGGGTCTCCAAGAACGGTTAAGTCAATTTTTTGACCTGTTTCTATCTGGTATGGTGGAAGTATGTTGTTTGCCTCAGCTGTTTTATTTACAGCATCGGCTATTATTTCAGGTGTTATTTTCCCGCCCGTCTGATAGAGTCTCTGTCTGACAATACTTTCAAGGGTATCTTCGGGATTGGCTCTGTATTGAGAGGCAGAAGCTTCTTCAAGCATTTTTTTGAAATCTGCCTGATCGGGAAGGGCTTTGCCTGCACTTTTCCCCTCTGATGTTTTGGAATAAACACTCTGATTGATGCTGTTAATATCCATAATAAACCTCTTTAATATCAATAATGCATGATTTGTGCCACCTTGTTTGCAGACTATCATAAAAGAGGTTTGACTGGATTACGGCATGCAGTTTTACCTGAAAACAAATCCTTCCCGGAAAGGGGTATAAGAGCTTTAAAAGGTAAGGCAAAAGAAGAGGTGGATCGGGTTTGTCAATTTTCTAAAGTTTACTGGATTTCAGCAGAAAACATCCCGCTTTCCTGACATTAATTTATCAAGAAGGGATTTTGAGGTCATTGCGGTTTTTTTATCCATTGTCGCAACAGCCCTTTCAATTGCTTCAAACCCTGTATTTTTGCACTCTTCAGAACCATAGTCAAGAAGGTATTCGGCAAAAGTTGAAACAGCATTCGGGTCACAGAAGTTTTTGATTTCACCGGGTTTTGCCAGGTGCATAAACTCAACGCCGGTTCTTTTGAGTCTGTAACATGCGGTGCAGAAAGAGGGTATATAGCCAAGCGCAGCAACATCTTCTATAACCTCATTAAGTGACCTGTGATCTCCAAGTGAAAACTGGGTTGATAAAACTGGTTCATCAGTGTCATCTTTAGAATAGCCTCCGGGAGAGGTTCTGCTTCCTGCTGAAATCTGAGAAACGCCAAGTGCAAATGTTTCCCTTCGTATTAAAGGAGTTTCTCTTGTTGACATAATAATTCCTGTATATGGAACAGCAAGGCGCAGAATGGCTACAATCTTTCTGAAATCAATGTCTGAAACAGGGTAGGGAGGCTGGCTTGCAAGGTTTGAGTTTGATGCAGGCTCAAGTCTCGGGACGCTTATGGTATGAGGGCCAGTACCAAAACATTCTTCCAGATGATGTATGTGCTGCATTAGGGCAAGTATCTCGAAACGCCAGTCGTAAAGGCCAAAAAGTATTCCGATCCCTACGTCATCGATGCCTGCCTGCATTGACCTGTCAATTGCCGTCAGGCGCCAGTTATAGTCCCTTTTTTTTCCGCCTGTATGAACTCTGTTATATGTCTCTCTGTGGTAGGTTTCCTGAAAAAGCTGGTAGGTGCCTATTTTTGCCCCTTTAAGTCTTTTGAACTCTTCCACTTCCAACGGAGCAATGTTTGCGTTAATCCTTCGAATTTCACCATTTATGCTTTTTGTCTGGTAGATGGTGTCAATTGCTTTAAGTATATATTCAAAACCCTCATCAGGGTATGCCTCACCTGCAACAAGCAGAACCCTTTTATGCCCCTGCTCAACAAGTATTTTTGTCTCTTGAGAAATCTCCTCCTGGGTAAGAGCCCGTCTTTTTAAGGCTTTGTTTCTTGCTCTGAAAGCGCAATAGAGGCACTCGTTATTGCAGAGGTTTGAAATATAGAGAGGAGCAAAGAGAACAAGCCTTTTACCATAGATACTCTCTTTTACCTGTTTTGCCGTTGAGAAAAGCAGGCTTAACAGTTCAGGGTCGCTAAGATTCATAAGAGCTGAAATATCCTCAGAATCAAGGCCTTTAAGTTCTTTTGCTTTTGCGATGGTTTCTTCAACCATAATCCTGTCAACAATTCTGCTGCCAAGCGCCTTAAATATTCTGTCTTCATCAATAATGATATCTTTATTCATATTTTATATTTATCTCTATATGAGGTGTTTGTCAAATAAAAAAAGGGTGGAAAAAAGTACCTCTCTACAGAAGAGTTGATAGGCTATAAAAAGAAGTAAGAAGTCAGAATTTCAAATCAAAACCTCTCAGAGGTAATATTATGAAAATCAGTTTTAAGAAAGCTTTTACCCTTTCAGTTTTAATATGTCTTAGACAATAATATAGGTCTTGTAGGCTGTGTTTATCTGAGGAAATTTGTGTCCTGATATCTGAATTGCTTTGCAGGGGTGAGGTGGTCTAATGTGAAACAAATAGAGAGACCAAATAGACCAAACTGACTTCTGTTTTACCCATATTACGTCAAATCAAAAATGATTAAAAACTCCCGGGCTTTGATGCCGCAGGCATTACATATAAACCATGAATATGCCGTATGGTGGGTCAGATACTGAAGTATTAGTTTTTATGATGATGGTTATGGATGCTGGAATAAAAATCAAGGGCTAAAATAAAATATAGATAGGGTGCAGTAGGTTTAAAGTATAATAAAGAATAAAAGCAAGACCACAAGTCCTTGATTGATTGCTTATTATTTGATATCATTTACAAAAAAATAATTTATGTTACAATGATAAAAAGTTATAAAACGTGGCAATTATAATTATTCATTTTTTCGCTTTTAGGCTTTATAAACATGTTAATATACTACTGTACAGGAGGAAATTCATGTCCCTACAAAGTTATGAAGCCATATATCAAAATGGCCAAATGAGATGGTTGGGAGAAGTCCCTCATGTTAAAAAAAGCCAAGGTTATCGTCACCATTCTTGAGCAGAGGGACGATTCGTTGGGTTCGATACAACACAAGCCATCTGCGAGGATAGCCGGCAAGGGGAACATACTTGGCGATATTATATCCCCTGTTGCACCAATTGAAGACTGGAATTGTGCAAAATGATCCTGCTTGATACCCATATCTAGATCAATTGGATAGTGAAGGGCGATGCAGGACTTCCTACTGCTGTTGTTGATGCCATGCAACAGGAGGATTTTCTTTCGGTATCGGCTATTTCATGCTTTGAAGTATCGTTGCTGGTGAAACGGGGCAAGCTTGATTTGCCCTTGCCCGTAGAAGAATGGCTGATAGAGGCGCAGGCGAAATCAGGCGTGATCTCTCTTCCGGTCTCCTGCATTATCGCTGATCGTGCTGTGAAACTTCCTGATATTCATCGGGATCCGGATGATAGAATCATAATCGCCACGGCTTTGATTCATAACATCAAACTGGCAAGCGTGGATTCAACATTCCCAAAATATCAGGAAATCACAAAGCAATTGGTCGGATGCTGATTTTTCTTCGCCCCTATCTTCCGGATTTAGATAAAAAATTGGGATACTAATATCAAATCTTTGCTTGATTAGGGTCTAATTTTATTCAATCTGTGTAAATCCGTGTTCTGATATCGGAATTTCCTCACTGCGATGCAGTGTTTCCTACAACGGCAAGTTTCAAGATACAAGAAGTAAGACATAAATTATCCAAAAAATGAGGATTTAAGGCGTAAGCCTTTTGTCGCCTATGCTGAAAGATCTTGGCTGATTGCTGACAACTTTTTTCCTATGTCCTGCGCGCTGTATGCTCTCTGTGTTTCTCTTGTTGACTCTTTTAAAAGGTTTTTTTATACTTTACGTATCGGCATAGTATAATAACATTAATGAAGGGGGAGTGTTATGATTGGTGCAATTGCAGGAGATATCGTTGGATCAGTTTATGAATGGAACAATATAAAGACAAAGGATTTTCCGCTTTTTTCTGAAAACTGTTTCTTTACAGATGATTCAATACTTACCATCGCTTTGGCAGATTCAATTTTAACAGAGACACCTTATGTTGAAAACATGCAGAAATTTTATCACTGGTACCCTGATGGCGGTTACGGTGGAAGGTTTCATCAGTGGGCACAGAGCAGAAACCCTGCACCCTATAACAGTTGGGGTAACGGGGCAGCAATGCGGATAAGTCCAGTAGGTTTTGCCTATAATGACCTTGAAACTGTTTTACATAAGTCAAAAGCGTTTACAGAAATAACACACAATCATCCCGAAGGCATAAAAGGGGGGCAGGCAACAGCATCCGCAATATTTCTTGCCAGAACAGGCAACTCAAAGGAACAGATAAAGCTGTTTGTTGAAAAAGAGTTCCAATATGCTTTGAGCAGACATGTTGATGAGATAAGACCATCTTACTCATTCAATGAATCATCACAGGGAACTGTGCCAGAGGCAATAAGGGCATTTATTGATTCAACAGATTTTGAAGATGCCATACGAACTGCCATATCTTTAGGCGGAGACTCTGATACCCTTGCATGTATTACAGGGGGAATTGCAGAGGCTTTTTACGGCGGGGTTCCTGAATCTATTCAGAAAAAGGTTTACAGTATTCTCGACACCAGGCTTGCCGGGATCACTGAGCGGTTTATGCTCAGGTATCCGGCATAGCTCAGGTAAAAGAATGGGACACGGATTGACTCAGATTTACGCATATAAAGAAGCTTATCAGCTCTTTTATGCCTTTGCTGGAAGCTGAGAACTGATTGTTGACTGTTGTTTTTTATGTTCCGTATGAATAAGGAGATGTTATGCAGACAGACAGCTGTATTGTAATGAATGTTGATTTAAGCACAGGGAAAATCTGGACTGAAGATTTAGGTGTTGAAATTAGAAGGAAATTAATTGGCGGAAGAGGGGTGAATGCAAAGATTGTTTATGAGAGCACTGGACCTGATGTTGAACCTTTGTCGCCGGATAATGTTGTTGTATTCGGCAGCGGTGCTTTGTCAGGAACATCTGCGCCCTGTGCGGCAAGGTTTAATGTATCAGGCAAATCCCCCCTTACAGGTATTCTTGGTGATTCAAATGCAGGCGGGTTTTTCGGGCCTGCAATGCGAAGGGCAGGCATTGATCATATTGTTGTAAGCGGGAAAGCAGATAAACCTGTCTATCTTTTTATTGATAACGGCAGGGCAGAGCTGCGCAATGCAGCTCATATATGGGGAAAGGATATTCGTCAGACAGAGTCTATTATTAAGAATGAGCTTGGAGACAGAAGGATTCGTATTGCTTCAATCGGACCTGCGGGAGAGAGGCTTGTCAATATTGCATCTGTTATCCATGAAGAGCGGGCGGCTGCACGGACAGGCATGGGTGCTGTTATGGGCTCAAAAAACCTGAAAGCAGTAGCAGTCAGAGGGGATAAAGAGGTAGAGCTTTATGATAAGGATGGTTTTAACATCCTTGCAAAAACTCTTCAGCGAAAGATAGCTTTATCGAGTTCATACGATCATTTCAGGAAACTTGGCGCTTCAACCGGCACTTTTTCAACAAACAAGGCAGGCTTTTTAGCTGTGAGGAATTTTCAGAAGGCTGGAGGGTTTGAAGGCATTGACAACTTTGAGCCATCAGGTGTTGCAAAGAAGTTTTACAAGAGCAGCAAAGCATGTTTCAGATGTCCCATTGGCTGTGGAAAGAATTATATTGTCTCTGAGGGTTCATTTGCAGGAGAATACGGATGCAAGATAGAGGAGGGGGCGTTTACACCGCTTGGTCCTGTATGCGGGAACAGCAATATTGAATCAATCTTTAAGATGAACAATATGGGCAATCAGCTTGGGGTTGATCTTATAGAATTTGGTCAGGCAATGGCAGTTGTGATGGAGTTATATGAAAAGGGTATAGTGACTGAAAAAGAGCTGGATGGCATCTCTATGACCTGGGGAAATTATGAAGCGATGATTTCCATGCTGGAAAAGGTTGCTTTCAGGCAGGGGGTGGGAGATCTGCTTTCAAGGGGTATAGTTAATGCTGTCCCCGCGTTTGGAAATGAGGCGGTGAAGTATGCAAGCCACAGCAAGGGGATGGTTATGGCAGGCATTGAAACCAGAATGCTTAAAGGAACAGCCCTTGGTTTTGCAACTTCAACCCGTGGAGCGGACCACCTGAGAGCGCTTGTTCCTGTTGAGTTTCCTGCATATCCTGTGATGACCCCGGAAAAAGCGGAGGAGAAATTCGGGACTAAAGAGGTTATAGAACCCCTTTCCTATAATAAGGCTGCTGCTCTTATTTATTATCAGAATATGGCAGTTGTTCCAGACCTTTTTGAGGTATGCAAGTTTATCCTTGGGCTTGGAACCGGCACAAAGGATTTCTCTTATTCCGATCTCTTTGAGCTTAACAGACTTGCCACAGGTATTGAACTTGACGAGAAAGAGATGCTTCACATTGCAGGCAGGGTATTTAATATAGAGAGGGCATATTCGTGCAGAGAGGGTTTTGGCAGGGAACAGGACAGGCTTGAGGGAAAATGGGCTGATGGCGGGGTTCCAAATGGTCAGTACGAAGGTGAAGCTATAGACAGTCGGAAGTGGGAAACTATGCTGGATGATTATTACAGGCTAAGAGGATGGGATGAGAACGGTGTGCCGGGAAATAACGGGTGAGAAGCTGTTGTTGTTCCCAAAGGCAAGAAACCGGCTTGCCCACAAGGCAAAAAGTTGATCCTTATTTTCAGCATATAGCCCCTTGCTTAGCAGATAATTCTGAAAATCCGGAAGCAATGTTCGTGATCTCATTGTGTTTTGCCACCTATACTATATTATATGGGAACTATTCAGCTCATTTCCCATAAATTGTTGTTAAAACATCGTAGAGGTGACATTATTGTTTTAAAGACGCTAAATGATAATCTGAATAGTTTATTGCACATCCCTGTTCAACCTGCTTTGCATGACTCTTATAGAGTTATTTAACCGGGTAAATTAGCCATAGATGTCACAGAAAAACCATCAAGTTTAAACAGCGAAGGAAAGGAGCACTATGATTACACATCACTATGCAGATATTCAGGGAATCCGCATGCATTATGCTTGCGCCGGTTCCGGGTCGGTGTTGCTGTTTCTGCACGGTTTCCCGGAATATTGGGGTGTTTGGGAGAACCACCTCAATGAATTTCAAAATGATTACCGTTGTGTTGCCCCCGACATGCGTGGCTACAACCTTACCGGGAAGCCTGCCGAACCGGAAAAATATCATATTCGCTATCTTGTCGAAGATATACGCCAGTTAGCCGAGCATCTTGGGGCTGGAAAACTATTCCTAGTAGCGCAGGACTGGGGTGCTCAGGTTGCCTGGTCCTTTGTACTGCGGCATCCCGAATACGTAGAGAAATTTATTACTATTAACGCTACGCATCCCGCATTGTTTGACCAGGTGCTCCGGAACGATCCAGCACAGCAGGAAGCCAGCCAGTACATGCTGCGGCTTCGCAGTCCGGATGCAGAAGAGCTGCTCACCGACAATAACTTTGCGTGGCTGCGGGAGGAAATACTGGATAAATTGCAGGTCAGGGGGGTATTGAGCAATGAGGCTGCCGAAGCATGGGTTGCTGCCTGGCGTCAACCCGGGGCGATTACCGGTGGACTGAATTATTACCGGGCTTCACGGGAAGGCCCGCCGGACGGCAAAGGGCATCCGGGCGGGAGCAATTTAATCGATGATCTCAAGCCGGAACAGCTCGCTGTGGATGTACCCACACTGCTCATTTATTGTGAACAGGAAAAATACCGAATGCCGAAAAGTCTCGTCGGCATAGAAAAGTATGTTGCCAACATCCGCATTGTACGTGTGCCCGATGCCTCCCACTGGTTTACGATAGAGAAACCGGAGCTGCTTTCGAAGTATATTCGGGAATTCATGCAGGCATAATCAGCTGTGGTTGCCGGGAAAAATTTGGGACATGTACCAATTTATTGGACATTTAGTTTTCCGGTCGTAAAGTTATGCAAATATCAGAAGAAGGTCTATGCATGCTCAAATGTCAATCATCAAGAGAAATATTAAACAACACATGATAAACCAGCCGGTTTTTTTACGGAATGATTAATATCAATTGACTTTTTTAATTATTTCATCAATAGTTAAAAATGGCAATAAAATTTCAACAGGAGGAAATATCATGACAAGAGCATTTTTATCAATTATTGCAGTAACGTTTTGTTTTGTTGTTTTATACGTATCACCAAGTGCTGAAGCCGGCAAAACATCCGATTTATCAGCACAGGATCAGATTGTGAAAAGCCAGGTTGAAACCGCTGTCAGTATGCTGCAGGCAATAGCCGAAAAACATAAGAAGGGGGAGATAACTGTTGAGCAGGCAAAAAAGCTCGGTGCAGATCTTCTGCGTGAACTTAGGTACGGTACAGACGGCTATTTCTGGGCAGATACAACTGAAGGGGTTAATGTGGTGCTGTATGGACGTCAGGATGTGGAAGGAAGAAACCGGATTAAAGACAAGGATTTAAACGGTATTTTTTATGTAAAGACATTTATAGAAAAAGCCCGGGCAGGGGGCGGTTATGTTGAATACTCTTTCCCCAAAAAAGGGGAGGAAAAACCCCTTTCGAAACGATCCTATGTGCTGCTGTTTGAACCGTTTGACTGGGTGGTCGGCACCGGGTACTACCGATAAAAAGTAGCGACCGTTATTTTCCTTTCTTTCCGGGTTTGCCGTGGGCAAGCGGGCGCAACCGCTTCTTGAACTTTCTTTCCAGTCGGGCAGCAGATATAGCATCCCAACAAGGTCTGCCTGTCATAGCTTTCTCTTGCTTGGGATAAACATGCGAAGTGAACATGATTGCTCATCAGGCAATATTTGTATCCTGATTCCAATCCGCAAGGCAACTATAAATGGTTAGATGTTCCTGCCTTTCCATGCCCTTGGTATTCTATTGCAATATGTAAGGGGTTCTGCTAAAGTTTTAAGAAAATAAAATGATATGTAAGGCATTTATATGAAAAATGGTATTATTCTGTCAAAACTTTCCGTTATTGAAGCTTATCTGTTAAAACTAAATGAATATTTACCTGTTTCTTTGGAAAGGTTTAAAGCAGACTGGGGATTGAGAAAAATATTTGAGCGCTCTCTTCAGGTGATGATTGAAGCGATGATTGATATTGGAGAGAGAATTATCGCACAAAAACAAATGACGGCTCAAAAAACCGCAGCAGACACTTTCAAAAGACTCTGTGATCTGGGTGTGATACAAGATAATGAGACATATATTAAAATGGTTCGGTTTAGAAATTTGGTAGTCCACAATTACGATTCAATAGACCCTGTTATTTTATATGATATCATTCAAAAGCATTTAACGGATTTTAAGAATTTTACAGATGAAATTAAAAATTATGAAAACCTTTGACATAAATAAATTGAAAAATGTTTTGCAGAAACACAAATCAATTGTTTTTTCAGTTCTTTTTGGATCTGCACAGGATGGAAAGCTGGTAAAACACGGCTCTGATATTGATATCGGAATTTATCTTTCAACCCCTCCTACTGTGGATATTCTTGCAGAGATAATCGGACTCTGCCAGGACAGTCTTAAATACGATAATATTGACATATCGATACTCAATACAAACGATCCGATTCTTGCTTTCGAGGCGATTTCCGGAAAACTTCTGACCTGCCGCCGGTATGAAGATGAAATGATCAGAATCAATAAAAACATCTCCTATCAGCATACTTGAAGTATCTGTATATGAAAAGCAGGACATCGGCTGTTCTTTCTATTTTGATTCGGGAAACTATGGGCCAGATATTCATAAGTCATATGTTTTTCCTCCGGACAAAATAAGGACAATCCATTAAAGGCTGACTGTAAATAAATTTGAGAAAACATCCACTTAGTCATATTGATATAATGATGAAATAATTATGGTAAATGCAGATGATTTTCTGCCTGTGACACGAGAAGAGATGGGAAGAAAAGGCTGGGACGGGGCTGATGTTATAATTGTTACCGGTGATGCATACGTTGACCATCCTTCTTTTGGAACAGCAGTAATTAGTGCGTGAACGGAAAAGCATTTTGAGCAGATTTTGCAGTGTGATGGC
>CAZMHH010000031.1:0-39898 GCA_964566035.1 uncultured Thermodesulfobacteriota bacterium
TCATTCACGGGCAGGCATCCATGCCTGTTCTGCCGAGGCATGTCGCACGTTTCACTATCGGCGGTGAAACCTTTGTGCGACATGAATCCGCTGCAAACCATTGCGAATGCGTTGTTCGACGCAACAGGTCTGTGCATAATCGCTCATATTAGGTTAAATGTATTATAATCGGTCTTCATAAACCTTTACAGAATACTTTTCTTTGAGTTTTTCCATGTAATCATCAAAAGCATTCTGCTGTTTTTCCTGCATCAGAATCTGCTGAATTCTTTTTTTTGCTTCTTCAAAGGACTCCTGTTTTTCAGGTTTTTTGTCTGCAACCCTTACAATATAAAAACCTCTGGTACCTTCAAAGACATCACTTGTTTCACCTGGTTCAAGAGAAAATGCTTTTTCCTCAAAAACTGTTCCATACATCATTTCCTGTTTGCCTTTGGAAAAATAACCAAGCTTGCCTCCTCTCCTTGCGGTTTGCTGATCATCCGAGAGTTCTTTGGCAAGCTCGGCAAAATCGGCTCCGGATTTCAGTCTGGCAAGGGTTTCTTCAGCCTTTTTCTTCTTCCGGGCTTTAGTCTCTTCTGTATCATCTTCATTAAAGGAAAAAAGTATCAGCGATGCGTCAATTTTTTCAGGATTAAAGAATGTTTTCTTGTTTTCGTTATAGTATTGTTCCTGTTCTTCTTCATTAATTTCGATCTTATCAACAATTTCCTGTCTGGTAAGTTCCTGAATGATAATGTTGTTTGCAATCTCATTTACTTTTTGTGCCACATCCTCCTGCCTGTCTATTCCAATCCTGCGAGCTTCTTGCATCAGAACTGCGGAGTTGACTGTCTGATCAAGAAGTTTCTTCTTTGCTTCCGGTGTTTCAAACCTTTCCCTGAACTGTTCCGGAACAAGGGCAAGTTTTCCCAAAACATCAGTTTCTGTTATTATCTGGTCACCTACCTGTGCAAGCACTGTTTCTTCCGCTACTTCATCAGTTGGTTCAGTATTGCCTTTTTCTACTCCAGCCTCAGATGGTGTTTCACCCACAGATTCTTCCACCATGTCCTTAGCAGTTTCAGGAGAACCTTTTTCTGCGCGGTCATTTTCGGCGCATGAGAGTATAAAAAGAAAAACTGCTGCAATAACTAAAAAAGAGTTGCCAAAATATTTCATAATAAAAAATCCTTTCTAAATAAGTTTATAGGTTTTAAGAATATTACCAAGCTTTGTAACCAATTCATCAGGCATGCTGCACATGGGTAGTCTGAGCTCCGGTGAAATTATGCCCATTATACCCAGAGCTGTTTTTACAGGTATGGGATTTGTCTGCAAAAACATTGCCTTATTCAGGACAAGCAGTTTAAGATGTTTGCTTCTTGCGCTTTCTAAATTGCCAGATTCATAATCTTTTACCAGTGAAGAAATAAGTTGTGGAGCAATGTTTGCTGTTACAGAAATTACCCCTTTCCCTCCAACAGCAAGAAGTGGAAGGGCGTTTATATCATCTCCAGAAATAACATTGAAATCATCAGCGCTAAGACTTATAATATCGCTTATCTGGGCAAGCGATCCGCTTGCCTCTTTAATGCCGACAATAGTTTTTATTTTTGAAAGACGGGCTACTGTTTCAGGTTCCATATTAACGCCTGTTCTGCCGGGCACATTGTAAAGAACAAGAGGAATATCAACCTCATTTGCAATCTTTTTATAATGGATAAAAAGACCTTCCTGTGTTGGTTTGTTGTAGTAAGGTGTTATTAATAGACAGCCAGAGGCTCCTGCTTCCTTTGCATGACGGGTCAGCATCACAGCTTCTGAAGTGTTGTTTGAGCCAGTACCTGCAAGCACAGGAACCCTTCCATCAACAGCTTTTACAACAGTCTCTATAACCTGCCTGTGTTCTTCAAAAGAAAGAGTTGCAGATTCCCCTGTTGTTCCGCAGGGGCATATAACATCTGTTGAGTTTTCAAGCTGAAAATCAACAAGCCTGCGAAGACCATCCTCATCAATTCTGCCATCTTTAAATGGAGTTACTAATGCAACCATTGATCCTTTAAACATTTTATTTATCATCTCCTTTCTTGTTGTTAAATGATTGTTTTCGGGATACACATAACCTTTTTGCTTCATAGTTTCCTGAAAAGTAGAGCTGAAACATAACGTGTTTTTGACCTTTCAAGTCGATCTCAAGCCACCTGTTATATGGGTGTTGATTTACCCGTATGGAAAAATTGAAAAAAAATAAAACATTTTTAACTTGTCTGCTTATCAGCCAACAGCTAACCTATATCACTCCACCACAAGTGTGCTTCGCAGACAACCCGAACCCCACCTTCCATAAATACCTTTTTGAATGGAGCAGAGCTGTATTCTGTAATAACTGTGATTATTTCAGAACTTTTAGTTTTTACCTGTACGGGAGACAGAGACTTTCCTGTTGCAACAGCAACCAGCGCTGCAGCAACAGCTCCTGTTCCGCAGGCAAGTGTTTCATCTTCAACTCCTCTTTCATAGGTTCTAATTGAAAGCGTTATGTCAGGCATAATTTCAACAAAGTTCACATTTGTGCCAGCCGGTTTAAACCTGTCATGGAATCTGATTTGTGAACCAATATCTTTTACAGGAAATGTGTCAACATTCTCCATAAAACATACAACATGGGGGACACCCGTGTTTAAAAAGTAAAGGCTGTAATTTTTACGGTCAATAACAAGGTTGATATTGCTTTGTATATAATCGGCACCTTTTAACTGAACCCTGACCTGCTTGCCTTTTATTTCAGCATTAATTATACCGGCTTCAGTTTCAAATGAAAGCTTTTCCGGAGCTATGTTATTTAAAAAAGCATACAATGCCGCGCATCTTGCACCGTTGCCGCACATTTCAGCCCTGCTTCCGTCAGAGTTATAAAAACGCCATGCAAAATCCGTCTTTTCAGAGGAGAGAATAAATATCATTCCATCAGCGCCAACAGATGTTTTTCTCTTGCAGACTGTCTTTACGAAATCAGGGTTCATTAGAGTGTCCCAGATGCTGGTTCTGTTGTCAATTATTATAAAATCATTACCGCATCCGCTCATTTTGTAAAAAGGTATTTTCATCTCTAAGTCGTAAATTGTGTTAATTAATGTAAAAGGGTCAAAGGTTTTAGTATGTCAGCCGGAACTACGTTTTTCTGCCCTGATGGTTTTTGTATGTCCGGCTTATTATCCGGTAGATATTCTGCTATTTCAGATATTCTGGAAATTTTTCGAGTTTTATCAAATCATTGAATGTCTCTCGCTTCCTGATTATATGATATTCTTTTCCACAGACAAGTACTTCAGCAGCTCTCGGTCTGGAGTTATAGTTTGAAGACATGGTAAAACCATAGGCACCTGCGCTCATGACAGCTATATAATCACCCTGCATAACATATGGCATGTTTCTGTCCTGTGCCAGGAAATCTCCTGTTTCACATATTGGTCCTACAACATCTGCAAGGATAGTACCCGTTCTTATGTTTACAGCCTTTATTTCATGGTATGCCTTGTAAAGGCTGGGTCTCACAAGGTCGTTCATTGCTGCATCAACAACCAGGAAATTCTTATCCTCACCTTTTTTATGGTAAAGTACCTTTGAAACGAGTATTCCTGCGTTTCCGGCTATTACTCTGCCCGGCTCAAGAATAAGCAGGTAGGGCTGATCCTTTATCTCCTTTATGATTTCTGATGCATAATAATCAGGGTGCGGCGGTGTCTCACTGTTGTATGATATTCCAAGTCCACCGCCGATATCAACATATTTGATATCAAATCCTTCTTCTATAAGCACTGAAGCAAACTCTTTAACTTTTCTAAGCGCGTCAATAAAGGGGGATACTTCTGTTATCTGAGAACCTATATGACAGGCTATCCCCGCAACCTTAATACCCTGCATTTCATTTGCCTTGCGATACTCTGTTAAAGCATCTTTGATTGATATGCCGAACTTATTTTTTTTCAATCCTGTTGAGATATATGGATGTGTTCCCGGGTCTATATCAGGGTTGATTCTTAGCGCAATGTGTGCTGTCTTTGCTTTTCTATCAGCAGTTTGCTGTAAAAGTTCAAGTTCCTGAACAGACTCTATGTTGAACATCAGGATTCCAGTGTCAAGAGCATATTCCATTTCCGCTGTTGTTTTCCCAACGCCTGAATAGACAATTTTTTGGGGATTAACACCTGCTTCAACAGCACGGAATATTTCACCCCCTGATACAACATCAACCCCTGCTCCCATGTTTGCAAGAAGCCTCAAAATTGCAATATTGGAATTTGCTTTAACTGAATAACAGGTAAGATGAGGGGTGGAGGCAAAGGCGCTGTCAAAAACCCTGAAATGGTTTTCAAGTGTATTGCGGCTGTATATATATAGGGGAGTTCCGGCTGTTTCTGCAATAGCTTTTACAGAAACATCTTCGCAGTAAAGCTCATTATCTTTATATTTAAAATCGTGCATTTGTTAATATTTCCTTTATAATCGTGAATGTTGTTGCAATCCCGGTCTTTTTCTATCCGTTCTCATTTTTGGTTTTTACATCAGTGATCAAGTTCATTTGTTTTCAGGGAAACCATCGACTTTGGCGATAGTTCCGGAAAAGTTTACATGAAACAGAAAGGGTTTTTAACATTAGACCTTTCCGGGGCGAGTTCAAGCCAACTGCTATGCGGGCGGTTATTGGTTCTCCAACAGGTATAAGGATTAACACAGCTTGTTGCCTGCTTAAATATTGAGAATCGGTTTATTGATTGCAAAATCAAGCCTTTTCTACCGGCTGCGCAGCTAGTATATATAATCTACCTCTACTTCATTTGAATAACCGCTCTCATTTGCCATGGCTGAGCTGTCAACAGCAGTTATCCTGTAATAATATCGTCTTCCTTTTATAGCAGTAGTGTCAAGCCAGGAATTTCTGTCTTTTATAAGTGTAGCATTGATTGCTGAAAACCCTTTCTCTCCTGCCTGTCTTCTGTACACATTGTAGCCTGCTATTTTGCGTTCCACCTTTGGTATCCATTTCAGGAATATACCTTCTGGTTTTGGTATTGCTGTCAGTCCATGCGGTTTTCCTGGTGGGGTTATGTCAAAATAATCAACAGCCAGCTCAGTTGATGCTCTGCTTTCGATATATGTTTGCATAACCTTACGTACAGCTCTTATGGTATAAAAATATGTTCTGTCAATTTTTTCAGGGACATCTTCATACACAAGACCACTTAATAGTTGCTTGTTGATTGGAGGCTCTTCGTAAACCCCCTCTGTTTCTGTTCTGTAAACATTATAGAAAATCTGTTCATTATAATGGACAGTTCCGTCCTCAAGTAGTTCAGGATTCTTCCATTTCAGCACTATTACTCTGTTTCGTCTTTCTTCTGTAAGTCCTGAGGGCTCCATTAAAGGTGTATCCCATGCAATGTCAATAACTGGGGAGGGCGGACCTGACACGGTCCTTTCACTGTAACATTGAATTTTATAAGAAAAAACCGTTTTAGGGGTTCTGTCCTTGTCCATATAAAAAAGGTAGCTCCTTTCGGGCTGAAGACCTCTTTTGCCTGTATATGCATAATCAAATACCTGAAAAAAATCTCTTGGACAATTGCTGCAAAATTTCTCAAAAGACTCTTGAGCTTTGAAAATTTTAAACCCTCCGAGATCTGTCAGCGGTGTATCATTTGTGTTTTCCCTTGGGGGGATCCATACAAGTATTATTGCTTCTGATCGGGGAAAAATCATAAAGTTACTTACAGGTTTTGGAGCGACATCGATGGGCGGAACAGGGGATGACTTTTTCCCGCAGGAGAGCAATGACATAAAAAAAATAATAGTAACAGTTAGTATTGTTGTATTTGAGAGTCGCAATATCATTTATTAAAGCTTTATTTTAACAGTTTTTTCTGATCTATTTAAGAATGCTCTTGACCTGGCTAAATCTTCGGCAGCTTTTTTTATGGCATTATTCACAGATGATGAAGATGTTCCCCCTTCTGCTTTTCTGCTGTTTACAGAATTGGAGACATCTAAACAGTTAAGAACATCAGATCCTATATCGGGACTGAACTTTTGAAGTTCGGAGAAGGAAAGCTCGCTTAGTTTTTTATCTTGTTTTATACAATATGCAACAATTTTGCCGACAATCCCGTGAGCTGTTCTAAAGGGGATTTTTTTCCCCACCAGATAATCTGCAAGATCTGTTGCGGTTATAAAACCGGTCTGTGAGGCTGCTTCCATTACGTCCTTTTTTATCTCTAACCCCGACAGCATAAGGGCAAAGATATCAAGGCAGCTTTTTGTGGTGTCAACAGTATCAAAAAGAGGCAGCTTATCCTCCTGAAGGTCTCTGTTATATGAGAGCGGAAGAGATTTCATAACCGTAAGAAGGCTTACAAGGTTTCCATAGACCCTTCCTGTTTTACCTCTTATGATTTCAGCTACATCAGGGTTTTTTTTCTGTGGCATGATACTGCTTCCTGTGCAGAATTCATCTGATATCTCAATAAAACCGAACTCAGAAGAAGACCATAATACTAACTCTTCACAAAACCTGCTCAAATGCATCATTGTAATTGAAGCTGAGCAACAGAATTCTATAAGAAAGTCCCTGTCGCTCACAGAATCGATGCTGTTTGCTGTTATGGAGAAAAACCCCAGAAGCCTTGCAATAAACTTTCTGTCAACAGGGTAGGGGGTGCCTGCGAGAGCCCCTGAACCAAGCGGCATCACATTAACCCTTTCAAAACAGTTCTCAAACCTTTGCCTGTCTCTTTGAAACATATCAAAGTATGCCATGAGATGGTGGGAAAAAAGCACGGGCTGAGCATGTTGAAGATGGGTAAAACCGGGCATTACAGTGTCAATATATATTTTTGCTGAAGCAAGGATCTGTTTCTGAAGTTTGTCAATAAGCAGAACAATTTCATAAATTTGTTCTCTCAGATAGAGTCTTTCATCAAGTGCTATCTGGTCGTTTCTGCTCCTTGCTGTATGAAGCTTTCTGCCTGAAGCACCTATTTTTTTTATAAGCATGGTTTCTATGAGCATGTGTATATCCTCATGCTCATCTTTCATTTTAACCCTGCCTGATTCAATCAGATTCTCAATCTCCTTAAGCCCCCTGATTATATCCCTGGATTCTGCTTCCGAGATTATTTTCTGTTTTGCAAGCATCATGCAATGGGCAATACTGCCCATTATATCGTATTTGCAGAGATAACGGTCAAATGAAATTGAGGCTGTAAATCTCTCAACATCAGCATTAACGTTGCTTGCAAACCTTCCTGCCCAGAGCTTTTTGGCTCCCATTATCTGAGCCTCCTGCAAAGTGAGTTGACCCTCAGACGAAGCGCATTAAGGTTTATAAAACCATCAGCATCAGACTGTCTGTAAACAGAGTCTTGCTCGAAAGTTGCAAAATCTTCCCTGTAAAGGCTAAGAGGGGATTTCCTGCCTGTAACCGTGCAGTTTCCTTTGTAGAGTTTAACCCGGGCAGTTCCCGTAACATTTTTCTGAGACTCATCTATTGCTGTCTGAAGCATATTTCTTTCAGGTGAGTACCAGTAGCCGTTATAAATAAGGCTTGCATATTTGGGCATGATTTCATCTTTGAAGTGCATTACTTCCCTGTCAAGGGTCAGGGATTCTATTGCCCTGTGTGCAGCGTAGAGGATGGTTCCTCCGGGTGTTTCATAGACCCCCCTTGATTTCATCCCCACATACCTGTTTTCAACAATATCAATCCTGCCTATAGCGTTTTTGCCTCCCAGGATATTTAACCTGTCAAGCAACGCTGCAGGAGATAGCTTCTCCCCGTCAAGACAAACAGGATTTCCCTGTTCAAAGTCTATTTCAATGTAGGTTGGTTTATCCGGAGCCTTTTCAGGTGAAACACTCATAAGAAACATATCATCGCCCGGTTCTGTCCAGGGATCTTCCAGAATTCCTCCCTCAAAGCTTATATGAAAAAGATTGCGGTCGCTGCTGTATGGTTTTTCAACTGTTACCGGAACAGGAATGTTGTGTTTTTTTGCGTAATCTATCAAATCTGTTCTTGAAAAAAACTTCCATTTCGGATGTCTCCATGGCGCTACAATTTTAATATCAGGATTCAGGGAAAGGTATGTCAGTTCAAACCTGACCTGGTCATTGCCTTTACCTGTTGACCCATGTGAAACAGCATCAGATTCTGTTTCTGCTGCAATCTCAACCTGCTTTTTTGCAATAAGGGGTCTCGCAATTGATGTTCCAAGCAGATAGCTTCCTTCATAAACTGCATTTGCTCTGAGCATGGGGAAAATGAAATCCCTCACAAACTCTTCTCTTAAGTCTTCAACATAGACATCTGATGCCCCTGTGTTCAGGGCTTTCTCTTTTATGCCATCAAGCTCTCTGCCCTGTCCCAGGTCTGCTGCAAAAGCTACTACTTCACAGTTAAACGTCTCCTGAAGCCATTTCAATATCACCGAGGTGTCAAGCCCTCCTGAATAAGCAAGAACCACCTTTTTAATATCTTCCATATATTGTCTCTCTCCTAAAAAAGTTACAAATTGTAAACAGGTTTAACAGTTATTTTTTATCAGTAATTCAAGTATTGCTTTCTGTACATGCAGTCTGTTTTCAGCCTCTTGAAAGACAGCAGAATGTTTGCCGTCCATAACGCTGTCTGTAATCTCTTCTCCCCGGTGAGCAGGCAGACAGTGAAGGACGATCACATCCTGTTTTGCCGCTGAAAGAAGTTCATCGTTTACCTGAAAACCGTTAAATTCCTCAAGCCTTGCAAGACGTTCTTCTTCCTGCCCCATGCTTACCCATGTGTCTGTGCATACGACATCTGCGTTTCTTACTGCGTCAAGAGGGTTGTGGACAATCTTGATTCTTGATGGGGCATCTTTTTCTGCCCGTTCAAATATAATCCTGTCAGGAATATGATTTTCCGGGGATGCTATAACCAGTTCGAAGTCGAGTTTGACAGCGGCATTAATCCATGAATTTGCAACATTATTGCCATCACCAACATAAGCAACTTTGATACCTTTGTATGTTCCCTTATTCTCAATTATTGTAAAAATATCAGCAAGTATCTGGCATGGATGACAGAGATCGGTAAGTCCGTTTATTACAGGTACATCTGCGTGCAGAGCAAACTCTTCGAGGGTCTGCTGAGAAAATGTTCTTATCATGATTGCATCAAGATAACTTGAGAGAACCTTAGCAGTGTCATGAATAGATTCTCCTCTTCCAAGCTGAGTGTCCTTCCATCTGAGATAGACTGCGTGACCGCCAAGTTGATACATTCCCGACTCAAAGGATACCCTGGTTCTTGTGGACGGTTTCTCAAATATCATACCAAGAGTTTTTCCCTGAAGGCTCTGGTGGTGTCCACCTGTTATATATATGTTTTTTATTGTTGATGCTGTTTTAAAAATATTTTCAATATCAGAAGTTTCAATATCGTATAGACAAAGGAGATCTTTTTTCATGAAACGGCTTCCTCTCTAAATGGTTTTAAAAACCCCGTCAAGAATATCCAGACATTTATCGACTTCTTTTTCAGTAATTATCAGTGGAGGCAGAAAACGCAAAACCTTGTTAAGTGTGCAATTTATAATCAGCCCTTTATCAAGACAACGTTCAACCACACTTCTTCCCTCAAAATTCAGTTCCATGCCTATAATCAGGCCTGCACCTCTAACATCATTTATCAATTCAGGATATCTCTTTTTCATATCATTAAGTCCGGAGAAAAAATATTTGCTCACTCTGGCACAGTTTTCAAGCACTTTGCCTTCGAGCAGTTCTTTCATAACAGCTACTCCTGCTGTCATAACAACAGGATTTCCTCCAAATGTTGAAGCATGACTGCCTGGGGTAAAGCTTGAAGCAACTTTGTTATTTGCAAGCATAGCGCCCCCGGGAAGTCCCCCGGCGATAGCTTTGGCAAGTGTCATTATGTCTGGCTGCACTCCGTAGTTTTCATGGGCAAACAGTTTACCTGTTCTGCCCATGCCTACCTGTACCTCATCAAATATAAGCAGGATATTTTTTTTGTCACACAACGATCTTACCTGTTTCAGATAATTATCAGAGGGAAGATTGACCCCCCCTTCAGCCTGTATCGGCTCAAGCATAACAGCGCATGTTGAATCATTTATTGCAGATGCAAGTGCGTCAATGTTGTTGAAGGGTACATACTTGAATCCAGGCAGGAGGGGCGCAAATCCTTTATGAAAATATTCCTGTCCGGTTGCTGTTAAAGTTGCAAATGTCCTGCCGTGAAAAGAGTATTCCATAGTTATAATTTCATAGCGATTCTCTCCCAGCTTGTCTTTTGCATATTTTCTGGCGAGTTTCAGAGCAGCTTCATTTGCTTCCGCTCCTGAGTTGCAGAAAAAGATTTTGTCTGCAAATGAATTTTCTGTTAATAGTTTTGAAAATTCAGCCTGCGGTTTAGTGTAGAAAAAATTTGAAACATGTATAAGTTGTTCAAGCTGCAGCTGGGCTGCTTTTACAACACAGGGATGACAATGGCCAAGATTGCATACGGCAATTCCTGAAAGAAAATCAAGATATTCCTTTCCGTTTTCATCCCATACACGCGCCCCCAGTCCTTTGGAAAGCACCACAGGATATCTTTTGTAGGTCTGAAAAATGTTCTTATCTGTTCTTTTTTTTACAGATTTCATAATATAGTAACTTTCATGCTAATTAAAAATAGTCTAAAACCACTTAAGTGTTCGCGTTTTTAACAATCTGTGTTCCGATTCCATGATCTGTGAATATTTCAAGCAGCACTGCATGTTCTATTCTGCCGTCTATAATATGTGCTTTTGATACGCCTTTTTCAAGAGCATTTTTGCAGCACTCAACCTTTGGTATCATACCTTCTTTAATATCCCCTTTTTTTATAAGCTCTGCTGTATCTGAAATGGAAAGGGTCGATAATATATTGCCGTTTTTGTCTTTTACCCCCTCCACATCTGTTAGGAGTATCAGCTTTTCAGCTTTAAGCTCAGAGGCTATCTCGCCTGCAACAGTGTCTGCATTTATGTTGTATGTCTGGGCATTTTCATCAACGCCAAGCGGGGCAATCACAACTATGAAGTGATTGTTCTCAAGTGCTGTAATTACATTGCTGTTTATTTTATCAACCTTTCCGACCATTCCAATGTCAACTGTTTTGGAGCTGTCATTTCGGTCTTTAACAAGTAGTTTTTTTGCTGATATAAGGTTTCCGTCCTTACCGCTTAAACCAACGGCTTTTCCCCCGTGCTGGTTTATACGGCTTACTATATCCTTGTTTATTTTACCAACAAGTACCATTTCAACAGCATCCATTGTCTCTTTGTCTGTTACACGCAGTCCCTCAACAAATTCAGATTTTTTTCCAAGCCTGTTCAGCAACTCTCCGATCTGAGGCCCTCCTCCATGAACTATAACGGGTTTTATTCCTACGTAGTTTAGAAGTATTATATCAAGGGCAAAGCTGTGGTTCAGGCTGTTTTCTATGAGAGCGTTGCCGCCAAACTTTATAACAAAAGTTTTTCCGTTAAACTTCCTGATATAAGGAAGGGCTTCTAAAAGTGTATGTACTTTTGAAATTGCTTTATGCATAAGTGTTTAGTCCTGTAAAAATTGCTAAGCTGTTAGGCAAACCCTAAAAAGCAGCTGTCAGTAAAACCTTTCGTAGCCAGTGATCGTTTTTGTTTTTGCCCTCTATCCCTGTAGCCTGTGACCTACAATATATACCTGCTCAAATCCTCGTCTTTTACCAGTTCATCAAGTTTTTCTGAAACATAATCTTCATCAATATCAATATTTTTGCCTTTTAAGTTAGGAGCATCAAAGGAGACCTCTTCTACAAGTTTTTCCATGATTGTATGGAGTCTGCGTGCCCCTATGTTTTCAGTTTTATCGTTTACTATGGTTGCAATTTCAGCTATTTTTCCAATTGCTCCGTTTTCAAAGATAAGTTTAACCCCCTCTGTATCCATAAGGGCAATGTATTGCTTGATAAGAGCGTTATGGGGCTCAACAAGAATTCTTACAAAATCATCTTTTCCGAGTGAATCAAGTTCAACCCTTATTGGAAATCTTCCCTGAAGCTCGGGTATAAGGTCAGAGGGTTTTGAAACATGAAATGCTCCTGAGGCAATGAAAAGAATGTGGTCTGTTTTAACAATTCCATACTTTGTGTTTACTGAACTTCCCTCAACTATAGGAAGCATGTCTCTTTGTACACCTTCTCTTGAAACGTCAGGACCATGTCCTGTTTCTTTTGTTGCAATCTTGTCTATTTCATCGAGAAAAATTATTCCCGCCTGTTCAACCCTCTGTATTGCTATCTTGGTAACATTTTCCATCTCAACAAGTTTCTGTGCTTCCTCTTTTGCAATAATATCAATCGCATCAGTAAGCTTAACCCTTCTTTTTTTTGTTTTCTTCGGAAACATGTTCCCAAACATGTCTTTGAAATTTATATCCATCTCTTCCATGCCTGCAGCTGAAAAAATTTCAACCATAGGAACATTCTGTTGTGTCACATCAAGCTCAATCTCCCTTTCATTTAGTTTGCCCTCTTTGAGCATCTTTCTGAACTTTTCCCTGGTTGTTTTATATTCGTTTCTGTCGGTCTGTTCTGTAACCTCCCTGTCAGGGTAATCAGGTGTTTTCCTGTCAGATACATTAACGGCAGGATTTTTTTTAGGAAGAGGCGGGAGCAGAATATCCAGCACTTTCTCCTCCGCAATTTCACGTGACCTTACCTGAACTTTTTCAGTCTCCTCATCCTTTACCTGTTTTACTGCAATTTCAGTCAGGTCGCGTACCATAGATTCAACATCACGTCCCACATAGCCTACTTCAGTAAATTTTGAAGCCTCAACCTTCAAAAATGGAGACTGGGCAAGTTTTGCAAGTCGTCTTGCAATCTCGGTTTTTCCGACTCCTGTAGGTCCTATCATGATGATGTTTTTTGGAGCAACCTCATCCCTGAGATCTTCGGATATCTGTTGTCTGCGCCACCTGTTTCTTAAAGCTATTGCAACAGCCTTTTTTGCATTTTTCTGACCGATAATATATTTGTCGAGTTCTTCTACTATCTGCTGCGGATTTAATGGTTTCATATAATCAATCCAGGTAATATAAAAAATAATTTTTCCTGTTAGTTACCGAGTTACTCAATTGTTAAGGTTTTACTTCTCAGCTCAACTGCCAGAAGCTTTTTATAGTTCTTCAACTGATATTTCATTGTTGGTATATATACAAATATCAGCCGCAATTTTCATTGACTCTTCAACTATATGCCTGAGAGACAAATCTGAGTGCATGGTAAGGGCTTTTGCAGCTGAAAGAGCATATGGGCCTCCTGATCCTATTGCTATAATATTATCATCTGGTTCGATAACATCTCCGTTTCCTGAAAGAATAAACATCTGCTCTGTATTTGCTGCAATAAGAAGTGCTTCAAGTCTTCTTAAAACTTTGTCAGAACGCCACTGTTTGGCAAGCTCCACTGCAGCTCTTGCCAGGTTTCCCCTGTACTGATCAAGCTTGTTTTCAAAAAGCTCAAAAAGTGTAAATGCATCTGCGGTTGCTCCTGCAAAACCTGCAACAACTCTTTCCTGATAAAGTCTGCGAATCTTTTTTGCCTTGTGTTTTAAAACATTTGCTCCTAAAGTAACCTGTCCATCTCCGCCGATGCATACCTTGTTATCTCTTTTAACTGCAAGTATTGTAGTTCCGTAAAAACTTGTTTTATGCATTGTCTTATTAGAGTCCTTTTTTTTTGCTTCTTGGATGAGATTTATCGTAAATATTCATTAACTGGTCAATTTCAAGATGAGTATATTTCTGGGTTGTAGACAGGTTTGCATGACCAAGAAGTTCCTGAATGGAACGCAAATCCGCTCCTGCATTAAGCAGATGTGATGCGAAGGAATGTCTCAGACCATGTGGACTGATTCTTTTGCTGAGGCCGGCTTTTATTGAGTATTTATCAAGAATCCTTTCAACGCTTCTTGTAGTTATTCGTCCGCCTTTTGTATTTATAAACAAGGGCATTTCATGAAGAGGGGTTTTATACCTTATTTTTTCAACCATGTCTCTGCTTTTTTCCATATATAGTGAAAGGTGCTCCAATGCTTTTTTACCTATAGGAACAACCCTTTCTTTTGAACCTTTGCCAAATACCTTTATTAATCCAACCTTTAAATCTACGCTGCCTCTGTTTAATCCTGTAAGTTCGCTTACTCTTATACCGCTTGAATAGATGACTTCAAACATTGCCCTGTCTCTTGCCTGCCACACATTTTGATCCGACACTGATTCGAGAAGGCTGAAAGCTTCATCAACTGTCAGATGCTTAGGAAGTGATTTTTCCTGTTTTGGTGATTTTATTCCTTCAACAGGATTACAGTCAATATATTCATTCTTTGTGAGGAAAACAAAAAAAGATTTAAGACTGGATATTTTCCTTGCCTGGGTAGTTTTTTTGTTTTTCTTTGACAGAGCAGCAATGAACGCTCTTATCTCAATGTTGGTTATCTGACTGATATCTGATATTGTATTACTGTATCTTTCTTTAATAAATCCATCAAACTCTTTTAAATCAAGCAGATAATTTCTTCTGGTATGTTCTGAAGAGTTTTTTTCAATTCTTAGAAAGCGCTCAAATTTGTTTATGTGTAATTCAATCATATTAATTTGATAAAGTTTTAAAGATATATTTTTTTTAGAATTTTTTCAAGATAAAATTTAAAAATAAAATGTTTAACTGCTCAAATAAGAATGGGCGGGGTATTAAAATCACCCGCCCATTTCTGTAATATGATCTGTTTTGTATATAATATAAATATTATATTTCAGGGTTTAATAGTGCCACTTCCCGTCTTTGTATAAAAAAATCTCAGTAACAGGGTATTCATAAGCTCTGTTAAACAGTCCATTCAAAGCAGTATCATGAGTAGCCCCTCGGCTCTTAAATTTGGTTCCCTTGTATTTTAAGATACCTACATAGGAGCTAAGAGTGTTTCCGTTCTGCTTTATCTGAACATCAAAATCAGGGCCAAAACTTGTGTATTCAGCAACATAAGCATTGTCTGAAACAGTGCAGATAATATTTGCTGTTGAATGGCTGCTTTTTGTTTTAATCCATTGCATACAGAAGTGCCTGAACACTTTTTCTGCCTGTGTCTGTTCCATCGTATGAGCAACAGGACTGAAAAGTGACAGTACTAACAATGCTGTAAGAACAACAGATGTTTTCACAAAACTATTCACCGCCGAGAACGTTGAACTCTACCCTTCTGTTCATTTTGCGGCCTTCAAGTGTTTTATTGTCTGCAACCGGCTTTGTCTCGCCATAGCCTTTTATGGACAGTCTTTCAGCTGAAATTCCTTTGTTAACAAGATAATCTTTTACAGACTCTGCTCTTCTTATTGATAGGCCCATATTGTAATCAGCAGGACCTATTGAACAGGTGTGACCTTCAATTTCCACATCTCTTTCGGTATGTTTTTTTAAGGCTTCTATACCCTCATCAAGAAGAGGATAAAACTCGGGTTTTATGACTGCTTTATCAAAATCAAATCTGATGGCATTAATAACTATCTTTTCAATTACTTTTGGTTTTTCAACAACCGGTTCTGGTTCTGGTTCTGGTTCTGGTTCTGGTTCTGGTTCTGGTTCCGGTTCCGGAACAACAATCGGTTCGGGTTTAGGTTCTTCTTTACAGACCAGGTAACCTATGGTTCCACCTACCACTGCTCCTGCAACGGCTCCAACAATACCTCCACCAGCCTTGTTGTTGGTACTTCCTGCATCACCTATGGCAACGCCCGCTCCTGAGCCCACAGCAGCTCCAATAGCGGCGCCCGTAAGAAAGCAGTTTGCTCTCTTGTTCATAGATGAACAGCCGAATAAAAACATAACTCCAATAAGCAATACTAACCCTGTTTTTAGTTTCATAAGACCTACCTCCTTTTAAAAGTTAATACTTCATTATCTAATGATAAATAAGACTTAGCATATAAAAAGGTAATTTTCAACAAAAAAATACTTTTTTTAAAGTTTTTTTTAATGCATAAACATTAGCAGGTTTTTTTTGTTTACGGTTTTTAACTTTGCATCAAAGATTTTTTGACGTATTTACCATAATGTTCCTATAAATTGGGGTAATAAGCCATAATTAGTTTCGGCTTCCGGTTCATCTTAAATGTAGCTTTTTATTTCTGCCCGGTTATTATCCTTGGTTTGTATTTTTTTTGCAAAAACAGCAAATTAGCAAAAGCCCTTCAAGTGTTTCGACCTTTTTTGACATGGGCAGAAAAAAACATATTAAAACTCTTCTGTTTTTACCAAAAATAAGTTATAAAATATGGGAATGTTTTTTTACGCATGAGGAAATTTAAATATTCAAATGTGAAAGTACGGTTCTTGTTCAATGTCCTCTTATTTCTCTTTATTCCTTTTTTGTACTCCTGTCAAGAGAGTAGTTTGAATGACTGTATTTTTGTTTTTTGTGAAAGAAATACGGAAAGTTTAAATTTAGTCCATAGAGACTGTGCCGTAATAGCCAAATCTGTCATTTCGAACCCTGCGACAGCAGGGTGAGAAATCTCAAGTGCTTGATTTTGCCTGTAAAGAGATTTCTCGCTATCGCTCGAAATGACATAAAATTCAGTTACGATACAGTCTGATAATCGTATTTGAACGAATTAACAAATTTAACCGTTGACGATTATGACTGAGACCAAGAATATTACTGCAATTATATATGATGGATCGGTAAAAAGTCTAAAAAGCTCCCTCTCCCTGAAAAGAGCTGATAAGCTAAACAATCAGGTCTCAGGTGTCAGCTTACAGGAGTCAGCAAAAGCATTAAAAAAAAACGTCTGGCAACATTGTTTTTACTGACATCGGATCCCTGATATCTGATAGCTACTGGTGAGGGTGATATAAAAGCAATTACAGCATGTTACAAGTATATAGCTCACAGCCTCTTTTAGCAATTAAAGAAAAAATTGACTTTTTACGAAACCATCATATATGATACATACACTTTTTTGAAGAAGGAAATAAAAAATGACGGAAAAATATATCTGTATTCACGGGCACTTTTATCAACCTCCACGTGAAAACCCCTGGATCGAAGAGATTGAACAGCAGGACTCTGCATATCCCTATCATGACTGGAATGAAAGAATCACATTTGAATGTTATGCACCAAACACTGCTTCCCGCAAAGTTGATAACAGGGGGATGATTATCGATATTACAAATAATTATTCAAAAATCAGTTTCAACTTTGGTCCCACCCTTCTTTCATGGTTTGAAAAACATAACCCGGAAGTTTATAAATCAATAATTGATGCTGATAAAGAGAGCCGGAAACTGTTTTCGGGTCATGGCTCTGCTATGGCTCAGGTCTATAACCATTTGATAATGCCTCTTGCAAACCGAAAAGACAAAGAGACACAGGTTGTATGGGGAATAAAAGATTTTATCAGAAGATTTAAAAGAGAACCTGAAGGGATGTGGCTTTCTGAGACAGCCGTTGATATGGAAACCCTTAATATACTTGCCGAACAGGGCATAAAATTTACCATACTTGCTCCAAGCCAGGCACATAGGGTAAGAAAACTTTCACAAAAACAGTGGACTGATGTTTCTTCTGAAAAAATAGATCCTCATTTTCCGTATGTCTGCAATCTTGAAGGCGGAAAGCAGATTGCAATTTTTTTCTATGACGGGCCTGTTTCAAGAGAAATATCTTTTTCCGACCTTTTGAGTAACGGAGAAAATTTTGCCAACCGTCTGCTCAGTGTTTTCTCTGAAAAACAGGAACCCCAGATTCTAACTGTAGCAAGTGACGGTGAAACCTATGGTCACCATCACAGGTTCGGTGAAATGGCTCTCACCTACTGCCTTCGTCACATAGAGCAGAACAAGCTTGCAAAAATCTCTGTTCCCGGTGAATACCTTGAAAAATTTCCTCCACAGTACGAAGTGGAGATATTTGAAAGTTCATCCTGGAGCTGTGCTCACGGCGTAGAAAGATGGAGGTCGGATTGCGGCTGTCAAACAGGAGGAAAACATGGGTGGAACCAGAAATGGCGTCAACCCCTTCGCGATGCCCTTGACTGGCTAAGGGATACGCTTGTTCCGTTATATAAAAGAGAAATGTCTGTACTGGTTCATGACCCGTGGAAGGCAAGAAATGATTATATAGATGTAATCCTGAACAGAGAAATCGAAAACATACAAGGATTTATTGGGAGACATAAGAAAAAAGACCTTTCAAAAACTGAGAAGATAAAACTTTTTAAGCTTCTTGAGATGCAGAGGCATGCGATGCTTATGTACACCAGTTGCGGCTGGTTTTTCAGTGAAATATCAGGCATTGAGACAACACAGATAATGTCCTATGCAGCGTGTGCTATTAACAGGGCAAAAGAAATATCAGGCATTGAGCTTGAGGAAAACTTTATGAATATACTGAAAAATGCCTCGAGCAATATTAAGGAGTTTGGAAACGGCGCTGAAGTATATGCAAGGTTTGTCAAGCCCTCTACTGCAGATATGCAGAGGGTAGCTGCTCATTATGCCGTATCCTCACTGTTTGAAGATTATGCGGAGAAGACCCATTTCTTCTGTTATACCTCAAGCAGCAGGTTGTATCAGCAGAAACAGGCAGGACTTCAGAGAATAGCAGCGGGAAGAGCCGTTATCTTATCTCATATAACCTGGGAGGAGATCGAAATAAGTTTTGCAATACTGCATCTTGGGGATCATAACATTATCGGAGGAACTGCCAAAGAGATAGATGAAGGCAAGTTTCAGGCAATCAGTGCAGAGATCGACAGCGCTTTTATGAAAAGCGATATTGCCGAGGTGATAAGAATAATTGAGAAAAATTTCGGCAGCAACAACTGCTCTCTCTGGCATCTGTTCAAGGATGAGCAGAGGAAAATTTTAAATCAGGTTCTGCAAAACAGTCTGCAAGAGAAAACAGCCCAGATGAGCCATACATTTAAACAGTTTTATCCTCTCATGCAGGTTTTAAAAGATATGTCTATGCCCCTGCCCAAGGTTCTTTCCACTACCGCTGAGTTTACGTTGAACACAGAGTTGTGTTCCGAGCTAAGGCGGCAGGATATTGATATTGAAAGTCTGAAAAATATTATTTCAGAAATAAAAAAATGGTCTGTGGAGCTGGATAAGACCACTGTCTGTTTCAATGCCATTCAATGCATCAAGTCCAATATAATTGTACTGACAGAGGATTATTCAAACACGGCTCTGATTGAAAAAATTCAAAATCTGCTGGATACCCTGTCGGAACTTCGTCTTGATTTGAATCTCTGGTGTGTTCAGAATGCTTACTTCTTCTTATGGAAAAAATTACAGCCGAAGATAAAAAGTGTTTCTGAATCGGGAGACGATAAACAGAAGATTTGGAAGGAAAAGTTCCTTAAACTCGGACAGTCGCTTTATGTAGCAATATCGCAGTAACTGTATAAGTAATAGCCTATTGGCGATTACTTATGATGATATAGATAAGTAAAAAAGGTACGGGCAGAAGGGGGAGGAACTCTGATGTCTGTGGTGCCCTGTTGTTAAAAATCCAGACAACAGTAAAAAGAACAGCCATATAGAAAAGAGAAAACAGTGTAACAAAAAAAAACGCTTCAGCAGTTTTTTTCATGATTGCTTTTATCTTCAGAAAATGGAAAAATATTATTATTTGGTATTTATAAACTTAAATTCAAATTATATTGCAAAGACTGTGAACCTGTCAAGCCATAACAGGAGGGCGAATTGATAAAAATATGAGTGCAATGGCAAACCTATCCTTTTCAAACAGGATAACAGAGCTTTTTAAGATTGATTATCCAATTATTCAGGCAGGAATGGTCTGGTGCAGCGGATGGAGGCTTGCCTCGGCAGTAAGCAACGCAGGTGGGCTTGGTCTTATAGGCTCTGGATCTATGTATCCTGATATTCTGCAGGAGCATATTAGAAAATGCAAAGAGGCAACAGACAGACCGTTTGGAGTTAATATCCCGCTTCTATATCCTGATATCGAGAAACATATAAATGTTATAAAAGAAGAGGGAGTAAAAATTGTTTTTACATCAGCAGGGAACCCCAAAACCTGGACAGGGGTTCTGAAGGGCTATGGTGTTACGGTTGTTCATGTTGTGTCAAACAGCCGTTTTGCAGTGAAAAGCCAGGAGGCAGGAGTGGATGCTATAGTTGCTGAAGGTTTTGAAGCAGGAGGCCATAATGGCAGGGAAGAGACAACAACCATCTGTCTCCTCCCTCAGATTAAAAGAGCTGTTGATTTGCCGGTAATTGCTGCAGGGGGAATTGCTACGGGCAGGGCAATGCTTGCTGCAGCTGTATTGGGAGCTGAAGGTGTTCAGATGGGTACAAGGTTTGTGCTGAGTCAGGAATCATCTGCACATGAAAACTATAAAAACAGGGTTGTTCAGGCAGGCGAGAGCGGTACAATGCTTGTGATGAAACAGCTCACCCCTGTAAGGCTTTTGAAAAACAGGTTTTTTGACAGTGTTATGGAATATGAACTCAAGGGTGAATCAAAAGAGTCCCTTGAGCGCCTTCTTGGAAAAGGCAGGGCAAAGAAGGGAATGTTTGAAGGTGATATAGATGAGGGCGAGCTTGAAATAGGGCAGATATCCGGGTTTTTACATGACATAAAGTCTGCAGGAGATATAGTCCGTGAGGTATGGGAAGAGTTTGTAGATGCTTTGGGGGAGACCCAAAAAATAGTAAATAAAGTCCATTAAAAGGCTATCACAGTAAAAACCTTTTGGAATTATTTCAGAATTGTTTTACGGGATAAACAGGCAATGGTATATTGCCTGAAGGAATAGAAAATTGAAAACTTGTTTCTTAATAACATTCTAACGGGGCATGAAACAATATGGAAAAAAGAAAAAGTCACCATGAACATAATAATATGATTAAGACTGTCGCACAAATTCTTACAGGCAGAGGATACAAAGAGGTAAAAGCTGATATAGAGGGTTATACAGTTCCAGAAAAAATTGTGTGGGAATCCACAAAGCAAGGCTTTATTCCCGACCTTACAGCCCGGAAGGATGAACTGAGAATATTTGAGGTGGAAACAGCAGATACTATAAATGACCCGCATACAGAGGAGCAGTGGAAGCTTTTTTTTGTTTATGCAAAAACAAATAAGGCAATGTTTTATATAGTATTTCCGAAGGGTTGTGTTGAAACTGTAAAAGCACGGCTTGAAGAAATTGGAATTAATGCATATCTCTGGGAGATATAAGGGCTAAGGCGGCAGGATAACAAAGTAACAATTTTATAATTCTGGAGGGTTGTTTTGATAGATATAAAAAAAATGACAGTTCTTATTGCTGATGACATGGAGAACATGTTCAACTCCATAAAGTCAATTATGAAAGTAAACGGATATGGAAGTAAGTATATCTATGCGCCTGATGGAGAAGAGGCTTTGAAGGTTTTAAAAGAGGGATTTATTGATTTTGCAATTATAGATAACAATATGCCCAAAATTACAGGACTTGAACTTTTGAGTATAATCAGGGATGACCGTCAACTGCGGCATCTTCCAGTTGTAATGATAACGGCCCATGCAGAAAAAGAGTTTGTCACCAATGCCGCTGAATCCGAGATAGATGCGTATATACTTAAACCCCTTACTGTTCAACTAATAAAACAACAGATACCTGCAGTAATTGAAAAGGCTAACAACCCTTCTCCAATGATGGCTCATCTCAAAGAGGCATCAAAATATGAAGACCTTGGGGAGATTGATTCTGCAATTGCAGAAGTAAAGCTTGCTATTGAGGCAAACCCTAAATCGTCAAGACCGGTGCGAGAACTGGGAAGATACCATATGCTAAAGGAAGATATGGAGGAAGCTGAAAAACACCTCCTGAAAGCTGCTCAGATGAACAGACTTGATGTTGTTGCTTTTCATCAGCTTGGAGATTTGTATATTAAAAAAAATGATATGGATAATGCTCTTAAATATCTTGTTAAAGCAATGGATATAAGCCCCAGAAACCTTGATAGAGGGCTTAATCTCGGCAAGATTCTTATAAAGAAAAAAATGGTTCAGAAAGCTGTTCCTGTTTTTATCAAGGTTTTTCAGATTGCGCCAAACCCGACCCAGTTAAGGGAGGAGATTGCTCTTCTATGCATTGAGGAGGGAGCGATTGCCTATGGAGAAAAACTTCTCTCGCCCATTATTGAACAGAGCCCTAAAAAGGCAGTTCTTTTGAAGAAACTTGGGTTTGCTATTGCAAAGACAGGTGATAATGAAAAAGCCCTTGAATACCTTTCCCAGGCAGAGCAACTGGAACCTGAAAACTTTGAAATTAAACTGCACATTGCAAGGATTTATATTGCCAAAGGAATGATTCTAAGGGCGGAAAAGCCTTTAAAGGAGATACTTAAGGTTGATCCTGAGCACAGCGAGGCAAGGGAGCTTATGAAACAGTGTATTTAACCTATTTAAGGTTCAACGCGCTGGCATAACATAATAATAGTTTTAGAAATGTATTGAAAGGGAACAAAAAATGACTCTGGATCAAAGAGTGTCAAATGTTTTAATTAAAATAATAGAAATATCAAAAAACAGAAAACTTGCTTTTGAAGCTAAACTTTCCGGTATTCTCAATGCTATTGTTGATGGTATGATGGTAAAAAGCGGTTCAATAATGCTGCTGAAGAACAGGAAAACTCTGGAAGTGGTTGCTTCAACAAAAGAGACAATAATCGGGGTAACACAGGGCATGGATGTTGATACTCCATCAACATGGGTGGTCAGGAATAAAAAACCATTATATGTTGAAAGCAGCAGTACGGGGAACTTTGAGAAAAGATATACTCATTATAAGGGAAATGCTTTTTATGTTATTCCTCTAATAAGTGCTCAAGGGGTTATAGGCGTTCTCAGTCTTACTGAAAAGCTGGGAGATGATGTTTTTGATCCCACCGAAAGGGAGGTTCTTCTAAATATTGTGAGCCAGGTTATTACCACTCTGGATAATATCCGGCTTACAGAAACATTGAAGAAACAGAAGAAAATGTTACAGTTGAAAAATACAGAATTGAAAAAACTTGAAAGACTCAGAACAGATCTTTTCAACATGCTTATACATGATTTGAAAGGACCACTGTCCGAGACCGTCGCAAATCTTGATATTCTTTCATATATGACAGAGGGAGAAAACCTTGAATATGTTACCTCTGCTTTAAATGGATGTAATACTTTATACAGTATGGTTTCAAATCTTCTTGATATTGCAAGGCTTGAGGAAAACAAGCTTGAACTTGTTTATGAGAATGTTTCAGTAAGGGATTTAATAGAGGAAACCCTTGCCCGTCTTATTGTTTCGGGTAAGAAAAAAGAGTTGAAATTTGAAAAGTTATATCCCGAAGAAGATTTGCTTTTGAAGTGTGACCGCTCTTTAATGATAAGGGTTTTGCAGAACCTAATATCAAATTCCGTGCAGTATTCACCGCATGGCGGAACCGTGGAAATAGGCGTTAAGTTTATTGAAAAAGGAGCTCAGTTTTTTGTTAAAGACAATGGTCCAGGAATACCGGAACAATATCAGACAGACATATTTAATAAATATTCCCAGCTTGAAAAACGGTCCGACGGAAGAATCTACACGGTTGGATTGGGTCTGTACTTCTGCAGGATGGCTGTTGAAGCTCATGGAGGCAGTATATCGGTTGAAAGCGAGTATGGAAAAGGCAGCTGTTTCTTCTTTTTTATACCTTTTAAGAGATGAAATATAAAGGGGGGTAACTCTTTCTGAACATGGCTTCTACCAAAAATAGCATAAATGCAAGCTGCAGAGCAATAAAACATTAATGATGAATATGTGGTTTTGGATTAATAAAAATGTCGATCACGATTACTATAAAGGTCACAATCACGGGCTAAGTTATGAATAAATCCGCTTTTTTAGTTGCGGCATTTGTATCGTTTATCTTTTTTTCAAGTCAACCCTGTTTTTCCAAGACTGAAAAACCTTTTGTTCCGCCTGATATCTTCGTCGGTGAAGAGCTTAAATATGATGTTGGTTATTGGATTTTCCCCAATGCCCTTAAAGCCAGAGTCAGTTTTGAAAGACATGACGATGGATATGTATCGGAGTTTGAAGCTTGGACAGCAGGGGTTGTAAGAGTTGTGGCAGGCGACAGAAGGGGGAAAATTAAAACGGTTCTTGAATATGATGCTGATAAGGGAAGGCTGAGACCTCTTTTCTTTGAGGAGGTTTTCAATGCAGGAAAACGGGTTTGGAAAAAGCAGCTTTCCTTTGACTACAATAAACAAAGATACACATATATAAGAATAAATTCAAAAGGCAACAGAACAAAAATCACTAAAAAAATGCCTTCAGGGGATTTTGATGATATACTTAGCGCTTTTTTCAATTTCAGAATGGGTTATTTCGGAAGAATAGGAGAGAAGAAGGACTTTAAATTCAATATTCTTGTAAAGGAAAAACTTTCAATTGTTGATATTATATTTGATGGAACCTGGGAGAAGCACGATTTAAAGAAGAGTTATTATTCAGAGGTATCCGTTGAGAGAGATATCAGCTATCTTGGTACTAACAAACTGTCCCTGTGGTTTTCAGAAGATTATCTGCCAACTCATGGGGTTGTCAAGAATGCATACTATTTTGGCAACCTTACCCTTAAACTTGCGGGGGACTCGAAAAAACAGAAGGATTAGAACTAACAGAAAAAAACAGAAAGGTTTTGATTATGGAATCTGTCCCCAAAAAAGTGTGGGGTTATCGTCATAAGATACTGCTTATAATCTGGCTGCTCTATGTTATTAACTATCTGGACAGGATATCGGTTTTGACTCTTCTGCCTTATATTGGAGATGACCTTCAATTAACAACAGTCCAAATCGGCTGGCTTGGTTCAATATTTTTTTTCGGTTATGCACTGGCACAGTTTTCAGCAGGTTTGCTGAGTGACAGGATAGGCGCTAAAAAAACAATGAGTATTGCAATAATTGTTTTTACAGTAATTACTTTTTTAACAGGGCTTGTCAGAAATTTCTCTCAGTTTGTTGTTTTAAGACTCGGACTTGCTCTTGGGGAAGGTCATCACTATACTCCTTCTATAAAGACAATAGCAAACTGGTTTCCATTGAAAGAAAAGGGCAGGGCAAGCGGTTTTTTTGCAACAACCTTTGGCATTTCTCCTATGCTTACACCAATGCTTGTGACGTGGATGGCGGCAACTTTTTTTGAAGATAATTGGAGGCCGGTTTTTTTCTGTCTTGCCGTTCCCGGTTTAATCGGAGTTTTTGTTTTGTGGAAATATATGCACAACACTCCGCGGGAAGGTCTTGAAAAGGGCGCAGTAACCCAAGCTGAATATGATATGATTGTTGATTCTATAGGAGAAGATTCTGCTTTAACGGGGAAGAAATATTCCACAAAAATAATAACAACTGATATAAAGTTTTATCTCTATTCTTCAGCATGGTTTATGCAGCTTATGATTTACTGGGGCATGACAACATGGATAGCATATTTTTTAGTTACTGCGCATGGATTTAATATTAAAACTATGGGGCTGCTTGCAGGGTCGCCCTATCTTGCGGCAATAATTGCACAGTATTTTGGAGGTGTGGCTGCGGACAGGTTTTTTGAGGGTAAACCCAGGATACTCTGCCTTATAGCCTATATGGGATGTATCCCTGTTTTATATATGATAGGACAGGTTCCTCAGGGGCAGACTCTACCGCTGCTGATTCTGCTTCTGCTGGGAGGATTTTTTATAAATCTCAATTGGAGCGTTATACAGGCATATCCTTCATACAGATATCCAAAGGAAGTGGTTGGACGGGCTATGGGCTTTGCAAACGGGATAGGCCAGTTCGGAGCGTTTTTATCTCCACTTATAGCAGGATACCTGGTATTAACAAGGGATGACGGATCTTCCTGTTTCAGCAATGTGTTTCTGTTCTGGTCTATAATTTCCGTGGTGGCTGCGGTCTGTTTCTACTTTTTAAAGGAAACCCCTGTTAATGCAGAGCCTTTTGAGATAAAAGAAGAAGGGAAGCGCTGTTAAATTGCCGGGTGTGAAGAAAAGAAAAAGGCAAACAAAATAAGGGATCAGAAGTTGTTCAGTGCTTAAAAATTGATCTAACCATGTGAATTTGATGCGCTGACCTTCTGGTTTTGACATAAAGATGTTATGTCGTGCTTGATGCTGTAGGAAGTGTTCAGAATTATCGCCTGTTTACCGCATTTTTGTTCCGGGTTTATAACAATAGGTCCAAGCAGATTAACTGTTACCTGAGTGCAGTCTCTGCTGATATTTACAATACACAATAAAACAGCATTGTCAATTGTGTCAAGCTTAAGTTCAATCAGATCAACGTCTGCAATTTCAGGTTCGTATTCTGTCACTACCATGGCAGGGTCAATAACTACGAATGCAAGTTCCCCGTCCTCTGTTGACTGGAGCCATTTAAAAGGGCTGCCGGGATTGTGATCGACCAGCACAAAGTTTTTGCATCCTTGAAAACCAGGCAAATCTTCTGTAAATGTTATTATCTTTGACTCATCTACCTTGATTTCGCCAAAACGGGATGTTGTAAGTTTCAAAAGACCTCCCTAATCCTTCTTGAAGTTAAAAAGAGAATTAATTTTGCTAAGTTCTTCAGGATCAATATTTGATGCTTCAATATTTTCTTCCTGAATTTTGTTATATATTTCTTCTCTATGAACCTTTATAAAAGCAGGTGCTTCAATTCCGACCTTTACCTGTCTTCCCTTAATATCCATAATCAGGATGCTTATATCATCGCCAATCTGGATCCGTTCCCCAAGCTTTCTTGTAAGAACAAGCAAGATAAACTCCAATTAGATATTTATATCAAATGTACCAGTGAAAGCCGTGTTACCATAGAAGTGCTTTTAAGAGTTGCCTCCAAAGCTATCTCCTGAGCTCTTAGCCGGGTCACGGCATTAGCAAGATCTGTCTCCTCTGTTGCAGAGAGAAGCTCTGATGTATTGTATGCAAAGTCCTCAAGGGTCATTTTTGCAGCATCCATACGGTTCATTGAGGTACCTATGTATGCTCTTTCAGTGTTTATCTGGTTCAGGGCTTCATCTATTCTTGGCAGAAGCTCTCCCGTAGCTTCCTGATCATTTTCACTTAAGGCTTTGCGCAGGTCTCTGAGCACATCAAAACAATTTGTACCATTAATAAAGGCATCATGTCCAGTAGTATTTACAGTAACCCTAATGCCTTGTTGAACGGAAAACTGTATTTTGCCGTTATCGCCATGATATTCAATGTTAAAATCATTATCACGTGTAAAGGTTTTTGTATCGGTTTTGAATCCAGAAAAAAGATATCGGTCTGACACTTTTATATTGCCTGCCTGCATAAGTCTTTCAAAGAGTTGTTCTGCATTAGTAACAAGCATTTTTCTCTGATCCTCATTATATGTTCCGGTTGCAAGCTGTTCTGTCAAAACCTTTGCATCACGCATAATATTGCCGGATTCCAAAAGCGATGCTTCTGTATAGTTAAGCCATGTTGATCCTGTTTCAACATTTTTTTTGTACTGCTCAATTGAACCTAAAAGACTCTTATATTCCAAGACCTTACCTGCATCAACAGGATCATCAGAAGGTCTGTTTATTCTCTTGCCTGTCACAACTTCCTCATTCATCCTGAACACTTCATTATATCTCATCTGGATATTAATCATTGACTGATTGAATATCATCTGGTTTGTAACACGCATGTTTTTTACCTCTTTTCAGTTTTTTTTGAGGTGGCAAGGTTAAAGTTGTCAGTGGTTGCAATCGTTGATCTTTTTTTGCCGCCTGGCTCTTGCAACTTTTTTTTAATTATCCGCCAACAAAAAAATACTGGCTGTTTTTTTATTTCATGCTTATTATGGTATCAAGCATCTTATCAAGGGTTGTTACCATCTTTGCACTTGCAGTAAAAGCCTGCTGATACTTTATAAGATTTATCATTTCCTCATCAAGTGATACACCTGATATTGCCTGCCTCCGCTGCTCATACTGTTCAATCATAAACTGCTGATTGCTGAGAATCTCACTGTTGGTTGATACATCGTTGCCGACCCCTGAGACAATTATTGAGTGAAAAGAGTCAAATGTAAGTGTTTCATCCAAAAGAACGGTCATGTTCTTGATATGGGAAATGTCAAGAGCGTTTCTGTTGTCGCCAACCTGAGCGATGCCGGTTGTATAATTGCCGGTTACTGAATCTTCAGCCTCCAGTCTGCCCGGGTTGAAGTCACTTGACACCGATGCCCAGGATGCCAAGGGATTGGCAGCATTAGTAAAACCAAGTGCTGTAACAATCTGAGAATTCATATCCAGATCAGCATTATTATCGCCATTGTTTGTAAATGTAAATTCGCGTGTTGCAGCGTTGTATGCAACAGAATATTCATTGCTGCCGAGAAGGTTCATCTGTTCCTGAATTTTTTGAGCCAGTTCATCTCCTGAATACGAGCCCTGCGGTATGTTGACATTAAGAAAACTGAGCCCGCCGTCTTCTGAAAACCTGAAAGAATTACTGGTTGCGTCGATTGAGAAAATCTTTTTGTCAAACCCAACGACAAAATCTGCTGTTGTCTCTTCTGCTTCCCATAACAGAACCAGATCATTGGCATTGCCCTGATTGCTTGCAAATATAAACCTGTTGGTGTCGCTATCATAGTGGACGTTGTATGACTGCCCTTCGCCCTTTGCCTCAAGCTGCTGTTCAATCTCTTTTGCCAGTTCTTCAGGGCTGTATCTTCCGTTTGGAATGATGACCTTTGAGTGATTCCCCGCTGCCAGATCACCTGTATCATTAAACACTATTGTATTGTTGGAGCCGTCTATATCAAATACCCGAACAGCTGCTGCTATTTTTTTTGGATCTGTTGCGGTTACGCTGTCCATTGCCATGTTTATAGCAGCATTTTTTGTTGTGCTAACTGTAAGTATATCCCCTCTTTCAGGCAGTGCTGTATCATCGGCAACTTTAAAAGCAATACCGTAGAAATCTATCCTGTCGTAGGTAGCGGCTGTTCCAACAGGGTTAACCGCATCTGAAGCAGCACTATTGTTAACGGCAATGTTTGTATCAGCAGTGAAACCAAGTGTTGAAGCTGCGGTGGAACCAGTAAAACTGATATCAATAGCATGCTTGTTTTTGTTGGCATTAATTATTGTAAAGGTTCCTGCCCTTGAATCAAATGTGACAATATATTTTTGTCCTGCGGCACCATAGGTGTTTTCAAGTGTTCTCTCTATCTCAGCAGCCAGTTCCTCACCTGTATATTTCCCGGCCTTCAATGTTGATGTAACGGAAGTTCCTCCTGTTCCGTCTCCTATTCCGCCATCGTCAAAAACAATTTCATCATTTACACCTTTTGATATGTCAAAAATCCTTTCGGTGTAACGTGCAATGTCGCTGTCGGCTGTAGCGCCGGTGGCAATAACCATTGGTGAAGTTGTAAAACCAAGGGTCCTTGCTGAATTTGCATTAGACCAGTCAAGCGTAATAGCGGCGGCTCCATTATTTGTTATCTCAAATTTCCGTGTTATATTATTGAAACTTACATTATATGACTGACCGGGAGCGGCGCCGGCATTGAGCTGAGCCTGGATCTCTGCTGCAAGATCATCAGGAGAGTAGATGCCTGCGGTTAGATTTATGGTTACATTTCCTCCTCCATCATTGAATAATATTCTGTCATTTGCTCCGCTCTTTATCTGGTAGAGCTGTGAAGAATAAATATATGTACCTGCTTCTGAGTTACTTGCTGTAGAGCTGTTGGATGTAATTGTTATGTTGGTTTTGTTAAAACCCAGAATATCGGCAATATTGCTGTCTTCCCATTTTATATCTATATCTGCAGTTCCCTTGTTGGTAATATTGAACCTTCTTGTTGTCTGATTGTATGTGACAAGGTAGTTCTGATCCGCAGATGCGTTTGCATTCAGTTCTTCCTGAATCTGCCGCGCAATATCTGATCCTGTAAAGGTGCCGTGAGCAACGGATACTGCAATATCCCCGGAGCCGTCATCAAACACAAGGGTCGAATTGCCTGCATCTATTCGGTACAGATAATTCTCATTTAACGTATCATAGACAGTGTATCTTGATTCCTGAGGCGCTGAACTTATAAATTTTAGCTCAAAATCACTGCTTAACAGCTGAGTGGGGTCAATAATCCTGCTGTCATATATCCTGGAGTCACCCTTGTTATCTCTGTCTGCCTCGAGGGTTATAAGGGAAGTATCGAAGAAGTAGTTTTCTGTAGAGCCGTCAAGTCCGTACCCTGTGTAGTGAACTCTGTTAACCTCTGTCATAAATGATGATGCCAGCAGGTCGAGCTGGTTTAAATATTTTGCAACCGTATCATCCCTTATTTCAAGAAGTCCCTTGAGGGTTCCTCCTGTTATTTTATCAGTTATATCAACCTGTTCAGAACCTTGATTAAAGTATATTGCATAAAAGTTGTTGCGTGCCTCGTCTGCTTCAACGCTTAAGTTAAATGAAATATTTTCTGCTACAAGCGGTTTGCCGGCGCCTGTCATAACTGTGATTTTACCATCCCCGGACTCAATAGCCCGGACATCAATTATTTCCGAGAGTTCTTCAAACCTTCGTGTCCGCTGGTCTGTAAGGTCGTTTGCATTAGCGCCCTGTGTCTCAGTGCCAAGTATCTGTTCGTTTAATTCGGCTATCTCCCTGCTGAGTCTGTTTACTGTTTTGATTACTGTTTCTATTCTGTTGTTGGCATCTAACCTTATGTCCTCAAGTTCTTTTGCAATTGATCTGAAGGTGGAAGTAATATCTGTGCCCATATTTTGAAGTATTGATCTTTCAGGTATTCCCTCAGGGTGATTTGCCAGATCTTCCCATGCGTTCCAGAACCTGTTCATCTTTTTGTTGATCCCTACTTCGGATGACTCATTAAAAAGGGATTCAGCTCTTTTTAAATATGTTTCCTTTGCATTCCATCTGCCAAGCATGTTTTTTTCAAGTGCAATGTTGCTGTTGAGGAATTTGTCATAGCTTTTGGTTATTGACTCAAGCCTTGCTCCTCTGCCGAAATACATGCCTCCTATCATCTGAGGGGACATAGTCTCAATAACGGGTCTCTGTCTTGAATAACCTTGCGTATGTGCATTTGCCAGGTTATGGGATGTAACACCTACACCTGATTGCTGGGCAAACAGAGCCTCTTTTGCTACATGGAGGGTGCCATATATTCCTATAGACATTATTCAAGCCTCCTCGCTCAAGAATGATGGAGTGATAGTCTGAGGCTGAAAAGTCCCGCTGTTTTTATAGGTTGTTTCACTCTCTCCCGCGAATGACATTAGAAATGAAAGGGAGTTTTTTATTGCTCTAAGGGATCCCTGAATTATGTTTTCGTTGCCAGAGTTTATCTCTTTTGCATTTTGTGCAAGCCTGCTCAGTTTTGTGTGAGCATATTCAAGCTTTGCTCTGTAAGGTTCATTCAGTTTTTCTATAAGTTCTGAAAGACAGGGAGGGTCTATGTTGAGAGACATATCCCTGCAGATTCTGTCGTAGAGTTTTTCACAGGATTCATCCAGAAATTTAATCTGGAGTATTAAGACCTCTTTTTCCTTATTGTTTTTGTAGAGGTCTTCAATAGAGAAATTACGAACCACATTCTGTTCACTTTTGAGAACTGTAATAAGGGTTTTATAAAGCATGCTCTGTTCATCGAGCAGTTTGTGTAGGTCTTCAAGCAGTTGTCTCATAATACAAGCCTTTTTCTTGGAAAAATTGTTTACTAAAGGCTCTGAAGACTTTCCGCTGAAGTTTTTTAGGGTGGGTTACAAAATAATGTCAATAACAGGTGTGTTAATCAGTTTTTCAGCAACTGCGCTGCTGTCAACATTATATGTGTTGTTTTGCAGAGAGTCGGCAATCTGTGCTGCTTTATCCGCCCCTTTTTCAGAAACTGTCTCCAGAACATCCTTTATCTTTCCGTAATCCAAGGCTTCCTGGGACAGATGAACTGTATCGGCAGAGTATTTCGTGCTTTCGGTTTTAACACTTTTTTCTCTGTCATGAACATCATGCTGAATTAAGGTTAAATTTGTTGCAGATCCTTCATTTTCTATCTTCATTTGGTTCTCCCTATGACATAAAAAGTGATTATATCATAATTATCGACAGGGGAGGCAAAAATGTTTAATCAATTCAGCATTGTCTCTATAGAAGCCTTCTTTTTTCTCCTTTATGTTTTATTTAGATTTAATATTATATAAATATGTTGCCTCTTGCGGCTACGATAAATTCAAAAAATAAGAATATCAATTCCGTGAAGCATTGGAATTATCAGTTTTGCCCGACAGCAGACAGCTGATTACGGATAGCTGCTTTTTGGGCTGCGATTATGAAAAACAGTACTCATCGCTAATTGCTGATACCTGTCACCTTTCTTGTGTTTTCCGTGAAAGCTGTTCAAAAAGCTGATCTGCTATTGAACTTCCGGTTGCTTTTGACATTGCTTCAGCATATTCTTTGTCCAGCATGGATGTGTATACATCTTCGGCAAACCCGCCGGACAGAAGACCGTCTTTTGGAACTGTGTTTCTCATTGAACTCATCATTGTTTCAAAAAGCACTGTCTGAAACTCTTCACATTTTTCCCTTAGGACCTTTTCCTGATGCAGGTTTTTCAGCTCCTGCCCAGGAGGTCTTAATCTGCTTATAAACATTGAAATATCTTTATTTATATCCATTCTGTTACCTTTTTATATAATTTCCAATTCAGCTTTAAGGGCTCCTGCAGCCTTTATTGCCTGGAGAATTGCAATCAAATCTCTCGGGGTTGCTCCTATTGAATTTAGACCTCTTACAACTTCTCCGATATTAGCGCCTTCAGGAATAACAATAAGGTCTGCCTCTTCTTCAACAACCTCAATTTCTGTTCGAGGCACAACTGTTGTTTCTCCTGTGGTAAAGGGCAGTGGCTGAACAACCTCTGGCTGTTCCTTTACAATAATGCTGAGACCCCCATGAGATATGGCAACGGTTGAAATTCTAACCTTTTCCCCCATTACAATTGTTCCGGTTCTTTCATTCAGAACAACTTTTGCAACAGTATCAGGGGTAATTTCCAGGTTTTCTATCAGAGACAGGAAAGCTACGATATTTGTTCTGTGAGTATCTGTAACTTTTACCGTTACGGTTCCGGCATCCGGAGATTCTGCAATGCCTTTTCCAAAGTTTTCTTCAATAACGTTTGCTATGCGCAGACTGGTTGTAAAATCAGGTTCTTTCAGGTTTATGTCTATATGATTTTTAGTGAAAAGATTAACACTTAATTCTTTTTCAATAATAGCGCCTGCGGGGATTTTGCCTACTGTGGGATGATTTTTCTGTACAGAACCGGCAGCTCCCTTAACAGCAAACCCCCCTATTGAGATCTGACCCTGAGCAACTGCATAAATTTCTCCGTTAGGTGCTTTAAGGGGGGTTAACAGAAGGGTTCCACCCTGAAGTGAATCAGCATTTCCAATGGATGATACAACCACATCAATTCTTGAGCCTGATCTTGAAAACGGGGGCAGGGTTGCGGTTACCATAACAGCAGCGGTATTGTCTACTTTTACATCCTTTGGGTTTACAAAAATACCCATGCCTTTTAACATGCTTACAAGACTCTGTCTTGTAAATTCTGTTTTATCATCATCGCCTGTTCCGTCAAGCCCCACAACAAGTCCGTAGCCCACAAGCTGGTTTTGCCTGACTCCTTTAATGTCTGCAATATCCTTTATTCTTATGGGAAAGCAGTTCTGTGGAATTGTGATCAAAACAAATATAATGATTGATAGTGGTAATATGAAATTCTTCATATTCAGACTTCTCCAAACAAGGTTTAAAATGGCCATATAAAATCAAATACTCTGTGACCAAGGCCCGGTGCCTGTTTGTCTGATATTACGCCTTTGCCTGATATGCTTATTTGAGCATCTGCTATTGACGATGATGCTACTGTGTTGTTGGACTGAACATCCTCCTGTCTTACTATTCCGCTTATTGTAATGTACTGCTTCTCATTGTTTATAGTAACCTCTCTTCTGCCTGATATTCTCATGTTTCCGTTTGGGTATACAGACACGACCCTTGCTGATATGGTTGCCACCAGCCTGTCTTTTCGGACAGTGCTTCCAGCGCCGCTGAAATCATTTTCTGAATCTGTGCTAAGTGTTGGACTGAATGGCCTTTTTGTTCTTTCCCTTTCAGTGGCAGCTCCTGTGTTTTTGCCGTATAAATTGTCCATTCCGAAATCAAGAGGGGATCCGAAAAAATCTTTAACACCGGAATCCATACCGCTTTTTCTGCTCAGCTTTGTGGTAGCGTTTCTTGAGGCATCAGCCAGTTCCATAATATTGACTGTTATTATGTCATTTACGTTTCGAGCTTTATTATCTCCGAACATGAATGCTTTTGAATTGTATGGATTCCAGAGAGAGCCTTCGTTATGATTACTGACATGGATATATTCAAACTCGCTGTCTTTATCAATTGGATTATCCGCAGACATATCATGGGGGTGAGTTTTGCTAAGTTTGTTCGGGTTCATATTTGCGGCGCATGCGGTGATAAACATAAGAGATGTGATGTAAATTGACAGAATAAAATATTTCATTGAAAATTTACCTCCACCTGGTTTCCGTTTCGAACCAAGCCGTAGAGTCTGTTTTTTGAGTTGAGATTTGAAACCATAATTACCTTTCCTTCATAGCCGTCTTCAAGGGCTCTGCCGGAAGTCGTTATCCTGAAAGAGTCCGTATCAACAAATATGGTTACTATGTCGCCTCTTTGGATTACAGGGTATTCTTCAAACATTGAAGTTTTAAACATTGTGTCAGGTTGAATTCTGGTACGGGCTCTTTTGCCGATTATTTCATTTTCATCAAAAACAATCTCAGATGACTGGTAGGTTATGTCCTCATTTTTGATGATAATATCACTTTTGCAGATAATTTCATGTCTCTGGATTGTGGTTGCTGATTTAACAACAGGAGCAATGACTTTTATAACAGCAGACACGTTGGTTTTGAAATGCTGCTGTTCGTCAACACAGATGTCAACATCAAAAGACATCCTTCCGATAAAGTTATTGCCGCTTCGCGGGATTACGTTGAAAGAAAGAGAACCTCTGGGCACCTTTACAGCACTGTAGTTGAAACCATCTATCCTGACCCAGCTTCTTTTCCAGTGCATATTGCTGTAAATATATTCACTTACTGCATGTTCAATCTTTTCCTGAGACAGTTCAATATAATCAGACATGATATTTACTTCAGACGGGCAGATGAAACTTATGTTTTTGATGTCAATATCATGTTGTCGCAGACGGGTGATTATCTGGCTTCTGCTGAATGTTCTGTCGCTGCCCGGAAACGGGGCTCTTCCTATAACAATATTTTTTGTTTCATTAACAAAGGAAAGATCACCCTGGAGTGTAGAAATGTCGCCAAGCAGGACATTTTTGCCAGATGTCATAATGGTTTCACGGACTATAATTTCAGGTATATTCTCAGCCCCGGCGTCAATGCAGAATGACTGCATTGACACTATTGTCAAGAACATTGTGCTTATAATTAAGAAGGTAATTTTAAATGTTTTCATGGCTTTTATTTAATTAGTTTGTGCCAGAGGTTTTGCCGCTAGCTATCTTCTTATCTCTTCAGATTATTAGCCACCTGGAGCATATTGTCAGAGGTCTGGATTACTTTTGAGTTTATTTCATAAGCTCTCTGGGCTGTTATCATGTTTACCATCTCTTCCACAACATTTACGTTTGACATTTCGAGAAACCCTTGTGCTATGGTTCCAAAGCCGTCATCCCCCGGCACTCCTGTGGTTGGATCACCTGAGGCGTCTGTTTCAACAAACAGGTTTCTACCAATGCTTTTAAGCCCTGCCGGGTTTGGAAACCTTGCAAGCTCGATATTGCCTACCTCGGTTGCAGCAGTTTCGCCTGACTGAAGCACAGATACTGTTCCATCAGGACCAATCGTAATGTTTACGGTATCATCAGGTACCGTGATTTCAGGTTCCATTGGGTATCCGTCTGAGTTCACAATCCTTCCGTCACTGTCAAGCTTGAAAGCTCCTGACCTGGTGTATCCTATTTCTCCGTCAGGCTGAAGTATCTGAAAGAACCCTTTACCCTCGATGGTAAGGTCAAGTTCATTTAAGGTCTGCATGAAATCCCCCTGCTGGAAAATTTTCTGAACAGCGGCAATTCGTGAGCCGTGTCCAATCTGAATCCCTGTGGGAACTTCTGTTGCAGCAGAGGATGCCGTGCCTGCAAGTCGGAGTGTTTGATAGAGAAGATCCTGAAAATCGCCCCTGCTTCTTTTAAAGCCCGAGGTGTTGACATTTGCGAGGTTGTTTGCAATTATGTCTATGTTCATCTGCTGGGACTGCATGCCTGTTGTTGCTGTCCATAATGCCCGGATCATTTTTTACTCCTTTTAAAGAGATGTTAAATTTTAAGCTGAAAGTAATCTAAGTATATTTCGAGTATTTTCATCTATTGTTGTCATTGTTTTCTGATAAGCCTCATACATGCGCTGAACCTGAATAAGGTTTACAATCTCATTTGCAACCTCGATGTTGGGCATTTCAAGAAAACCCTGTTTAACCCTGGTCTTATTTGGAGCTATTTCATCAGCCTTATCTGTTTTAAGGGCATAAAGGCTGTGCCCTTCTTTTTGAAGCAGTGCAGGGTTTGCAAACTCAACAATGTCAATAGATCCCCTTGGTTCTCCCTCGACAAAAACATTACCGTTCTCATCAATTTCAAGGTTATCGTTTGTCAGGTTGTTTAATCCCTGTCCCCTTACCTTATATCCGTCAGGGGTTAAGAGCTCTCCATCGCTGTTTAGACTGAAACTTCCCTGTCTTGTGTAACGCTCTCCAAAAGGGGTTTCAACGGCAAAGAATCCTGGTCCGTCAAGGGCAATGTCAAGTCTGTTTTCGGTATTTTTTAGAAAACCCTGAGAAAAATCGGTTCCATAAAAAAGACTTTCGGCATAGATTCCTTTTTTTGCTGCTGGTAAATGGATTGATTCTTCAGGATATTTTACGGGTGATATCTGGTCAAATGCATTTTCAAGGTCAAATATGAAAGTGCGTGCGGATATTACATCTTTTTTGTATCCGCTGGTGTTTGCATTTGCAAGGTTGTTTGAGATGTTTTCGAGTTTTAATTCCTGTAGTTTAGCCCCTGATAGGGCAACAAATAATCCCTGGCTCATTTGTTTTTCTCCCAGATACTTTTTTGTTTTACAAAACTGCTAAATATATGCCATTTATGATAACCGCTGGTTTTTTTTGAAAAACAGTCCAAAAAGGGGTTACAACCATATGTTTTATCTAATTTTTTTTAAAATGAGACTAATATTTGTTTCCTTACAGGGTTTTTTAAGATAGAATAAAACAGTATAGCAGGTAGGAAAAAAATGCCTTATATTAGAGTCCGGTAAGAGTTGTAAAGCTGTTGAGCAAAGGCATAGAAACAATGGACAGTCTGTTCGTGATCGTTTACATCATCATAGTGAGAGACCAATCTTTTACAGAAAAATAACCTGAAAGTTGTGCAGTCTGAACAGGATATGAAGACTGTGAATACGATGACGACAAGGAAAAAAGAGAAACAGAGTGAAAGGGAGTTTGTTATATTATGAAATCAAAGACAGTAAGTTCTGATCCGTTATGGTATAAGGATTCTGTTATTTACCAGCTTCATATAAAGGCATTCAAGGACAGTGATAATAACGGCAAGGGCGATATACAGGGACTTATTGAAAAACTTGACTATCTTGAATGGCTTGGCGTGACAGCAGTGTGGCTTCTTCCCTTTTATCCGTCACCTCTTAAGGATGATGGATATGATATTGCAGACTATTTAAGTGTTAATAAAGACTACGGGACAATAAAGGATTTTAAAGAACTTCTACGCCAGGCACACAAAAGAGGTATAAGGGTTATTACCGAGTTAGTACTGAATCATACATCAAATGAACATCAATGGTTTAAACGTTCCAGAAATGCAAAACCCGGCACAAAATGGAGGGATATGTATGTCTGGAGCGATTTCCCTGACAAGTACAGGGATGCACGGATAATATTTAAAGATTTCGAAACATCAAACTGGCAGTGGGATCCTGTTGCCAAAGCATATTACTGGCACAGGTTCTACGGACACCAGCCTGACCTTAATTTTGAATCTCCCCATGTTCAGAAATATCTTTTAAATGTTCTTGATTTCTGGCTTGGCATGGGTGTTGACGGGCTCAGGCTCGATGCTGTGCCGTATCTCTATGAAAGAGAGGGTACCAACTGTGAAAATCTTCCCGAAACCCATGCTTTTCTGAAAAAATTAGGGGCTCATGTCAGTGATAAGTTCAGCGATAAGATGCTGCTTGCAGAGGCAAACCAGTGGCCAGAAGATGCTGCTGCATACTTTGGCTCAGGAGACGAGTGTCAGATGGCGTTTCATTTTCCTCTCATGCCAAGGATGTTTATGGCTATGCAGATGGAGGACAGTTTTCCTATTATTGATATAATAAGATCAACCCCTGAAATTCCAGACTCCTGTCAGTGGGCAATATTTTTGAGAAACCATGATGAGCTTACACTTGAAATGGTAACAGATGAGGAACGGGATTATATGTACAGCTCTTATGCCAATGATCCCAGAGCAAAAATAAATCTTGGAATACGAAGGCGGCTTGCCCCTCTTCTTGGCAACAACAGAAAGAAAATTGAGCTTATGAATATACTTCTTTTTTCATTCCCAGGCACACCTGTTATATACTATGGGGATGAGATTTTAATGGGTGACAACTATTTCCTTGGAGACAGAGACGGTGTCAGAACCCCTATGCAGTGGAGCAATGACCGAAATGCCGGATTCTCAAGAGCAAACCCACATAGTCTTTATCTGCCGGTTATTATTGATCCTGATTATCACTATGAATCAATAAATGTTGAAAACCAGCAGCAGAATCTTTCATCAATGCTCTGGTGGATGAAAAGGGTTATCACGGTACGTAAAAGATACAAAGCTTTTTCAAGGGGCAGCCTTGATATTCTGCCATCAACCAATCCTAAAGTACTCACATTTATCAGAAGATATGAAGATGAAATAATGCTTGTTGCGGTTAATCTTTCAAGGTTTTCTCAAATGTCTGAGCTTGATCTTTCACCGTTTGCAGGGCTTATACCTGAAGAGGTTTTCAGCAGCAACCAATTTCCTGTAATAAAAGAGAGTCCATACATCCTTACCTTTGGCCCGCATGGTCATTACTGGCTTGCCTTAAAAGATCTGCAGGAAACCCCTCACATTAAAGATCAGCGATCTGTTCCTGAGATAAAGGTGCGTGGTTTGTGGAATGAGCTATTTGAGAAAAAGAACAGAGAAAGATTTGAGGATAATGTACTTGCTTTTTATTTAAAAAGGTGCAGGTGGTTTGGTGGGAAGGCAAAAGCAATAAGGCGTGTTGAGGTTATTGAGTATGCGCCTGTTGCAGGAACCGGGAAAGGTTCATTTTTTGTAATAATTGAAGTAAGTTATAATGACGGAACACCTGAGAAGTATTTCCTGCCCCTTACTTTTCTTCAGGATCGCAGCGCTTCAGAGTATTTAACCGAATTTCCCCAGGCGGTTGTATGCGGCATCAAAGCCGGAAACGAGTCAGGTATATTAATAGACAGCCTTTATGACAAGGATTTCAGAGAGACTTTTCTGCAGGCGGCCGGAAGCAGAAAAAGGATGAAAGG
>CAZMHH010000032.1:0-37590 GCA_964566035.1 uncultured Thermodesulfobacteriota bacterium
GACGGGTTTATGAGTATTTTCTTAAACGATTTGCCATTGCAGAAGGGAAAGGAAAGGGAGAATTCTACACACCAAAATGCATTGTAAATCTTATTGCTGAAATGCTGGAACCATATAAAGGTAAAATCTATGATCCGTGCTGCGGGTCAGGCGGTATGTTTGTACAGTCTGTTAAGTTTATTGAAAGCCATCATGGAAATAAAAAACAGGTTTCTATCTATGGACAGGAATACACCGCAACAACCTATAAATTGGCTAAAATGAATCTGGCTATAAGAGGAATCTCCGCTAATATGGGAGAAATTCCTGCCAATACTTTCTCAAATGATCAGCATCCTGATTTGAAAGCGGATTTTATAATGGCTAACCCGCCTTTCAATCAGAAGGATTGGCGGGCAAGTGATGAACTTATAGATGATCCTCGCTGGAGAGGATATGACGTTCCCCCGGCAAGTAATGCTAATTACGGATGGATACTAAATATGGTATCAAAGCTGTCGGAAAACGGAGTTGCCGGGTTCCTCCTTGCAAACGGAGCCTTGTCCGGAGGTGGTGAGGAATACAAAATCCGCAGGAAATTGATTGAAAACAAGCTGGTTGAAGCAATTATCATTATACCGCGAGATACATTCTACACTACCGACATAAGCGTAACGTTATGGATATTGAATAATAACAAGAAAGCACGGGACGTCAAAATAAACGGAAAGCAGAAGAGATACCGTGATCGCGAAAATGAAATTCTTTTTATGGATTTAAGACGCTGGGGCTCTGAATTTGACAAAAAGTTCATTGAGCTTACGGCAGAAGATATTTACAAGGTTGCTCTGAATTATCACAACTGGCAACAAGTCGATTATGAAACTACCTATAAAGACATTCCGGAGTTCTGTTACTCGGCTAATCTTGAGGAAATCAAAGACAATGACTTTTCTCTGGTTCCAAGTAAGTACATTGAGTTTCTAGATCGTGATAGCAATATTGATTTTGATGCGGAGATGAAGCGTATTCAAGAGGAATTTAAATCGCTCCTTTCTGAAGAAGAGGAATCACAAGAACAGCTCAGAGAAGCATTCAAAGGTTTGGGCTATGAAATATAAACGGCTGGGAGATTATATACAACTGGTGGATAACCGGAATACTGATGGTAAAATAACAAATCTACTGGGGATAAATATAACCAAGAATTTTATGCCATCTGTAGCAAATGTCTCTGGAACAGATTTATCAAAGTATAAAATAATTAGGAAAGGACAATTTGCTTATAGTGCTATGCAAGTAGGGCGGGACGATACTGTTCGTGTAGCATTATACCCTTATGATGAACCTGCGATTATATCTCCTGCTTATTTAGTTTTCGAAGTAACAGATCTAAATGAGGTATCTCCTGAATTTTTGATGATGTGGTTTCATCGGCCTGAGTCAGACAGATACGGTTGGTTTATTAGCGACAGCAGTGTAAGGGCAAGTTTAGATTGGGAACGTTTCTGTGAAATCAAAATTCCAATCCCCGACATCGAAGAACAGAAGAAATACGTAGATATCTATAAAGGCTTACTAAATAACCAGAAATCATACGAAAAAAGTCTGGATGATTTGCAGTTGATTTGTAATTCATTTCTTGATGACTTATTAAAAAAAAGGGGTCTTGAGTTCATTGGAAATCATATTAGATTAACTGATGAAAGGAATTCAAGTGGTAAAGTAAATATATTATTAGGTGTAAACATCAATAAGGATTTTATGCCTTCGAAAGCTAAAGCTGCAAGTTTTTTGAATTATAAAATTATTCGAAAGGGTGTTTTTGCAGCGAACATAATGCATGTTGGAAGGGATGAAATGCTTCCTGTTTCTCTATATCAGTTTGCCAAACCTGCAATTGTTTCACCTGCATATAAAACTTTTCGACTCAAGAAAGGTAGTTCTCTCTTAGAAGAATTTCTAATGTTATGGTTTTATCGTCCGGAGTTTGATCGTTTGACATGGTATTATTGTGATTCAAGCGTTCGAGGGGGTCTAGATTGGGATAGGTTTTGTGAAATAAAAATCCCCGTTCCTGACATTGAAGTCCAGAAAGCTATTGTTACCATTTACCATACCTTGCAAACCCGCAAACGCATAAATGAACAACTGAAGGATATGATTAAACCACTTTGCCCTGTATTGATGAAAGGGGTGATGGATGGGATATTAGAATCGGAAAAGGCAATGGAGAATAAATGACCGAAACAAACCGCATAGAACACAAAGAACGCCTCACAAAAGACCTTGATCTGGAAAAAGAGGTTGTGGCTTTTCTGAACTATCGGGAAGGCGGGTTGATTTATGTTGGAATCGACAAAAAAGGCAATGTAGTGGGCGTGAAGGATCCTGATGGGGAAATGCTTAAGGTTAAAGACCGTATTAAACACAATATTGCCCCTTCTGCTCTGGGGCTGTTTGATGTTGTAGTCGAAGAGCGGGAAGGCAATAATGTCCTCAAGATCATTGTAGCAAGCGGTAGTGAGAAGCCCTATTTCAAAAAGAAATACGGTATGACTGAAAAGGGCTGTTTTATTCGTATGGGTACGGCTGCAGAACCAATGCCGCAGGCTATTATAGATAAACTGTTTGCCTCTCGTACCCGTAACTCCATTGGTAAAATCAAAGCCCAACGGCAGGATTTGAGCTTTGAACAGCTGCGAATTTACTATGATGAAAAGAAAAAACCGCTCAATAAACAGTTTAAGAAGAATCTGGAACTTACCACAGAAGAAGGATCGCTCAACTACGCTGCCTACCTGTTGGCGGATGAAAATAACCTTTCCATAAAAGTTGCCAAGTACAGTGGTAAAAACAGGGTTGATCTTATAGAAAACAACGAATACGGATATTGTTCGCTCATCAAAGCCACCAAAAGCGTATTGGACAAAATTGACCTGGAAAACCGTACAGCTGCTACCATTACCTCAAAAGAACGCAAGGAGCAGCGTTTGTGGAGTGCCATTGCCCTGCGGGAAGCTATTATTAACGCTTTTGTCCATAACGACTACACCCGGGAGATTCCACCCAAGTTTGAGATTTTCTCCGACCGGATAGAGATTACATCAGCAGGATCATTGCCCGAAGGACTGAGCAGGGAGGAGTTTTTCGATGGTTATTCCATTCCCCGAAACAAGGAGTTAATGCGTATTTATAAAGACTTAGAGATGGTAGAACAGTTGGGTTCAGGTGTTCCGCGTATTTTGGAACATTATGGCAAAAAATGTTTTCAATTCTCCGATAACTTTTTACGGATGGCGTTTCCTGCCATTGAAAAAGTGACCCCGCAAGTGACCCCGCAAGTGACCCCGCAAGTGACCCCGCAAGTGAGAAAGCTTTTGGCAATACTGGAGGGGGAATTAAACCGACAGGAATTGCAGGAAAAACTGAAGCTGTCCGATAGGGAATATTTCAGATTAAATTATCTGCAACCGGCATTAGAGGCGAAAGTAATAGAAATGACCATACCTGATAAACCAACAAGCAGCAAACAGCGGTACCGCCTTACAGATAAAGGGAGAAAGGTCTTAAAAAAATGAAATTCACCGAAGAAAAGTTGGAACAGGTATTTATTGAATTATTAGGAAAACAAGGGTATCCGCATGTTTTCGGTGATGATATTACGCGAAATCCCGATCAAGTCATAATTGAAGAAGATTTAAGACACTTCCTTCTTACTAAATATGAAAAAGAAGCCCTCACTGAAAATGAAGCCGGTCAAATTATAAGGCAATTAAAAAGCTACGCCGCTTCTGATCTGTATGAAAGCAATAAATCCATCATGAAACTTGTATCTGATGGGTTTATTTTGAAAAGAGAAGACCGCTCACAGAAAGACTTATACATACAATTGATTGATTATAGCGGTTTAACCGCTTTTAGAGATCCAGACATCGAACAACTTCCCAATATTGTAGCAGAAAGCCCTGAACCTTACTGTGAAGACCAGAATATTTATAAGTTTGTCAATCAGTTAGAAATAGTTGGTTTTGAAAGGCGTATACCGGATGGTATCCTGTATATTAACGGACTTCCTCTGGTTGTTTTTGAATTCAAAACAGCAATCCGTGAAAATTGTACAATCCATGATGCCTATATCCAATTAACTACCCGTTACAAACGCGACATTCCGGAACTTTTTAAGTATAACGCTTTCTGTGTAATCAGTGATGGCGTGAATAGTAAAGCTGGTTCTTTTTTCGCTCCTTATGAGTTTTATTATGCGTGGCGCAAAACCGAAGGAATGTCAAAAGATGTAGATGGTATCGATTCAATGTATACCTTGATACAAGGCATGTTCGAAAAAAAACGTTTGCGCGACATAATTCGAAACTTTATTTTTCTACCCGATTCATCAAAAAGAAATGAAAAAATCCTTTGTCGTTATCCCCAATACTATGGAGCAAACAAATTGTTTCAAAATATCGCTAAACACCAAAAACCTGGCGGGGAAGGGAAAGGCGGCACTTATTTTGGTGCGACCGGATGCGGAAAAAGCTTTACTATGCTTTTTCTAACCCGCTTATTAATGCGCAGTAAATATTTCAGTAATCCTACCATAGTGCTTATCACTGACCGCAATGATCTGGATGACCAATTGGCAGCACAGTTTACAAACGCCAAAGAGTATATTGGTGATAATACTGTTATCAGCGTTGAAAGCAGAGCTGAATTAAAGGAACGCCTGCAAAATATTAAAAGTGGAGGCGTTTTTCTCACAACTATTCACAAATTTACCGAAGATACTGACCTTCTTACAGAACGGAGTAATATAATCTGTATATCCGATGAAGCACACCGCAGTCAGGTAAATCTTGATCAAAAGGTAAGAGTAACATCTAAAGGTGTTAAAAAAACATATGGATTTGCCAAGTATCTTCACGATTCCTTACCAAACGCAACTTATGTAGGTTTTACCGGAACCCCTATTGATGCGACTCTTGATGTCTTTGGCGATGTTGTAGATGCCTACACTATGACAGAATCCGTTAAAGATGAGATCACCGTTCGTATTGTGTATGAAGGCAGAGCAGCGAAAGTATTACTACAAAATAGTGAACTACAAAAAATTGAAGATTACTATGATCAATGCGCCGAAGAAGGTACAAATGATTACCAGATAGAGGAAAGTAAAAAAGCCGTTACCAACATGAATGTGATATTGGGCGATCCTGACCGCTTAAAAGCCCTGGCTGATGATTTTGTTATACATTACGAAACACGCATTGCAGAAGGTTCTTCTGTAAATGGCAAAGCCATGTTTGTTTGCAGTAGCCGCCCTATAGCGTATGAGTTTTATAAAAATGTAATTCAGTTACGACCGGAATGGGCAGAAGTAAAGGTTTCCGAACCTGGAGTAAAACTCACTGAAAAAGAAAAGCGGGAAATAAAACCAATGGAACGCATCAAAATGGTTATGACCAGAGGCAAAGACGATCCGGAAGAACTGTACAATCTGCTTGGCACAAAAGAGTATCGCAAGGAATTAGACAGACAATTCAAGAATGCTAAATCAAATTTCAAAATAGCAATTATTGTTGATATGTGGTTAACAGGATTTGATGTGCCGTTTTTAGATACAATCTATATCGACAAACCAATACAACGACATAATTTAATCCAGACTATTTCAAGAGTTAATCGTAAATATCACGGAAAAGAAAAAGGACTTGTTGTTGATTACATCGGTATCAAGAAACAGATGAACCTTGCCTTAGCTCAGTATAATAAAGCGGACAGTAAAAACTTTGAAGATATTGAACAGTCAGTGGTTGTTGTCAAAGACCATTTAGATTTATTGGCAAAGATATTCCATAAGTTTGATAGCAGTGAGTATTTCAACGGTAGTCCGATTGAACAGCTGAATACCCTCAATTTAGCTGCGGAATTTGTTCAAGTCACCCATGAAATAGAAAAACGGTTCATGTTTCTTGTTAAAAGATTAAAAGCTGCTTATGACATATGTTCTGCCAGTGATAAATTAAATCAAAAAGATAAAGATCATGTTCATTTCTATTTGGCGGTACGTTCTATCGTGTTCAAGCTTACCAAAGGAACCGCACCAGATACCGCACAGATGAATGCAAAAGTACGTGAAATGATAAAAGATGCATTGACCAGCGATGGTGTTGAGGAAATATTTAAGCTGAATGAAGATAAAAATGTTGAAACAGATATTTTTGATGAAGATTATTTATCAAAAATAGAGAAGATAAAACTTCCGAACACAAAGATTAAATTATTGCAGCAACTCTTAGCTAAGGCAATCGAAGATTTTAAAAAAATCAATAGAATGAAAGGGATAGATTTTTCAAAGAAAATGCAAAGCCTTGTTGAAAAATACAATGAACGAAAAGAAAGTGATGTCTTAAGGGGTGAGGTTCTTGAAGATTTTACTGATGAAATAATTGATCTGTATCATGCTCTTAAGAAAGAAAAAAAATCATTTAATGAATTGGGAATCGACTTTGAAGAAAAAGCCTTTTATGACATATTAAAATCGTTAACAATAAAATATGACTTTGAATATCCCCACGAAAAGCTTTTACTTTTATCAAAAGAGGTAAAAAAAGTTGTTGATGACAAAGCAAAATATACAGATTGGAGTAAAAGGGATGACATTAAATCAGAACTAAAGGCTGACTTAATCATCCTCTTAGCAGAACACAATTATCCACCGGTAGATAGAGATGAGGTTTATAAAGAAATCTTTGAACAAGCAGAGAATTTTAAAAAATTCAGAAAGGAATAACCGCCTCCGCACGTCCTGTGCTCCGGCGGTAGGGCGCGGGGATTTTAAGAAACTGGAATTTGAAGAAGGCGCGGTACAGCCTATAACACTGGGTATATGCGGCGTCGCTCCGCTCCTTGGCCTACGGCACATTTGCCCTTCGGGCAAACGTCATATACCCCGGGGACGTTGGGGACATCCATGATACGAAAAGTCGCCTAAACTAGGGGCAACCACTAATTAAACCTCTTCTGAGGTTTGCCTGCACTGACTTCTTTTCTGAGCGCCCTATTGTATCTTTTTCGTCTTCCTGTTGCAAATACTTCCTCCACTTGCCTGTCATATCCTGCAACATTGCATCTCAGGTCACCAGCGGGTCTGTATCCCTCTTTACCAGGTGCCACCCGGCGCTTAACCAGGAATATTCACCAGCTTCTTTAACTATTCCTGCACGAACAGGGTTGTTTTCTATATACTAAGAAAAAGTAGCCTGTGTACTATTTAATTCAAGTTTTTTTGATCATAACTCAAACATGTTTTTTTAGTTAAAATTGAGTCGCAAATTATAGCTTTTTTATCATGAAAGTCACCTGTTAGGTGGTGCACTTTCATACTGCATTTAACCATTAACTTTTACGACTGCTAATAAATATAAGCAATAGCTTTAGAATTTAAAGACGGTTAACAGCTTTTTATTTTCCTATTTTTTCAACTCCAAGTCAACTTGTTAATTTTGCAATATTTTTGTGATATTGACAAGCAAGAGGGTTTTGGATTATTCTTGACACTTATGTTAGATATAAAGAATGAACTTATCGAAATCAGAAAAAAGGGGCTTTTCAGAAACCTGAAAACCCTTGAATCTGAAAACTCAGCTTCTGTTACAGTCGATGGAAGAAAGGTTCTGCTTCTCTGCTCAAATGACTATCTCGGACTGAGTTTCCATCCAAGGCTTAAAGCCCGTGCCAGCGAAGTTGCTCAGCTCTGGGGGGCAGGCACATGCTCTTCTCGGCTTATCAGCGGGAACATTTTTCTGTATAATGAGCTGGAAAGAAAACTTGCCGGTTTCAAAAAAACGCAGGCAAGTCTTGTCTTCAGCACAGGATATATGGCAAACCTTGGCATCCTGACAGCCCTTGCCGGGAAAAACGACTGTATTTACAGCGACAGCCTTAATCATGCAAGCATTATTGACGGATGCAGGCTGAGCAGGGCGGATGTTGAAATATATCCCCACCGTGATACTGAAGCGCTTGATAAGCTTTTAAAAAAGGGGTCCGGTTTTAGAAGAAGGGTTATTGTATCAGACTCTGTTTTCAGCATGGACGGCACGATCGCCCCTTTGGATGAGCTCTATGAAGTTGCAAAGGCAAGAGACGCTCTTTTAATTGTTGACGATGCTCATGGAACAGGGGTGCTTGGCAGTTCAGGAAGAGGGGGATTAGAGTATTTCAATCTTCAGGGTCGCTCAGATATTATTATTATGGGAACACTGGGCAAAGCCATGGGGTGTTTCGGCGCTTTTGTCGCGTGCACAGAAGAGATAAGAGACTACCTTATAAACAGAAGCAGAAGTCTTATATATACAACAGCGCTTCCTCCCTCTGTTATTGCTTCTGCATCTGAGGCAATTGACATAATTATTGATGAACCTGAAAGGGTTGCAGGACTGAAAAACAATGCCCTGTTTTTAAGGGAAAAGCTTATTGAAAAAGGTTTTGAAACAGAACAGGCTGAGACCCCGATAATTCCGCTGATTGTGCATAAACCTGAGACGGCAACACAGATGTCAGATCTTCTTTTTGAGGAAGGGTTTTTTATTCAGGCTGTAAGACCGCCGTCTGTGCCTGAAGGCTCATCAAGGCTCAGGATAACGGTAATGTCGGAGCATACCCTTGAGCAGCTCTCAGGTGCAGCAGATGCGCTTTACATGACAGGCAGGAAATTCGGGGTGGTATGATATGGAGAATATTATAAATTTTACGGTTGCCGGGGAAGGAAAGCCGGTTGTTCTCATTCATGGCTGGGCAACCTGTGCCAAGGTCTGGAACGGGCTTGGTTCTGCTCTTTCCAAAAAATTTAAGGTTATTGCTCCGGATCTGAGGGGACACGGAAAATCATCTGAAATTTCAACCCCATACAATTTTAAGACATTTGCAGATGATATCAGGGCGGTAATTGACATATTGAATATAAAACCGGTCACCCTTGTCGGCTGGTCTATGGGCGGTTCAATTGCCCTGCGCCTCATAGAGTCCTATCCTGATTATGCTGACTCGCTTGTGCTTATTGGCGCAACACCCAGTTTGATTAAATCCAGTGACTCCTCTTTCGGGCTTCCCCCTGTAGTGGTAAGGAGGCTTGCAAGCCAGGTTGAAAAGAATTTTGAAGCAGGAATCACAAAATTTCATAACATGGTGTTTACCCCTGAAGAGTTAAGCCGGCTTGGGAAAAATCCTTTGTGCGATTACACACCCCGGAAAAAACCTTCAGTTGATTCCCTTAAATGTCTCATGGAAGAGGATGCAGGGGGGATCCTTGGCGCTGTAAATATACCGACACTTATTATACACGGCAGCAGTGACACCATCTGTCTTCCTAAAGGCGCTAAACATATTAAGAACAGCATAAAAGATTCTGAACTGCTGATGCTCTCGGAAACAGGACATGCCCCTTTTTTAACAAGACCGCAGGAAGCGGTTTCAGCAATACAGGATTTTATTCTGGATAAAACGGTTAAGAGCGATTACAATCACCAGAAAAGGGTGTAAAAGATTATTAACTAAAATTCAAGAGATTTAAGCAGAAGGAACATGAAAGAGATTGATAAGAATTTTGTAAAAAGGGCATTTAATTCAAGCGCTTTTGAGTATGATACCTATTCAGGACTTCAGAGAAAAATATCAGAAAAAATGGTTGACCGTCTTAATCTTAACGGGTCAAAACAGAAAGTCCTTGATATTGGCATGGGAACGGGCAATCTTGCAGCTGTGCTTAAGGGTAAATTTCCGGCAATATCGGTTTATGGCTGTGATATTGCCATTAACATGATTTTAAATGCAAGAAAAAAACTGCATTCATGCTCAAACAACAGAGCTTTTTTTTCCAACGCTGACGCTGAATTTCTTCCCTATAAAAACGATAGCTTTGATATGGTTGTCTCATCATTTGCCTATCAGTGGATTGACGGTTTTGGAGATGCAATGTGCGAGGCTGCCCGGGTTCTTAAAAAAGAAGGGGTTTTTCTCCTGTCAGTATTTGGCGCAAAAACCTTTATCGAGCTTAAACAATCCTGGCAGAAAGCATCACTTCAGGAAGGATACTCGCTTGGGGAGGCTTTGAATCTTCATCTGTCAAAAGCAAAAATAGAACAGGATTTAAAGCATGCCGGTTTTATGATAGGCGATTTAGATGATTTTGATATTATAGAATATTACAGAGATATTCCGGAGCTTTTTCGAACCATAAAAGGGATGGGCTCAAAAAATGCTTCACACAAAAGAAACAGAACCCCTGCTGTAAGACATGTATGGAAAAACATGGTTCTGTTTTATGAGCAGGAGTACGGCAGTCAGGAAGGCATCCCTGCAACCTATCAGATAATAACGGCATATACTAAAAAAAAGTATTAGCGGTATAGCTGTTGAGCAATTAAAAGATACAAGTTTCAAGCAAGACAAACCGGTAAAAAGTCTAAAAACCACCATATTGTCATTTCGACCGCAGGGAGAAATCTCCTTATTTCAGCATGTTACGAGATCTCTTACTTCGTTCGAGATGACAGCGGGGGACTTTTTACGGAACCATCATCATTGATTAATCGGTCTTTTTCCTGAGATTGAAATAGAGTATCCAGAAAAAGGCGGCAATTCCGTCTTTCCAGCCTATTTTTTTGCCTTCGGCATAGTCCCTTCCGCTGTAGGATATCGGTATTTCATACATTCTGCATTTAAGCATTGCAAGTTTTGCTGTAAGTTCAGGTTCAACACCGAATCTTTTTGACTTTATTGAAAAATTTTTAAGCAATGGAGCCCTGAAGGCTTTATAACCTGTTTCCATATCACTTAGGTTAAGGTTTGTCAGCATGTTGGAAAACGTGGTAAGGATTTTATTGCCTAAGTAATGCCAGAAAAAAAGCACCCGATGAGGGCCTCCGATAAACCTTGAACCAAAAACAGCATCAGCTCTGCCATCAAGTATGGGCGCTACAAGCATGGGATACTCGGAAGGGTCATACTCAAGGTCAGCATCCTGAATAATTACAATCTCTCCCTGAACCTGTTCAAATCCGGTTTTAAGCGCCGCACCTTTCCCCATGTTCTTATTATGGAAGCAAATCCTTATCTCATTATCATTTAAAAAACTTTCAAGAATTGATCTTGTATTATCACTTGAGCAGTCATCCACAAGAATTATCTCTTTTTCAATATCGACCCTTTTAACCCTTTCAATAATTTCCCTGATTGTATCCTGTTCATTAAAAACAGGCATTACAACTGAAATTTTCATCTGTTTTCCTCTTATCTGAAAACCAGCAGTTAATTGACAATAAAAATAGCATGGTTTTAATGATTTTTCAATAAATTATACACTGTTTAAAAAGAAATTCGGAGTGACATATTTGTTGACAAAAAATAAACCAGTATGTTATAAATATACTCTGTTTCAGCTTAAATTAAAACCCGTAGTTAGAAAGGAGACGCCAGTGATTGAGGTAAGGATACACGGAAGGGGAGGACAGGGGGCTGTTACATGTGCCGAACTTGTTGCTGCTTCTGCCATATCAGAAGGTAAATATGCCCAGGCTTTTCCAAGCTTTGGTCCTGAGAGAAGAGGGGCGCCTGTAAAAGCATTCATAAGGGTGAGTGATGATACGATCAGACTGCGAAATGAGATTGAAGAACCTGATGTTGTGATGATACTTGATCCCACACTTGCTGCTGTTGTAAACGTTGTTGAAGGACTTAAAAAAGACGGCATTGTAATTATAAACAGTTCAAAAAGCATTGATGAGATCAAAAAACTCTACAAAATCCCGGGTCGTGTCGCATCTGTTGACGCTAACACAATTGCCATAGAAACACTTGGCAGACCCATTGCCAACACGACCATGATAGGAGCTTTAATTAAAGTGACAGGTATTGTTAAAGCAGATTCATTGAATGAAGTGTTTGAACACAGATTCAGAAAAATTGCAGAAAAGAATCTTACAGCCTGTCAAAGAGCATTTAATGAAACCAAAACGGAGGGCATCTGACATGGGAAAAAAGGATTTTGAACTGGTATGGGAAGATATACCCTTAGGCTGTATTGTTACAGAGCCCGGAAATGCCGCAGAATATCAGACAGGTGACTGGAGGTCTCAAAGACCTGTTCTGGACAGAACAAAATGTGTCAAATGCAGTATATGTTACAGTTTCTGCCCTGAACCCTGCATAGTGAAGGATGAGGAAGGGTTCTATGAAGCAGATTATTACTACTGCAAAGGCTGCGGAATATGTGCAAGGGAATGTCCAAAAGAAGCGATAACAATGGTTAGGGAGGAGAACTGATATGAGTAAAAGAGTAGGTGCAGAAGGATCATTTGCTGTTGCTGAGGCAGTAAGGCTTGCAGAGGTTGATGTTGTTCCAGCATACCCTATTACACCTCAGACCCATATTGTGGAGCGTATATCAGAGATGATAGCAGACGGGGAACTTGACGCTAAATTTATTTATGTCGAATCTGAGCATTCCGCAATGAGCGCATGCCTTGGCACATCAGCAGTAGGTGCAAGAACATTTACAGCAACAGCCGGGCAGGGACTGGAACTCATGCATGAGGTTTTATACATAGCAGCTTCAATGAGGCTGCCTATAGTGATGGCTGTTGCCAACAGAGCTCTAGCCTCTCCTCTTAACGTCTGGGGAGACCATTCTGATGTTATGGCGGTGCGTGACTGCGGATGGATTCAATACTTTGCTGAAAGCGCTCAGGAGGCATTTGACCTTACCCTGTGTGCTTATAAAATTGCCGAAGACAACAATGTTCTTTTTCCCGTTATGGTTCATCTTGACGGGTTTCATGTATCACATGTTGTAGAGCCTTATATGCTGCTTGACAAGAATGAACTAAGCGGATTTATTCCTCCTTATAATTATCCTTTCCCGCTTGATCCCAACCGCCCTGTTACAATGGGGGCTTTTGCTCCGCCCGTTGTCTATTCAGAATGCAGGAAAGCACAGGAAGTCGCTTTAAAAGCTTCTAAAACAACCATTGTTAAAGTATGGAAGGATTGGGGAGAGAGGTTTGGAAGAAACTACAATCCGATAGAAACCTACAAATCAGAAGATGCTGAAACGGTATTTGTGGGCATCGGGAGTTTCAACCAGATGGCAGCATGTGCAGTGGATGACCTGAGGGAAAAAGGGGACAAGGCCGGACTTGTAAAAATAAGGCTTTGGAGGCCTTTTCCTGTTAAAGAGTTCAGGGATGCGGTAAAGAATGCAAAAAGGATTATTGTTTTTGAACGCTCTCTGTCTTATGGCGGAGCGGTCGGTCCTGTATGCAGTGAGATACGCTCTATGCTTTATGGATTAAAGAACCAGCCCAAGATAACAAATTTTATCGGTGGTCTTGGCGGAAGAGACATGAGTCCCAAGTATTTTGAACAGATGTATAACAGGTCCATTGAAATTACAGAGAAAAACCTTGATATAGAATACGAAACAGTAGGGGTGAGAGAATGAAAGACAATAATATGACCTTACAGAAACTAAATGAAGCAGGTGAACTTTTTATGCCCGGCCACAGGGCTTGTATAGGATGCGGTGAAGCTCTTGCCATGAGACAGGTATGCAAAGCACTGGGCAAAGACATAATCATTACCCAGGCTACAGGATGCATGGAAATCATATCTTCTCCCTTTCCAACGACAAACTGGATGGTTCCATGGATGCATACCCTTTTTGAAAACACCGCGGCTGTTGCTGCAGGTATAGAATCAGGGCTCGAGATGCTCAAAAGAAAAGGAAGAGGTCCTGCCCAGGAAGTAACAGTAGTTGCAATGGGAGGCGACGGAGCTACTTTTGACATTGGAATTCAGGCATTGTCAGGAGCATTGGAAAGAAATCATAATTTTATATATGTCTGTTTTGATAATGAAGGGTATATGAATACAGGAATTCAGCGTACAAGTTCAACCCCTTACGGCGCAACCACCACCACATCCCCTCATGGTAAAAACAGCATAGGCCAGACAACACAGAAAAAAGATATGCCTCTGATTGCACTTGCACATCATATACCTTATGTTGCAACAGCATGCCACAGTTATCCTACAGACCTTGCAAGAAAGGTGAAAAAGGCAAAAGAGATAAAAGGGCCTGCTTTTCTTCTTGTATTCAGCTCATGTCCGACAGGCTGGGGTTCTGACCCTGATATGTCAATTGAGCTTGGACGGCTTGCTGTTGAAACAGGCGTTTTCCCTCTGGGAGAGGTTGTTTACGGCAAGTATGAAATGACAAAGCATATCAAAACATTAAGACCAATAAGAGACTATCTGAAACTGCAGAGAAGATTCAGACATCTTCCTGATGATATTATAGACCAGATTCAGGAGAGGGTGTTGGAAAGATACGAAGAGGGAAAACGTAAATGCGGAATAAATTAACTGTTAATTTCAGCTTTTTGCAGGATTTATGCTTTTAGCAAAACCCGAAAAAGGCGCTTTCAGGATCAGGGAAAAACAGCTCCCCTTCGACCTTTATAAAAAGAACTTATCTATTGCGCGATTGAAATTATTTTTTAGAACAAGCCTCGCTTAAAAGGGAGGCTTGTTTTTGTCTTTTTTAAGTAGCAGATGAACCTTGACAACTTCGTAAAAAGACCACATCTGTCATCTCGAATACCGCAAAGCGCGGCACAAAACGCACGAGAGAGATCACGTAACAAACTGAAACAACGATATTTCTCACCCTGCTGTCGCAAGGTTCAAAATGACAATATGGTTGTTTTTGGACTTTTTACTGGACAATCAAGCTTAAACAGCACTCAGGAAAAGGGTGTAATAAGAACAGGGGTTAAGGGTTCAAGAACCCTGACAGCGGTTCACCGCTGTAAACCAACATAAAAGGAGGTTGTATTATGTGGGATGACGACAAAAACAGAGGAGGTCCATGGGGAAAGCAGGAACCGCCAAACCCGGACGAGATTATTAAAAAAATAAAAGAATTTTTCGGTGGAAGTTTTTTGTCCTTTTCGGTTATCGCAGTTGTTATTATTGCAGGACTTTTGCTTATTTCATGCTGGTTCACAATTCAGCCAGGTGAAGTGGGTATGGTGCAAAGATTTGGAAAATATGTAAGGACCGCAAACCCGGGTCTTAATTTCAAGCTTCCTGCAGGCATTGAGACAGTAAAAAAGGTGCGTGAGCAGTTTGTATATACTGAAGAGTTCGGTATAAGAACAACTTCACCCGGGATAAGAACCCAGTACGCCCCTTCAAGGCAGTATCTTGACGAGTCTCTTATGATGACCGGTGATTTAAACCTTGCCCTGGTGCCATGGGTGGTTCAGTACAGGATAGGAGATCCGTATAATTTTCTTTACAAGGTGCGCAATGTTCAGAAAACATTAAGGGACCTGTCTGAAGCAACAATGAGAGAAGTTATAGGAGACAGAAGCATAACAGAGGTCATAACAGAGCGCCGTGATATAGCAGAAGCAGCAAAGGTAAAGCTTCAGGCTGCACTTGCTGATGCAGAGACAGGAATTAATATTGTTAATTTAGAACTCAAGAGAACCACTGTGCCTGAGCCTGTTCAACCATCATTTAATGAGGTAAATCAGGCTCTTCAGGAAAAAGAGAGGATGATCTATCAGGCATGGGAAGCCTATAACAAAGTGGTGCCTGAGGCAAAAGGATCTGCCGAAATGATGATACGTGAGGCAGAAGGGTATGCTCTTGAGCGGGTAAACAGAGCACAGGGTGATGCTCAAAGGTTTGTCCAGCTATGGAAGGAATACAATAATTCAAAGGATATTACAAGGAGGCGCATGTATCTTGAAACAATGAGAGAGGTATTACCGAAAATAGGAACCAAGTATTTTATTGATTCTGATCAGTCCTCAGTTCTTCCTCTTTTTGACATAGGAAAAGGAGGGTTAGGACAATGAAATCTAAAAAAAATAATATACAGAAGTTAATATTGATTATAATACTGCTCATATTTGCAGTGGCGGTTTCCAAGCCTTTTTTTGTGGTAGATGAGACAGAGCAGGTAGTTATAACACAGTTTGGAAAACCGATTGGTGAAGCTATAACAGATCCGGGGCTTCATTTCAAAGTTCCTTTTATTCAGGTTGCCAATTATTTCAGAAAAAATCTTCTTGAATGGGACGGGGATCCCGGACAGATTCCAACGTTTGATAAAACATTTATCGTTATTGATTCGTTTGCCCGTTGGCGGATAAAGGATCCCCTTCAGTTTTACAAAAGCGTTTATGATGAACGCGGAGCGCAGAAAAGGCTTGATGATATACTTGATGCAACCACATATGACTTCATCACCTCAAACAATCTTATTGAGGTTGTCCGAAGCACAAACAGGATTATGACACATGAACAGATGCTGGAAGAAGCGACAACAATTCCGGAAACATTGCCTGAAAAGCTGCCTGAAGCAGAATCAGAAATAAAACCACCCGGGGAAAAAGGCGCACAGTTTCAAATCGAGCTGGGAAGAGAAAAAATGACCCGTGGAATACTCGAAGAAGCCTCTCCGAAGCTTGATGATTTAGGCATTGAATTAATTGACTTCAGAATTAAACGGGTCAATTATGTTGAAGAGGTCAGAAATAAAGTTTATGAAAGAATGATTGCTGAAAGAAAGCAGATGTCCCAGAAATACAGATCAGAAGGAATGGGGGAGACCAGAAAGGTTGAAGGTGAAAAAGAAAAAGAACTGCAGAGAATCCGTTCTGAGGCATACAGAACATCTGAAGGTCTGAAAGGAAAGGCAGATGGCGAGGCAACTAAAATATATGCCGATGCTTATGGTAAGGATCCTGGTTTTTTCTCCTTCTACATGACACTAAACAGTTATTCAGATGCATTTGACAATAATACATCTGCTGTGCTAAGCACAGAGAGTGACTTTTTAAAATATTTAAAGGATTTTTCAAAATAACAGATAAAAAATTAGGAGGTTTTTAAAATGGCTCATAAAAAAGCAGGCGGAAGCTCGCGAAACGGCAGAGACAGCGCAGGACAGAGACGGGGTGTTAAAAGATTTGGCGGCCAGTTTGTAAAAGCAGGCAATATACTTGTCCGCCAGGTTGGAACCACTGTTCATCCGGGTATCAATGTAGGCATGGGCAGGGATTTTACTCTTTTTGCAAAAGTTGACGGACTGGTTGAGTTTAAACGCTGGGGAAAGAACAAGAAAAAGGTAAGCATTGTTCCGGCAGCCGTATCTGCATAAAGGAAATCATATACTGTGGTTTCAAATGCTTTTAGAAAAGACATCTTTAAAAGGATTCACAGAGTAGTTTTAAAGCTTGGCAGCTATGTTCTGACAACACCTTCCTGGAAACTTGACAGGAAGGTGTTATCAGATATAACAGGCATAATTGCAGAAACCCGCAAAAGGGGGGTTGAATTCATAATAGTTTCCTCCGGGGCGGTTGCTTCAGGTATGGGTAAAATTGGACTCAAAGAGCGTCCCCGTACAATCTCCCAGGAACAGGCTGCCGCAGCTATCGGACAGATAAGCCTGATGGGTTTTTATGAAAGGCTCTTTTCAAAATTTAATATGAATGTAGGGCAGATTCTTTTAACTCACGGAGATCTAAGAGACAGGAAGAGGTTTCTTAATGCCCGCCTGACCATAAACAGTATGCTGGATTATGGTGCTGTACCGATAATAAATGAGAACGACAGTATTGTTGTTGACGAAATTAAATTTGGCGACAATGATTATCTGTCTTCTCTTGTAACAAACCTTGTTCAGGCAGACATCTTTATTATACTAACCGATATTGACGGGTTTTATGACAGGGATCCGCGTATGCATTCCGATGCAAAATTCATCTCACTTGTGGAAACAATAGGTCCGGAGATTGAAAACTATGCTATTGGCTCGAAAAGCAAGCTTGGAAAAGGAGGAATGATAACAAAACTTACAGCTGCAAAAACAGCTGCAAGTTACGGTGTTCCAACGATAATTGCAGATGGAAAAAAAAACGGAAACCTTTCAAGGATTCTTGCCGGTGAAAATATCGGTACACTCATAATGCCTACAAAAAACAAACTCACTAGCAGGAAGCACTGGATAGCCTATACCCTTAAACCCCATGGTCAGATATTTGTTGATGATGGAGCCAGGGTTGCTGTAATTGAAAAAAGAAGGAGCCTGCTTCCCTCAGGTGTTCTGACAGTAAGGGGAAAGTTTGATGCAGGGGAGGCAGTAAGCTGCTGTGATGCCGGTGGTAGGGAGTTTGCCAGGGGTCTTACCTCATATAGTTCAGAAGATATTGATTTGATTAAGGGTCTTAAATCTGCCAGAATACAGGAAACACTTGGTCATTTTTCACAGAAGGAAATCATAAACAGAGATGATCTTGTTGTGTTGAAGGAGGATTAATGGATATAAATGAAACAGTATTAAACATTGCAAAACAGGCTAAAAACTCGGCAAGGATATTATCGAATCTGAGAACAGAAAAAAAAAACAGGGTTCTGAATGAAATCAGCCAGAACATTATTCTCCGGAAATCATTTCTTCAGCAGGAGAACCAGAAGGATCTGGAAGAGGCAAAGAGGCTGAAACTCTCTCCTGCAATGATTGACCGACTGTTTTTAAGTGATAAAATAATTGATGAAATGGCCCAAGGGTTAAAAGAGGTATCATTGCTGCCCGACCCCGTAGGGCAGGTTGAGGAAATACTTAAAAGGCCAAACGGGCTCGCTGTGGGAAAAATGAGAATACCCATAGGTGTTATAGGGATGATTTATGAATCAAGGCCTAATGTAACGGTAGATGCGGCAGGGCTTTGCCTTAAAGCCGGAAATTCCGTGGTGCTCAGAGGCGGCAAAGAGGCGATAAACTCAAATCTTGCACTTGCACATTTAATACAGGATGTTCTTGAAAGTGAAAACATTCCACGCCATGCTGTCCAGGTAGTGCCAATAACTGACCGATCCGCTGTTTTTGAACTTCTCAAGCAGAAAGATTATATAGATGTCATTATTCCAAGAGGAGGGGAGTCTCTGATAAAGACAGTCTATGAAAATTCAAACATCCCTGTTATTGCTCATTATAAAGGTGTTTGCCATGTTTTTATCGATAAATCTGCCGAGCCGGAAACAGCCAAATCAATTTCCCTGAATTCCAAGATTCAAAGACCGGGGGTCTGCAATGCTATGGAAACCCTGCTTGTCCATGAAGGTTTTGCGGTAAATCATCTTGAAACCCTGATTAATTCTTTTAAGAACAAAGGTGTAAAAATTAAAGGCTGTGAAAAAACTGTCAAACTTGTCAAAGAAATAGAGTCTGCAACTGAAGCAGACTGGTATGAGGAATACCTTGATTTAATTCTTTCAGTCAGGGTAGTGAAAAATATAGAGGAGGCTATAGAACACATATCCTGTTACGGCTCCAAGCATACAGAAGCAATAGTAACTTCAGACTATAAAAACTCCCAGAAATTTTTGTCTGAGGTGGATTCTTCTGTCGTCCTTGTGAACGCGTCCACAAGGTTTAATGATGGAAACCAGCTTGGTCTTGGCGCTGAAATAGGCATAAGTACATCAAAACTCCACGCATTTGGTCCCATGGGGCTTCGTGAGCTTACAACCGCGAAGTTCATAGTATATGGGGATGGTCAGATAAGAGAGTAGGGTGCTTGAGAAAAGAGACTGAAAACAAAAAAAGTATTGGGCTGTTTGGGGGAACGTTTAATCCTGTTCATATTGGTCATCTGCGAGGAGCAGAGGAAATAGCTGAGCTGTTTAATATGTCAAAAGTATTTTTTATTCCTTCCTGCATCCCGCCTCATAAAAACCCCGAGGCAATAGCCCCCGCTATGCATCGTTTTGAAATGATTAATTTAGCTATTCAGACAAACCCCCTTTTTTCGGTTTCAGATATTGAAATAAAGCGGGAAGGGAGTTCATATTCAGTTGATACAATCAGGTATTTCAAAAATTTTTATGATCAAACTACTGAGATCTATTTTATTACAGGCACAGATGCTTTTGGAGAAATAAACACCTGGAAAGGTTATCCTGAGTTGTTTTCTCTCTGTAATTTTATAGTTATGAGCAGACCCGGTTGCATGCAATTAGAACCAAAGGCATTAATTAATGATGAGATTGAAGGCAGGTTTATTGTCAATGGTAAAAAAGGCAAGGTTTTTATTCATAATTCAGGGAAAAGAATTTTTTTTATTTCCATAACCCTTATTGATGTGTCCTCTTCAAGAATTAGGAATAAATTTCACAAAGGGTTGTCTTCAAAATACCTTGTTTCTGAAAAGGTAGAAAAATATATAATTAATAACAGGCTTTATTTTAACAGATAAAGGAGGGACAGATAATCCTTGGAATCATTTGAAAAAGCAAAAACCTGTGCAAAACTTGCCGATGAAAAAAAAGCTTTTAATATAGTTATTCTTGAACTTAAAGGCATTTCAGTCTTAGCTGATTATTTTATAATATGCACAGGAACTTCTTCAAGACATGTTCAGGCAATTACAGATAATGTTGAATATGAGATGAAGCAGTTGGGGGAAATTTCCCTCGGAAAAGAAGGTTCAAAGGAAGGAAAATGGGTGCTCCTGGATTATAATGATGTGATTGTTCATGTTATGCAGGAAAATGAAAGAGAGTTTTATGACCTTGACAGACTCTGGTCTGAATGTCAAAGGATAACCTTTGATGGATAGAGCAAGGGGGCTGTTTAAAAATCTTCTTGATTTTTTCTTTCCCTGTAGGTGCCTTATATGCAAAGAGGAAATTAATTCCACGGAAAACAGTTTTATCTGCGACAGCTGCCTGAAAACTTTTACAGAATTGGGAAAACCACTCTGTTACAGGTGCGGAAGGCAGTTTAAATCAGGAAGAGGCGGTAACCATCTCTGCAGTGAATGTATTAAAAAAAACCCACCCTTTGACAGGGCAAGGTCGGTATGGCTGTATGAAGGGGTATTAAGAGAATCCATACAAAACTTTAAATATTACAACTTAAGATTTTTTGCAAAACCGTTTGGGAGACTCCTGTCTGATGCGGGGCAGAACCTTCTCGGCGGTAAAAATTATAATTTTATCATGCCTGTACCCTTGCAGGTAAAAAGACTCCGGGACAGAGGGTATAACCAGTCCTTACTGGTATCAAAGGAAATAGGTCGTTTGTGGGGTGTTGAGGTCTGCTTTGAGGCTTTGACAAGACATAAGGAAACAGCTCCTCAAACAAAACTTCCTCTTAAAAACAGGCATAAAAACGTAAAAGGTGCTTTTTCTTACGAAGGTATATCTTTAAAAGGCAAAAATGTTCTGATTGTTGATGATGTTTTTACAACAGGAGCAACAGTTAGAGAATGTGCAAAAGTGTTAAAGAAGAACAGAGCAAGGGTTGTCGATGTTTTAACCATTGCCAGAACACCATAGAAGAGAGGATATTTTGGCAGGAATTGATATTGTAATTGATACCCTAAGCAATGAACTGGGGATGGTTGAAAAAAGGCTGTTTAACTCCATTGAGACAGAGGTTGAACTGCTTAATGATGTCTCCCGCCATATACTTAAAAGCGGTGGTAAAAGGATACGTCCAATGGTAGTGCTTTTATCTTCCAGGCTTTGTGGCTATAAGGGGAAAGACCATATAGATTTGGCATGTGCCCTTGAATTCATACATACTGCAACGCTTCTTCACGATGATGTCATCGACCATGCAGAAATAAGAAGAGGCAGTTCTTCAGCTAACACTATATGGGGCAATCACGCAACAATACTCTCAGGAGATTTTCTGTTTGCAAAAGCCTTTGTTATGGCAGTTGAAAAAGCAAACATGAGGGTGCTCGATGAACTGGCATGTGTGTGCAAATGCATGGCGGAAGCAGAAACCTTTCAGCTTTCAAAATCCCGCAACCCTATGCTCTCAGAGGAACAGTATTTATATATTATAAACAATAAAACTGCAAAACTTCTTTCTGTATGTTCAAAAATAGGGGCTCTCCTGACAGGTGCTGATTCCGCCCGGGAAAAAGCCCTTGAAGAGTATGGATATAATATAGGCATGGCGTTTCAGATCATGGATGATGTACTTGATTATTGTGCTGAAGAAAAGGATTTTGGTAAAAAAAAGGGTAAAGACCTGGATGAAGGAAGCCTTACACTCCCTCTTATAGTTGCTCTTAAAAACAGTCCGTCAGAAGACAGGGAAAGGATTATTGATATCCTCGCCAGCGGGGATCACAGGGAAGAGAATCTTGTAGCTATAACAGAATTTATTGAAAAAAACAGAGGCAAAGCCTATTCTGTTGAGCAGGCGGCAATATATGCAGAAAAAGCAGTAAAAGCCCTTGAAAAATTCACAAATTGCGATGTTAAAGACTATATGATGCTACTTGCCAGTTACATTGTTGAAAGAAAGTCTTAAAAATCAGTGCATCTTCCTAAGGGTTCTATCAATGCTGTGAGGAATATAGAATGTGTAGCCCGGGAAATCAACAGGTGTTTCCCAAAAGACCTCAATTGTTATTGCATAAGTGGAATCAGTTATTATGATATCATCGGGATGAATGGTTATTCCGTTTTCATAAGCTCGTTTAACAAGCCTTTTTTTCACAGAGGCAGCGTCTACTGTTCTCTTGGTTGCAGCATCTCTTACAATAAGGGTTAATTCATCCTTGATTGTCTCCTTATACCACAGACTTTCCCCCCATTTATATCCAAAGTATCCAACAAACCCCAAAACAACCAGCATTACAATACAGCCTAATTTTGAACTGCCATTAGTATTTGCTGTAACCATAGGATAATACTCCTGTGTTTTGTTTATTCTTATCAAAATTAGGTACAAGTTTATTGTATAATAAAACAGCAGCAATCGCAAATTATTATATTGCTGAAAAGAGAGAATTTGGTCTGTGTAAAAAGGTTTACAGAAGAAAATCAGGTTGTCTTAAGCTATCACCTTTTCCAAGAAAAAAACAGTTCAAATACATATATGTTCAATTGACATTACTGATTTATTATCATAATATAATATATTTAAGTTTTGATTTTAGCTGAAAAGTATTAATTCATTAAAAGACTCCAATGCTTCTTGATGACTATAACTACAATCTTCCTGAAGAACTTATAGCCCAGAGTCCCCTGGAAAAAAGGGATTCCTCCAGGTTGATGGTTATTGACAGAGGTTCAAAAACCATTGAACATACTTTTTTTTCAGAGCTGCCGGGGTATCTGGAAAAAGGAGATCTGATTGTTGCAAATAACACAAGGGTAATTCCCGCAAGACTTTATGCAAAAAAGCAAACAGGCGGAAGTGTCGAAATATTCCTTCTTAACCCTTTTAACATGAACGGTTCCGGGCATCAGGTGTGGGAGTGCCTTGTTAAAAGCCATAAGAAAATCAAACCGCAAACAAGGCTGTCACTGAGCAAAGAATTACATGCTGATTTGATTGAAAATTCCGGAGAGGGGATATGGAAGGTCTGTTTTAACTGTAACGGGGATTTTTTTAATAAAATCAAACAAACAGGAAAAACCCCGCTTCCACCATATATCAAAAGGCAGGGTCAAGACAAAGGTGTTGAAGAAAAAGACCGTCTCTGTTATCAGACAATTTATGCAGAACATGACGGAGCGGTTGCAGCTCCAACAGCAGGGCTTCATTTTACTCCTGAAATTTTTGAGATATTAAACCAAAAAGGTGTTGAGACTTCTTTCATAACCCTTCATATAGGTTATGGAACATTCCAGCCCATAAGACAAACACGGGTTGAAAAACACAGGATGCATCAAGAATATTACAGCATTACGGAAAAAACAGCAGAGAAGATAAATTCAACGATAAAAAAAGGCAATAATGTAATTGCGGTGGGAACAACCGCTACCAGAACAATTGAGACTGTTTCAAGATGCAGTGGCAGGCTTTTTCCAGCAGAAGGTTATACAGATCTTTTCATAAAACCCGGATTCTGCTTCAAAGCAACCAACTCTATGATTACAAACTTTCACCTTCCCAAGTCGTCTCTTCTTCTTCTTGTGGCAGCTTTTGCGGGAAGAGATTTTATTTTAAGGGCATACAGGGAGGCGATTGAAAAAAGATACCGCTTTTACAGCTATGGCGATGCAATGCTGATAGTATAAGAGCTGATAAATTATTTTGCTTTTTTTATTTTTATTCATTTTTTATGGAGGTTTAAAATATGTTTTTATCGTTTATTTCAGTAGCTCATGCAATGGCTCCTTCAGGAGATCAGGCAGGGCAGGGAAGTATTTTTACAGCTATGTTTCCGCTTATTTTAATGTTTGCCATATTCTATTTTCTGTTGATAAGACCTCAGCAGAAACGGGCAAAACAGCATCGTGAACTTATTGAAAATCTTAAAAGGGATGATCAGGTTGTAACAAGCGGCGGAATACACGGCAGAATTACAGGTATTGCAGATGACATAATAACAATTGAGATTGCTCCAAATGTTAAGATAAAAGTTGCACGACCACACATAGCAGGGTTGAGTGATTTAAATAAACAGCAGAAAGAGTAAGGAGCCTATGGTCATGACAAAAAATTTAAAACTCAGGATATTGCTGGTCTGTGCTGTTTTGATACTGGCTTTTGCATACCTTTCCCCCACCTTCTGGAAAGTTCCTCTCTGGTGGGAAGGAAACCTTCCCTCTCAAAAAATATCTCTTGGGCTTGACCTTCTGGGCGGCATGCATCTTCTTATGGAAGTAGATACAGATAAAGCGGTTGAAAATACAGTCGAAAGATATACCTCTGATCTGGAAGAGCTTCTTTTTGAAGAACAGATTCCCTTTGACCATGTTGAAAAAGTAAACAGTTCAAATGTCAAACTTCAAATAGTTGATCCTAAGGCAAAGGACAGAGTCAGTGCTATAATTGACAGACGATTTAATGTTTTCGTAATCAAACGAATAGATGAAAATGCAGCCGGGGGTCCCATGTTCTATCTTGATATAGACTCTGAGGAGGCACAGCATATCAAGCGCATGGCCGTTGATCAGGCAATAGAAACAATAAGAAACAGGATTGACGAGTTCGGAGTAGCCGAACCCATTATTCAGAAACATGGAGATGAAAATATACTAATTCAGCTTCCCGGGGTTGAAGATCCGGACAGGGCTGTTGAACTTATCGGAAAAACCGCTGTACTCTCTTTTAAGATTGTTGATGAGGATCACAACATAGATGAGGCACTTAGAGGCAATGTTCCAGTTGACAGTGAAATACTTTACCAGCGTCAGGTAAATCACCAAACAGGTGAGGTAAGAAGGATACCTTACCTGTTGAAAAAAAGAACCCTGCTTACCGGCGACAGGCTCGTAAATGCAAGGGTAAGAATAGATTCAAGATTTAACGAACCCTATGTTTCCCTTGAATTTGATTCACGGGGAGGCAAGATGTTTGAACGTATTACAGAAAGAAATGTGGGGAAACGCCTTGCAATAGTACTTGATGACAATGTCTATTCTGCCCCTGTTATTCAGGAAAAAATATCAGGGGGGCAGGCACAGATAACAGGACGCTTTAGCATGGAAGAGGCAAGAGACCTTGCAATAGTTCTCAGAGCCGGATCCCTGCCAGCTCCTGTGTCTATTATGGAAAAACGTCAGGTTGGCCCATCTCTTGGAAGAGATTCCGTCCGGGCCGGGGTAAACTCCCTGATTGCCGGAGGCATTGCCGTTATTCTGTTTATGTTGATCTACTACAACATGTCAGGCTTTGTTGCAAATACAGCGCTGATTATGAATGTTATTTTTGTTCTTGCTGCTCTTGCAGCGTTCAGGGCGACCCTTACACTGCCCGGCATTGCAGGAATAGTGCTTACAGTGGGTATGGCAATTGATGCCAATGTTCTGATATTTGAAAGAACAAGGGAGGAACTCCGTCTTGGCAAAACCCCAAGAGCTGCCATAGACAGCGGTTACGCAAACGCAATGAGCTCAATACTTGATGCAAACATTACGACCCTTGTGGCTGCTGTTTTTCTGTTCCAGTTCGGTACTGGGCCTGTTAAGGGGTTTGCAGTAACACTCAGTATTGGAATTCTTGCAACGCTTTTCACAGCGCTTGTTGTTACCAGAGTTATTTTTGACTACTTTTTAAACGTCAGACGCATAAACAAACTAAGCATTTAGAAAGGAAACAACCGTGCAGCTTATTAAACCTGACACTCATATTGATTTTATCAGAAAGGTCCGTTTTGCAGTTATCTTCTCTGCAATATTGATTATTATCAGCGCGGTTTCACTGATAACAAAGGGGGGACCTAAATACGGCATCGACTTTGCCGGCGGAACCGTTATACAGGTAAAATTTACAAAGCCTGTATATACACAGCAGATCAGAGAGTCGATAAACAAACTCGATGCAGAAGGCACCACGGTTCAGCCGTTCGGAGACAGGGATGATTATGAATACCTGATAAACATGAGCCTTTCGGATACAGATCTTGACGAGCTTTCAAACCGTTTAAGAACCTTTCTGGAAAATGATTTCGGGGAGGGCGGGTTTGAAATAAGACGGGTTGAAATGGTAGGTCCGAAAGTGGGAGCGGAACTCAGAAAGAAAGGAATGTATGCAGTGGTATTCTCACTGCTGGGTATGCTTATATATATCTGGTGGAGATTTGAGTTCCGATTTGGAATAGGAGCAATAGTTGCCCTTGCACACGATCTGATAATAACAATAGGAGCCTTGTCGCTTACGGGCAAATCAATTGATCTTCCGATTATTGCAGCCCTTCTGACTGTTGTGGGTTATTCTGTCAATGACACAATTATTGTTTCAGACAGGATAAGGGAGACAAGGAAAAAGGTTCTGCGCAAGGATTTAAAAGAGGTTATAAATATAAGCATAAACAAAACTCTTTCAAGAACTCTTATCACAAGCGGTACAACTCTTTTTGTTGTATTAGCCCTTTTTCTTTTCGGGGGAGGTATTATTCATGACTTTGCGTTCACAATGCTTGTAGGGATATTTATAGGGACATACTCTTCAATATTTATCTCAAGCCCGACCCTGCTTCTTTGGGACAGGCTTGTTGCAGGCAGTAAAAAGCGAGGGTAGCATGCAGATAAGGAGAAAAACAAGATGATTCCTGTAGAGGAAGCAGTTGCGACAATTCTGTCAAACATAAATGTTCTTGGGAAAGAAAGGGTATGTATTAAAGAAAGTCTATACAGAATACTTGCCGAGGATATTTATGCACCATACAATATACCGCTTGCTGACAATTCTGCTGTTGACGGATATGCTTTAAAGGCTTCGGACATTTCAGGGTCTTCAAAAGATAAACCTTCAAGGCTTGAAATACTCGGAACCGTTGCAGCCGGTTCATTGTCCGGGTTTGCGGTTGAAAAAGGAAAAGCCATCCGTATTATGACAGGAGCATGCGTTCCTGAAGGGGCTGACACTGTCGTGATGAAGGAGGATGCTGCGGAAGAAGGCTCTTGCGTGCTCATTTTCGCGGATGTTGCAGCAGGCGGAAACATCAGAAGAGCGGGAGAGGATGTAAAAGAAGGCTCTCTTCTTTTCAAAACAGGCTCCCGGCTCAAACCTGCTCATATCGGAGTGCTTGCTTCCATAAAACGTTCTGTCATAAGCGTTTATCAAAGACCGCGTGTTGCCATAATGTCAACAGGGGATGAATTAATTGATGTTGACGGTAAAATGCAGAAGGGCAAGATTGTATCAAGCAACTCATACTCTCTTGCTGCCCTTGTCGCTGAAAAAGGCGCTCTGCCTGTAGTGCTTGAAATAGCAGCTGATAATAAAGAATCATTGAAAAAGTGTCTATCAGAAGGATTAAATGCTGATATACTTATATCCTCTGGTGGTGTTTCTGTTGGTGATTATGATTATGTAAAGGATGTTTTAAAAGAATCGGGAACAGAGATGAAATTCTGGAAGGTAGCAATGAGACCGGGTCAGCCCCTTGCTTTTGGGGTTATAAACGGTAAACCGGTATTCGGGCTTCCAGGCAATCCTGTATCTGTTATGATATCATTTGAACAGTTTGTGACTCCTTCTGTTAGAAAAATGAGTGGAATGAAAAACCTTTTCAGGCAGACTGTTGAAGCTATCATTGAAGAGGATGTAACAACAAAAAAAGGAAAAAAATATTTTTTAAGAGCACGGCTTTTTGTGAAAGACGGCACAAATTATGTTACCACAACAGGTCCACAGGGCTCGGGGATACTTATGTCCATGGCTGAAGCAAACAGCCTTATAATAATTTCAGAAGACAGGGACATAGTCCCAAAGGGTGATACTGTCTTGGTACAGGTGCTTGATCCTGAATGGGGATGGGAAAGCAGTACGTAGCTGTCAGCACAATTTAAAAGCAGGTATTAGATCATTTTAACTTTTTTTAAAAGGGAAAAAATTGAACAAGCAGAGAAGATCATGTTATTGCGGTTTTATAACATCAAAAGACACTGGCTGTGAAGTTACAGTAACAGGCTGGGTCCACAGCAGAAGAGACCATGGCGGTTTTATATTTATAGATTTGAGAGACAGAGAAGGAATCGTTCAGGTAACCTTCAGTCCTGATAAACCTTTCTTTGAAACAGCCCATGGCTTAAGAAACGAGGATGTTATTGCTGTAACGGGCATTGTTCAAAAAAGGCCAGAAGGCACGGAAAATTATCATATAAAAACAGGTGAGGTTGAAATTGAAGCAAATGAAATTACAATGCTCAACAAGTCTGCCGCTCTGCCCTTTGAGATAGATGACAGGGTTGATATATCTGAAACTGTTAGGCTCAAATACCGGTTTCTTGACCTGAGAAGACCTTCTGTTCAGAAAACATTTCTTGTCCGCCATAAAGCCTCTCAGATAATAAGAAACTTCCTGTCTGAAAGCGGATTTATTGAGGTTGAAACACCATTTCTTACGAAAAGTACTCCTGAGGGGGCAAGAGACTATCTTGTTCCAAGCCGCGTTGAACCAGGCTCGTTTTATGCACTTCCTCAGTCCCCTCAGCTTTTCAAGCAACTCCTTATGGTAAGCGGGTTTGACAGGTATTTTCAGATAGTCAAGTGTTTCCGCGATGAGGATTTAAGGGCAGACAGGCAGCCTGAGTTTACTCAGGTTGATATTGAGCTCTCCTTCATCGATGAAGATGCTCTGTTTATGATAATGGAAGATCTTATGAGAAAACTTTTTAAAGAGATCCTTTCTATCGATATAAAGACCCCTTTTCAGAGAATTGCCTATATGGAAGCTATGGACAGATACGGTTCTGATAAGCCGGATACAAGATTTGCCTTAGAACTGAGGGATATTACAGGGATAGTGCAGGATTCAAAACTCAATGTTTTTTCTCAGGCGGTTCAAAAAGGCGGTGCTGTGAAGTGCATTGCCCTGAAAGGCTCTTCTTCCTTTTCAAGAAAAGACCTGGATGAAATAATTGAGGTAGCAAAAACCCATGGTGCAGGCGGACTTGTATGGATAAGGATTACTCCTGAAGGCTGGCAGTCTCCTGTTGCAAAGTTTTTATCAGACAATGAAAAAGGCGCTCTTACCTCAAGTTTAAATATTGAAGATGATGACCTTCTTCTTATCGTAGCTGATAAATCTTTTACTAAAGCATCAAATGCGATGGGAGAGGTGCGCATGCATCTTATAAAGAAACTTGGTTTAAAACCCTCTACAGAGTATGAGTTTTCCTGGATAACAGATTTCCCGCTTCTTGAGTATTCAGAGGAAGAGAAAAGACATATTGCAGTCCATCATCCTTTTACATCTCCTCGCGAAGAAGATTTAGGGCTTCTTGAATCAACACCTGAAAAAGCAAGGGCGAGGGCTTATGATCTTGTTTTAAATGGAAGCGAGATAGGCGGCGGGAGCATCCGTATACACAGCAGTGAGGTACAGTCAAGAATGTTTAAGCTGCTTGGAATTGGAGAGGAAGAAGCTCAGCAGAAGTTTGGTTTTCTGCTTGATGCTCTTCGTTTCGGAGCGCCCCCTCATGGAGGAATAGCACTTGGTCTTGACAGACTGATAATGTTTCTGACAAATGCAGCTTCTATACGCGATGTGATTGCTTTTCCAAAGACACAGAAGGCAGCCTGTCTTCTGTCAGGCGCACCTTCTACTGTTGACATGAAACAGTTAAAGGAACTGCATCTCAAAATTGCAGGACAGAATATTCCCTCCCCATAGCCCGCATATTGTTTCCATAAATTTTGATTATCCAATGAAAGAGGCTTTTTGGTTTATCCTTAACCCCCCTTGTCCTGCGGTTCTTAAAAAAACGGGATCAGCAGACAGTTTAACAGCTATCCTATATCTCATATTCTGCTGCTATTGCCATGCGTCTGCCCATGCCGAAGGCCTTAGATGTTACTTTCAATCCGGGAGCAGCCTGTCTTCTCTTGTATTCGTTTTTATTGAGAGTTTTTATTACCCATTTGACTGTTTCTTCCTCTAAGCCCAGGTCAACTATCTGCTGTATTGAAAATCCTCTGTCAATATAACAGTCGAGAATCCTGTCTAATATATCATAGGGGGGAAGTGTATCCTGGTCTCTCTGATTGGGTTTCAACTCAGCAGAAGGGGGTTTTTCAATAGTTGACTTTGGTATAATATCTTTGTCTCTGTTTACAAAAGCTGCAAGGCTGTAAACGACTGTTTTTGGAACATCAGATATCACTGCAAGACCCCCTGCCATATCTCCGTAAAGAGTGCAATAACCCACCGCAACTTCGCTTTTATTGCCTGTTGTTAGAAGTAGATGGCCGAATTTATTGGAAAATGCCATAAGAATGCAGGCTCGTACCCTTGCCTGCAGGTTCTCTTCTGCGGTATCATGAGAAAGATCCTGAAAATGTGGTTCAAGGGTTTTTAGAAACTGTTCATAGACAGATGTAATTTCTATCACTTTAAACTGGATTTTAAGGGCTTCCGCCAAGGACATTGAATCATCAAGGCTTCCCTTTGATGAGTAGGGACCGGGTAAAGATATACCAAGCACATTTGAACTTCCAAGCGCATCACTTGCTATACAGCAGCACAGTGCAGAGTCAATACCTCCGGACAATCCAAGCACAGCTTTTTTGAATCCGCACTTTCTTACATAATCCCTTACTCCGAGAACAAGGGCGTTGTAGATACTCTCAATCCTGTCTTCAGGTATGTAGGTTTTTTTTTCCGTTCTTAAAGTTGTGTCAACAACCTTTAGGGTTTCCTGAAATGACGGCAGAATAGAGTGAAGGAAACCGTTTTTATCCAAAAACATGCTTTTCCCGTCAAAAATAAGCTCATCATTTCCGCCAACCTGGTTTACAAAAACAAAAGGAACATTATGCCGTTCTGCATGTCTGCTTACAAGCCTGAACCTTAGTTCATCTTTGCCTGCATAAAATGGAGAGGCGGAAATATTTATGATAATTGTTGATCCAAGCTGGGCAAGCCTTGCAACAGGGTCATAAGGATAGACGATGTTTTTCAAAAACTCTGGTTCATTCCACGCATCCTCGCAAATACATATTCCTATTGTTTCACCCTTAAAACCTGCAACCGCAATATCAGGGGCGGGTTCAAAATAGCGCTGTTCATCAAATACATCATAGACAGGAAGAAGTGTTTTATGCTGCCTTAAAATTTCCCTACCTTCATGAATAAACAATGCGGAGTTATAAAGTTTTCCTGAAGATGACAGCGGGGTGCCAATTATTATTGCCGTATCAGAAAACATTTTTGATTTTTCTTTTAATACTTCAAGGGCATTCTCTGCTTTTTCAATGAAAGACGCTCTTTCAAGCAGATCCCTTGGAGGATAACCTGTGATAAACAGTTCAGGGAATGCAATGATGTCTGCTGACCTGTTTGCACCCTCTTCCAAAGCTTTAAGAGCCCTCTGAAGGTTTCCGCTAATATCCCCAACCGTTGAGTTGAGCTGTGCAATTGCTATTTTCATAAAGAGCCTTTCAAAAAATAAATATAAAATTTCTTTATTGATTAACATATCAGATTAGAATGTTTTTATAAAGAGGCTTTAAAATTAACCTAATTTCAATATTGACTATTGCTTATTACCGGAACTGCCTTATAATATAATCATGAGATATTTCAATTTAATTTTTACATCATTTATTATATTTCTGTTTTCTTACACCTATTTAGAGGCGCGTAATGTTATGTCATACAATACCCTTACACCCGAAGAAGAAAAAGTAATTATTCACAAAAGCACTGAACCCCCGTTTTCGGGAGAATACTTGGATAACAAGGAAGATGGAATATACAGCTGCAAAAGATGCGGAGCGCTTCTTTTCCGATCCGAAGACAAGTTTGAGTCTTATACAGGCTGGCCCAGTTTTGATGATGAAATTTCCAGTGCCGTCAAACGTATTCCAGACTCAGACGGTCTGCGTACAGAAATTGTCTGTTCAACCTGTGGAGCTCATTTGGGGCATGTCTTCATGAACGAGGGACTGACATCTAAAAATACAAGGCATTGTGTTAACTCAATATCCCTTAAATTTATTCCCTCAGATAAAACGCAAAAAAAAGAAAAAGCAATATTTGCAGCAGGATGTTTCTGGGGCGTGGAGTATCAGTTTCAGCAGGTTAGCGGTGTTTTCTCTGTAACTTCAGGCTATACAGGAGGACAGAAGGACAATCCCTCATATCAGGATGTCTGCTCTGGAACAACAGGCCATGTCGAAGCCGTGGAAATAGTGTTTAATCCTCGGCTGGTTACATACAGCGAGCTGGTAAAGAAATTTTTTGAGATACATGATTTTACTCAGGTAAACAGGCAGGGTCCGGATATTGGAGAGCAGTATCGCTCAGAAATATTTTATTTTGACCAGGAGCAGAAAAAGACGGCACAAAAACATATTGACACGCTTAAAGACAAAGGATTTTCTGTGGCAACAAACTTAAGCCCTGCAGAGCGGTTCTGGGCTGCTGAAGAGTATCATCAGAACTATTACGGGAAGAAGAAAATTACACCGGGTTGTATTATTAGAAAGAACATTTTTTAGGACTTCTCAAAAAAGGTTTCTTTATGTTTGACCATCTTGTCCGTGACGGAGTTATAATGTTCCTTATAGGCGTGACTCTGCTTACCAAGATTGCTCCTGCAATCCGCCTTAAAGTTAATGATGATAAACTGATTGCAGGTTTCGTATGGGCAGGATGGGTTTTTTCTGTGGTTGGTTTTATATCTATGTGCATAGGTGTAAAAACCGGTTTGTGGTAAAAGAGCAATTTAGCTTATAGCTGGTAGCAAAACAACAAATCATTGTCATTTCGAAGGAGCGATAGCGACTGAGAAATCCCATGACAGACACAACTCCCAAAACCGTATTTCTCACATTCACTCGAAATGACAGTCTTTTCCTTGCAACTCAACGTTTTGAGCAGCGTAGCTCGTAGATGCGGCCAAAACCAAAGATCAAAACCCTGTTTTCAGCATAAACGCTGTGTTGCCTATTTTATTAGCATATCCGGATCATATTCCTGCGCAACAAGTTTTTCTCTTATTTGACTGTAAACTTTTTCATCCATTTCAGGGGTTCTTGACAGAATCCAGAGATAGTTTTTTTTGGGGTGTCCCACAACAGCATAACTGTAGTCTTCGGCGAGTTGTATAATCCAGTAATCTCCTGAAAAGGGCCAGAAAAAACTGACCTTAAGTTTTGCGTTTGTTGCAGTATCAACTACCCATGCTTTTCCTCTGACCGATTTTGTTTTTCGCCTGGAACCATCCTTTATGCAGGTGTTTACAACTGTAACCCTGCCGTCATCTCTAAGGGAGTATTGCGCTGTAGAGTTGACGCACCCTTTTTGAAAACGGTTTGGATAACGGGCAATTTCATACCATTTACCCATGTAACGATTTATATCCACGTATTTTACAACATCCCCTTCTGTTTTGTCTGCCCAACCCTTAGCAGGTGTAAGAACCATAAAGACTGCTATTGCCGGAATAAACAGTTTGATCAGCATGTTTTTTTCTCCTTTAAAATATGTTGGTTACAAGATTCAATGTACAGGTAAACTCTAAAACCAATAAGTTTAAACCCTGAACCATATCCCGATTACTGCCACGAAATGTTTTTGCTGATAACCGAACCCCTGGTTCCTGTCTTCTATTTCACAACCCTGTTTCTTCCTTCCTGCTTTGCCCTGTAAAGCGCCTCATCTGCCCTGCTTATAAATCTGTCTCTGGTCTCATTGGATTTTAGTTCCGCTATTCCAAAACTTGATGAAAGACTGCTTTTTACACCTTCCACTCGGGCTTCTTCAAAACCTGTGCGCATCCTTTCTGCAACAGTAAATGCTTCATCTGCTGAGCAGTGTGGAAGCAGCACAATGAACTCCTCCCCTCCCCATCTGGCTGGACTATCTTCAGATCTTGTGATTTTGTTCATCGTATCAGCAAACACTTTCAAGACCCTATCACCGGTCTCATGTCCATATTCATCATTTACTTGCTTGAACCAGTCTATATCTGCCATGATTATGGATAGAGGGAAACCGTGTCTTCTTGATGAATAAACCTCTTCTTCAAGTTTTTCATTAAAACGTCTTCTGTTTGCAAGACCTGTCAGTTCATCTGTGCGGGCAAGCTTGTTTATGGTATCGTTAGCCCGGGACAGTTGCCCAAGGCGTTTAATAAGATCAGTTTGCAGTTGAACAACCCTCCTGCCCACATTGATTCTTGCCCTCAGCTCTTCATTATCATAGGGTTTGCAGATATAATCATTTGAGCCGGAGTTTAGGGCTTCTGCAATCTTAATTTTCTCATCCCTTGATGTAAGCATAATTATATAGGGAAGGGCTTTTTTGCCCATGCCCCGGATTTTTTGAACAACTTCGATCCCGTCCATTTCGGGCATTATCCAGTCAAGAACAGCAAGAGGGGGTGCATCAGGACTTTTCAGGGTTTTTAATGCATCCTTTCCGTTTTCAACAACTATGGTTTCATATCCCCATTTTATCAGCAAACCTGAAAGTATCTGCCGGGAAGTAAAGTCGTCTTCAGCAATCAGTATTTTCATATCATTGCCATTTAAACAGTTTTTTGTTTTCTTATCCCCAAAACACTCCCTGGGGTTTAACAGCTAATTTGTTTCAGATCTTCAACAACCTCGGCTACTCCTACAACTCTTTCTTCACTGTCAACATTTATAAGTTTAACACCTTTTGTGTTTCTGCCGATAACGGAAATCTTTTTTGCTTCGATCCGAATAATCTTCCCCTTGTTTGTTATTATCATAAGGTTATCTTCATCTGTTACCTGCTTTATGCCTATCACATTGCCGTTTCGTTCATCAGTTTTTATGGTAATGATTCCTGTACCCCCGCGTCCCTGTTTTCTATATTCAGATATATTGCTTCTTTTACCATATCCGCGTTCGGTTATAGTAAGAATAGTAGCGTCACCGCTTATAACCTCCATGCCTACCACTTCATCTTCTTTTCTCAGGGTTATACCCTTAACGCCTCTTGCCACTCTGCCAATGGGTCTTGCCTCTTCTTCATTAAACCTTATTGCCATTCCTTTTCTGGTGCCAAGGAAAATCTCGCCGTTGCCATCTGTAATATCAACGCCAATAAGTTTGTCATCCGGGTCAATGCTTATTGCATTAATTCCGTTTGAGCGGGGTCGGCTGTAAAGTTTCAAATCTGTTTTTTTCACTATCCCGTTCTTTGTAGCCATTACTACATATCCCTCACTTGAAAAATCATTCACCGCAAGCACAGCGGAAAGATTTTCGCCTGAAGATATATTTATAAGATTTACTATTGCTTTTCCTCTTGTTGCCCTGCTTGCCTGGGGAATTTCATATGTCTTTATCCAGTAAACCTTTCCCTTGTCTGTGAAAACCAGAATATATGCATGTGTCGATGCTATAAAGAGATTGCTTACAAAGTCTTCTTCCTTTGTGGTCATCCCTGTTACCCCTCGTCCTCCTCTGAGTTGCGTACGGTAGAGGCTGACAGGATTCCGCTTTATATATCCAGTGTTTGAAACAGTCACTACCATATCTTCTTCTACAATCATGTCTTCAATGTTTATATCCTCTGTCTGCGGAATAATCTCTGTTCTTCTTTCATCTGCATATTTGTCTTTTATTTCCTGCAATTCCTGGATAATTATTTCAAGCACCAGCTTTTCATTCTCTAAAATCTGTCTGAACCGCTCTATGAGTTTTATGGTCTCAAGATACTCTTCGTTGATTTTATCCCTTTCAAGACCTGTGAGTCGTTGCAAGCGCATGTCAAGAATTGCCTGTGCCTGAATTTCTGATAGGCTAAATCCTGTAATAAGCCCCTGTTTTGCCTCTGCAGGATCTTTTGAACCCCTTATCAGCTTTATTATAGCATCAAGATTGCTAAGGGCTATTTTAAGGCCTTCAAGGATATGTGCTCTCTGTTCTGCTTTTTTCAGGTCAAAAAGTGTGCGTTTTGTTACAATCTCTTTTCTGAAATTTATAAAATGTTCAAGTATGCTTTTTAGGTCGAGTATCTGCGGTCTCCCGTCAACTATCGAGAGAAGGATAACACCGAAACTCATCTGCATCTGCGTATGTTTCAGAAGATTATTTAATACAACTTTTCCTATTTCATCTTTCTTAAGATCAATTACAACCCTTAACCCTTCCCTGTCCGACTCGTCACGTACATCTGCTATGCCCTCAAGCTTTTTTGTCTGAACAAGCTCTGCAATTTTTTCGATCAGGCGGGCTTTGTTTACCTGATACGGAATTTCTGAGATTATTATGCTCTCTCTTTCCCCTTTCTTTTTTTTCTCAATAACAGCTTTTGCTCGTATCTGAACCGAACCTCTTCCGGTTTTATAAGCTGATATAATACCCTCACTTCCATGTATGTAGGCACCTGTTGGAAAATCGGGACCCTTTATATGTTCCATCAGCGCTTCAATTTCCATATCAGGATTTTCTATGAGCGCAACTATGCCATCAACAAGTTCGCCGAGATTATGGGGCGGAATTTTTGTAGCCATGCCAACCGCAATTCCTTCTGTACCGTTTAAAAGAAGGTTCGGGACTTTTGTGGGCAGAACAGAAGGCTCCTCCATGCTTTCATCATAATTTGGAAGAAATTCAACTGTTTCTTTTTCAATATCCGCAAGAAGTTCTGATGCAATACGGGTCATCCTCATCTCTGTGTATCTCATAGCAGCAGGTGGATCTCCGTCCATTGAACCGAAATTACCTTGCCCATCAATAAGCGGTGCTCTCATTGAAAAGTACTGTGCCATTCTTACTGCGGTATCATACACAGCTGAATCTCCATGAGGATGGAATTTTCCGATAACATCACCCACCAGACGGGCTGATTTTTTATATGCCTTGTTATACTGAAGCCCCATCTCGTTCATTGCATGCAATATCCTTCGGTGAACAGGCTTGAGCCCATCCCTTACATCAGGAAGCGCTCTTCCGATTATCACGCTCATTGCATAGTCCATATAGGACTTTTTCATCTGTTCTTCAATATTTACCTGTGAATCTGAAGTTGTTAAATGCATTTTTTAAACCGTTCAATTTAAGTTAGTATTTTAGGGTCTTCTGGGTTTGTTGTGCATAAATTTTAGTTATTTTAAGGTTCTTTGATA
>CAZMHH010000033.1:0-35730 GCA_964566035.1 uncultured Thermodesulfobacteriota bacterium
GGTTGCGGGTTCGATTCCCATCGCCAGCTTGAACTGGTCTTTTAGGAGAGGTACCCGAGTGGCCAAAGGGGGCAGACTGTAAATCTGCTGGCAACGCCTTCGGAGGTTCGAATCCTCCCCTCTCCATATAAATTTTGCGGGAGTAGCTCAGCCGGCTAGAGCGTCAGCCTTCCAAGCTGAGGGTCGCGGGTTCGAATCCCGTCTCCCGCTTTTTATAAATATTGCCCACGTAGCTCAGTCGGTAGAGCGCTTCCTTGGTAAGGAAGAGGTTCACCGGTTCAATCCCGGTCGTGGGCTTTAGCAGGGTTTGTATTATTTTAAATACTGAAAAAGTCAGGAGGAAAGAGATGTCAAAGAAGAAGTTTGAGAGAAAGAAGCCGCATGTGAATATAGGTACCATAGGTCATGTAGATCATGGTAAGACTACCCTTACCTCGGCAATAACCAAGCATCAGTCGTTAAAGGGTCTTTCAGAGGTGATGGCCTATGATCAGATAGACAAGGCTCCTGAGGAGAAGGAGAGGGGGCTTACGATAGCCATAGCACATGTTGAGTATGAGACAGCGAACAGGCATTATGCTCACATAGACTGTCCCGGGCATGCTGACTATATAAAGAACATGATAACGGGTGCAGCCCAGATGGACGGGGCAGTACTTGTTGTAAGCGCGGCAGACGGTCCTATGCCTCAGACAAGGGAGCATATACTTTTGGCGAGGCAGGTAAGAGTTCCGTCGATAGTTGTATTTTTGAACAAGGTTGATATGGTTGATGATCCTGAGCTTTTGGAGCTTGTAGAGCTTGAGATAAGAGAGCTTTTGAGTCAGTATGATTTTCCGGGTGATGATATTCCGATAATAAAGGGCAGCGCTTTGAAGGCAATGGAGAGTGGGACTGATACCAATGCCGCCGAGTATAAGTGTATCCAGGAGTTAATGGATGCTATTGACAGTTATATACCATCACCGGTAAGGGATAAGGACAAGCCATTCTTGATGCCTGTTGAGGATGTTTTCAGTATATCGGGCAGGGGAACTGTGGTTACAGGCAGGATAGAGCGTGGTCAGATTAAGGTAGGTGAAGAGGTAGAGATAGTAGGCATAAAGGATACGACCAAGACCGTGTGTACAGGGGTTGAGATGTTCCGCAAGATTCTTGATTATGGAGAGGCAGGCGACAATGTAGGTCTTCTTCTTCGAGGTATCAAGAGGGATGATGTGGAGCGTGGTCAGGTTGTGTCAAAGCCTGGCAGTATTACGCCGCACAAGAAGTTCAAGGCGGAAGTTTATGTATTGACAAAAGAGGAGGGTGGTCGTCACACGCCGTTTTTCAAGGGGTATCGTCCTCAGTTTTATTTCAGGACAACGGATGTTACCGGTGTTGTTGAACTTCCCGAAGGTGTTGAGATGGTAATGCCGGGAGATAATGTCAGTATATCGGTAGATTTGATAATGCCCATAGCAATGGAGAAGGAGTTAAGGTTTGCTATAAGAGAGGGCGGGAGAACAGTTGGCGCCGGTGTTATCAGCGAGGTTATTGAATAAACCCAAAAGGATAAAAACAGGATTTATATGAGAGATATAATAACTTTGGCTTGTGGTGCCTGTAAAAGAAGGAACTACAGCACAACCAAGAACAAAAAAAAAACAACAGGGAAACTTGAGTTTAAAAAATACTGTCGTTTCTGTCAATCTCATACCATTCATAAAGAAACAAAGTAATTTTAGTTTTAATCTCTTTTTCTAACATGCTGTCTTCTTAAGACAGATTACACAGGCCAGTAGCTCTAACGGCAGAGCGCCGGACTCCAAATCCGGATGATGGGGGTTCGAATCCCTCCTGGCCTGCCAGATTTTTGTTTTATATTTTTACTAATTTTTTTAAGGGTGGTTCCTTTGGAAAAGATAAAGGATTTTTCACGAAAAATAAGACATTTTTTGATGGAAGTTAAGGTTGAAATGAAAAAGGTCTCCTGGCCGCTCAGGAAAGAAACCATAGCTTCAACCTATGTTGTTGTTATTATAGTCATTCTGATAGCCCTTTATCTGGGGTTTGCAGATTTTGCTTTATCAAATGCAGTGAAACTAATTTTGAGTTGAGGTTATTACTTTAATGGCTAAAAAATGGTATGTGGTTCATACTTATTCAGGTTATGAAAATAAAGTAAAAGAATTGCTCGAGGAAAGGATTCATGCAGCTGGATACGATGATCTTTTTGGCCAAATTTTTATTCCTACAGAGGATGTTGAGGAAATAAATAAAGGAGCAAAACCAGGAAAACAGGTTAAAAAGACACAAAAGAAGTTTTTCCCTGGTTATTTTCTCATAAACATGGAGATGAATAATGAGACCTGGCATCTGGTCAGAAATACACCGAAGGTTTCTGCATTTATAGGAGGCAAAACCACTCCTATTCCGGTGCCGGACAGTCAAGTCAATGAGCTTCTTCAGAAAATTGATGAAGGGACACTTCGCCCTAGGCTGGCTGCAAATTTTGACAAGGGTGATAATGTTTCTATTATTGAGGGTCCTTTTTCTAATTTTAATGGTGTAGTTGAAGAGGTTAAGCCTGATAAGGCAAGGTTGAAAGTGCTTGTAAGTATTTTTGGAAGACAAACTCCTATTGAGCTTGAATATTCGCAGGTAAAGAAAATTAATTAAAATGAGGAAACTTCTATGGCAAAGAAGGTATTAACACAGATTAAACTGCAGATACCGGCAGGAAAAGCAAATCCTTCTCCCCCTGTAGGGCCTGCTTTGGGACAGCATGGGGTTAATATAATGGAGTTCTGCAAAGCTTATAATGCTAAAACACAGGACAAGGAGGGGTTGATAATCCCGGTTGTTATAACTGTCTATTCTGACAGATCTTTTTCGTTTATTCTAAAAACACCGCCTGCCTCGGTACTTTTGAAAAAAGCGGCCGGTATTATTAAGGGTTCCGGTGAGCCAAATAAGAATAAGATAGGAAAAGTAACTGCACAGCAGGTGCTTGATATTGCAAATACCAAGATAACTGATCTCAATGCTAACAGCATTGATGAGGCTGCAAACATTATTGAGGGAACAGCACGTAGTATGGGTATTGAAATTGTAAGATAGATAAAAAAATCAGGTGAAAAAATGGCAAAAAGAACAAAAAGATATTCAGCTGTAAAACAGAAAGTGGAATTAGATAAGCTCTACAGGCTTGAAGAGGCAATTGCTCTTGTAAAGGAGACTGGTTCTGCAAAGTTTGATGAGACTGTTGAGGTTTCGATGAGGCTTGGTGTGGATCCACGAAAAGCAGATCAGATGGTCAGAGGCACGGTTCTTCTTCCTAACGGAACAGGTAAGGATTTGAAAGTGCTTGTTTTTGCAAAAGGGGAAAAGGAGTCTGAGGCGAGGGAAGCCGGTGCTGATTTTGTGGGTACTGATGATATGATTGAGAAGATACAGGGGGGGTGGACGGATTTTGACAAAACTATTGCAACCCCGGATCTTATGGGAATGGTTGGAAAAGTTGCGAAAATACTTGGTCCAAGAGGTCTTATGCCAAACCCCAAGGTTGGAACTGTAACCCAGAATGTAAAAGAAGCAGTTGAGGAACTTAAGAAAGGAAAGGTTGAATTCAGAGTTGATAAAGGATCAAACCTTCATGTTTCTGTAGGGAGGGTCTCTTTTGAGGATAAAAAACTGGCAGATAACATTGCTGCTCTTGTTGATTCAGTTTTCAGGCTGAAACCGCCTTCCAGTAAAGGGCAGTATATAAAAAACATGTTTATTTCCTCTACCATGGGTCCCAGCGTAAAACTTGATGTGGCGGCTATAAGATAACTATTATTCCACTATCAGCAATTAAAATTTAAAGGGTGATAACAGTGAGCAGACAACAGAGAGAACAGACAGTATCCGAGATTAAAACCAGAATAAAAGATTCAAAAGGATTAATCCTTCTTGATTATAAGGGATTAAATGTTGAAAAGGCAACAGTTCTCAGGAGACAGATCCGGGAAGCAGGGGCTGAGCTTAAAGTTACCAAAAATACCCTGCTTACAATTGCTACGCAAAATACCCCTTATGAACCTCTTAAAAAAAGTCTGGTTGGTCAGACAGCAGTAGCGATAATTGACAGGGATCCGGCAGAACTTGCAAAAAACCTTACTAAATTTTTAAAGGACAACAAAGATACAAACCTCAGCATAAAAGCAGGGCTTGTTGAAGGCCAGCTTTTAAGTGTTGAAGAAATAAATGAACTTGGTGAACTTCCCTCAAAAGAGGTGCTTATGGGGCAGCTTGTAGGGCTTATGGCTTCACCAATGAGAGGTCTTGTAACAGCTCTGTCAGAGGTTCCCCGGAAATTTTTAAGGGTTCTTAATGCAATAGCTGAACAAAAAGAAACACAATAAACCTGCCAATGGCTTCAGTGTGCAGCTTATGCGTGGTTTGTTTTTCTTTTTAATAATAAATGGCATTCAAACAATTTTTTAACATTAACTAATACAGGTTACTTAGGAGGAAAAAATGGCAGAGATTACAAAAGAAGATGTTGTTGGTTTTATCGAAAATATGACAGTTCTGGATCTGTCAAAGCTGATAAAGGAACTGGAGGATAAATTCGGGGTTTCAGCAGCGGTGGCTGCATCACCGGTAGCAGCAGCAGCTCCTGCAGGAGAGGCAAAGGCAGAAGAGGAACAGACAGAGTTTGATGTTGTTCTCACTGCGGCGGGCGAAAAGAGGATCAATGTTATCAAAGTGGTAAGGGCAATTACAGGACTGGGCTTAAAAGAGGCAAAAGACTTTGTTGATGCACTTCCCAAAGCTGTAAAAGAGGGTATACCAAAGAATGAAGCAGAAGACATAGTAAAACAGCTTCAGGAATCAGGTGCGACTGCAGAAATTAAATAAGGCAAAAAGCACAGGTTTAATTGTTTTACGACTTGATAGCTTTTGCTCTTCCCGTTAAGCAGATAAATCCCCTGTTGACGGTCAGCAAATATTGTAAGACCTTAACAGGGGTGTGTTTTTTTATTATAAAAAAATCATATTGGAGTTTTCCATGGGAATACAATGCGGGCACAAACTGCGTTTTCGCAAATATTTCAAAAATAAACAAGAAGTAATGAACATTCCAAATCTCATTGAGATTCAGAAGAAGTCTTATGATGATTTCCTTCAGAAACATACGGTACCTGATAAAAGAAAGAATTTCGGGCTTCAGGGAGTTTTTCAAAGTGTTTTTCCCATAACCAGCTATAATAACAGCTCATCAATTGAATTTGTCAATTACAGCCTCGGTGAACCAAAATATGACTTAGAGGAGTGCCGTCAGAAAGAGCTTACCTATGGTGTGTCAGTAAAAGTTCTTGTTCGTCTTATTTCATGGGATGTAAGTTCAGAGAAAGAACCAAAGGCAATAAAAGATATCAAAGAGCAGGAGGTCTATTTTGGTGAGATACCTCTGATGACTGATACGGGCACTTTTGTTATAAACGGAAAAGAGAGGGTTGTTGTAAGCCAACTTCATCGATCACCAGGAGTTTTCTTTGACCATGACAAAGGCAAGACTCTTTCAAGTGGAAAATTTCTTTATTCTGCACGTATAATTCCAAACCGCGGTTCATGGATTGATCTTGAAATGGACACAAAAGATATAATACATGTAAGGATTGATAGAAGAAGGAAATTTCCTGCAACTGTTCTGCTTAAGGCCCTTGGTTATACCCAGCAGGACCTTCTCAGAATGTTCTATGAATTTGAGGATGTATATTTTGAAAATGGAGCAATAAGAAAAACAATCAGGTCAGAGTTTTTCTCTGATGAAATTGCCATTGAAAATATAGTTGATCCTGTCAAAGGCTCTGTTATTGTTAAGAAGGGCAGAAAAATCAACAAAGAGATGGTGAAAAGAATACGTGCTGCCAACATTGAAACAGTTGCTACAAACGAATCAGACTTAGAGGGAAAAATCTTTGCTGAGGATGTGATTGATCCTGATACCGAAGAGGTTTTATTTAAAGCCAATGAGGTTATAGATTCAAAGGTTTTTCCTGTTTTATATGAAAGGAAGATCAAATCTATAAAAATTCTCTTTATTGATAATCACAATGTTTGTGCTTCGATAAGCAATACCCTCTCAATAGACAAGGTTGAAAAAACGGATGACGCAGTATCAGAAATATATAAGAGGTTAAGACCCAATGATCCACCGAGCCAGGAAAGCGCAAATCAGTTTTTTGAGAGGCTGTTTTTCAACTCTGAACACTATGACCTTTCAACCGTTGGAAGATTAAAACTCAATGAAAGTCTTGGAAGAGATGTTCCACTTGATAATCATACTCTCGACAATCAGGATATTGTTGAAACAGTAAGACGGATTCTGCAGATAAAAAACGGTCACGGTAATGTTGATGATATAGACCATCTGGGTAACAGAAGGGTAAGAACAGTTGGAGAACTTGTTGAAAATCATTTTCGTATCGGGCTGGTCAGGATGGAGAGGGCTATAAGAGAGAAAATGAGTCTTCAGGACACGGAGTCCTTAATGCCCAATGATATGATAAATTCAAAACTTGTGTCTGCTGTGATAAAAGAATTTTTCGGTTCAAGCCAGCTTTCACAGTTTATGGACCAGACAAACCCTCTCTCAGAGATTACACATAAAAGGAGGTTAAGCGCGCTTGGCCCAGGGGGACTTACAAGGGAAAGGGCGGGTTTTGAGGTGAGGGATGTTCACCCAACTCACTATGGCAGGATCTGTCCAATTGAAACCCCTGAAGGTCCCAACATAGGACTTATAGCATCGCTTAGCACCTTCGCAAAAGTCAATGAATTTGGTTTTGTTGAAACACCCTACAGAAAAGTTGTAAATGGCAGAGTGACAGATGACGTTCAGTTTCTGACAGCGCTTCAGGAAGAAAAATACTATATCGCCCAGGCTAATGCTTCTATTGATGAAAAAGGAAGATTTGTTGACAACCTTGTATCTGCACGCAAGGATGCGGAGTTTGTTATGGCTGAACCGCAGGATATAGAGTTTATGGATGTATCTCCAAAACAGCTGGTAAGTGTTGCAGCCTCATTAATTCCTTTCCTTGAACATGATGATGCAAACAGAGCACTTATGGGCTCCAATATGCAGAGACAGGGGGTGCCTTTGCTCAATGCCGAAGCTCCTCTGGTGGGTACAGGTATGGAGAGTGTTGTGGCAAGAGATTCAGGGGTTGCTGTTGTTGCCAAAAGAAACGGAGTGGTGCGGTATGTTGATGCTGAAAGAATAGTTATAAAAAATGATGATGATGAAAATGGTAGTGTGGGAGCAGATATTGATATTTATAAACTGATAAAATACCGGCGTTCAAACCAGAATACATGCATTAATCAGAGGCCAATTGTTAAGGTGGGTGACAGCGTAGAAGAAGGAGATATTATAGCTGACGGACCTGCAACAGAAATGGGCGAACTTGCAATGGGCAGGAATGTGCTTGTTGCCTTCATGCCATGGGGGGGATATAATTTTGAGGACTCCATACTTGTCAGTGAAAGACTGGTAAAAGAGGATGTTTTTACTTCAGTGCATATAGAAGAGTTTCAGGTTGTTGCACGGGATACCAAGCTCGGCAAGGAAGAAATTACCCGAGACATTCCCAATGTGGGAGATGAGATGCTGCGCAATCTGGATGAAAGTGGAATTGTCAGAATTGGTGCAGAAGTTAAAACCGATGATATTCTTGTCGGAAAGATAACACCGAAGGGAGAAACCCAGCTTTCCCCCGAGGAGAAACTTTTAAGAGCCATCTTTGGAGAAAAAGCAAGAGATGTTCAGGCAACTCCCCTTAAGGTTCCTTCAGGCATTGAAGGCACTGTAATAAATGTAAATGTTTTTTCACGAAAAGGAGCTGATAAGGATGAAAGAACAAGATATATTGAGGATGAGGAGAGAGCAAAGATACTCAAAGACCAGGAAGAGGCTATACGTTTGCTCAAGGAAAGTGTAAGTAAGAAGCTGAATAAAATTCTTTGCGGTAAAACAGTTGCGAAAAAATTTACGAGTGAAAAAAAAGGCAAGGTCCTGCTCAATAAAAATCATATTATAACAGAAGATGATATAGAAAAAATTTCTCTTCAGAGCTGGTTATCAATAAAGGTTGTGGAGGATCCCGAAATATCAGATCAAATTGAGACTCTAAAGAAGCAGTATGATGAGCAGATAACTTTGATCAATTCAGTTTTTGAAGCTAAAACTGAAAAAATAAAAAAAGGAGATGAGCTTCCCCCGGGTGTAATAAAAATGGTAAAGGTGAGCCTGGCGGTAAAAAGAAAGCTTTCTGTTGGTGATAAAATGGCGGGAAGACATGGAAACAAAGGGGTTCTGTCACGAATACTGCCGGTCGAAGACATGCCTTATCTGGAGGATGGAACTCACGTTGATATAGTGCTTAATCCTTTAGGGGTACCATCTCGTATGAATGTAGGGCAGATTCTTGAGACACACCTTGGCTGGACCGCATTGGGTCTTGGGAAAAAAATTGAAGAGATGTTAATGTCCATGGATGCGCCTAAGAAGATAAAAAATTATATTAACAATATTTATAAAAATCAGGATATTAAAAGGCTAATAGATGATCTTGATGATGATCAGGTACTTGAGCTGGCAAAGAAGCTCAGTAAAGGCATTCATGTTGCAAGTCCTGTTTTTGACGGTGTGCCAGAAAAAGATATTGAAGAGGGTTTACTTGAAGCAGGACTTCCTTCAACAGGCCAGACAGTTCTTTTTGACGGCAGAACAGGAGAGCCGTTCAATAGGGACGTAACTGTGGGTATTATATATATTATGAAACTTCATCATCTTGTGGACGATAAAATACATGCCCGATCAATAGGAAGCTATTCACTGGTAACCCAGCAGCCCCTTGGAGGTAAAGCACAGTTCGGAGGGCAGAGACTGGGAGAGATGGAGGTGTGGGCGCTTGAGGCTTACGGCGCTGCCCATACCCTGCAGGAACTGCTGACACTGAAATCTGATGATGTTTACGGAAGGACAAAACTCTATGAGAATATTGTAAAAGGCGAGATTGATCTTGTTCCATCGATACCCGAGTCTTTTAATGTGCTGGTTAAAGAGTTACAAAGCCTGTGTCTTGATGTTCAGTTTCTTGAAGGGGAGCAGCCCCAGTAAATATACAAGCGGGGGCTATTATTGGGCTGAATGAGTGGATGCAAAAATAAAATAGCTTTAAAAACAATTAACAACTTATGAAGGGTAAATAAATATGAACGGTTTTTTTTCAATTTATCAATCCCGCTCGAGAACTGTAGACAGCTTTGAAGCATTGAAAATATCAATAGCTTCTTCTGAAACAATCCGGAGCTGGTCTTTTGGAGAAGTAAAAAAACCCGAGACCATTAATTACAGAACATTCAAACCTGAAAGAGACGGGTTGTTCTGTGCTAAAATATTTGGACCCCAGAAGGACTATGAATGCAACTGCGGTAAATATAAGCGTTTAAAACACCGTGGAGTTGTATGTGAAAAGTGTGGTGTTGAGGTAATACCGTCTCATGTGAGAAGAGAAAGGCTGGGGCACATCGATCTTGCCTGTCCTGTGGCACATATATGGTTTTTAAGAAGTCTCCCGAGCCGTATAGGAACCCTTCTTGATATGACTTTGCGTGAAATGGAAAAGGTACTGTATTTTGAATCCTATGTTGTTATTGACCCTATGGACTCTGCCTTTAAACAGGGTGAACTTCTTGACGAGGAGAGATATGCTAAGGCAATGGCAGAGTGTGCTGAAAACAAGCTGCATTTCAAAGCAGGAATGGGCGCTGAGGCTGTCAGAGAGATGCTTTGCAGTCTTGACTTAAAGAGCCTTTCAGAACAGATCCGCAACGAGATTCAGGAGACAACATCAGAGGCAAAGAAGAAAAAACTTGCAAAAAGACTCCGTATTGTTCAGGCTTTTAACAACTCAGGTAACAAGCCTGAATGGATGATCCTGGAGGTTGTTCCTGTTATACCACCGGATTTAAGGCCCCTTGTTCCTCTTGACGGAGGAAGGTTTGCTACTTCTGATTTAAACGACTTATACAGGCGGGTTATTAACAGGAACAACAGACTGAAAAAACTTTTGGAGCTTGATGCGCCTGAAATAATAGTTCGCAATGAGAAGAGGATGCTTCAGGAATCAGTTGATGTGCTTTTTGACAATGGCAGAAGAGGCAAGGTTATTACGGGTAGAAACAAAAGACCTCTTAAATCTCTGAGTGATATGCTCAAAGGCAAGCAGGGCAGGTTCCGGCAGAATCTTCTCGGAAAAAGAGTAGACTATTCTGGGCGAACTGTAATTGTTATAGGTCCTGATCTGAGACTTCATCAATGTGGGTTGCCTAAGAAAATGGCAATAGAGTTGTTCAAACCTTTTGTTTACAACCTTCTTATTATGAAAGGGTTTGCTACAACAATAAAAAGTGCAAAAAAGATGGTTGAGAGAAATATGCCGGAGATATGGGACTGCCTTGAGGAGGTTGTCAAGGAATACCCGATATTGTTAAACAGGGCTCCTACTCTGCATCGACTTGGTATACAGGCTTTTGAACCAATTCTTATTGAGGGAAAGGCAATACAGCTTCATCCCCTTGTCTGTGCTGCTTTTAATGCTGACTTTGACGGCGACCAGATGGCTGTTCATGTGCCTATTACCATGGCTGCCCAGATTGAATCAAGGGTTCTTCTAATGTCAACAAACAACATACTTTCTCCGGCCAGCGGTGGTCCAATTATTGTGCCGACACAGGACATAGTTCTTGGAATTTATTATTTGACAAGAGAAGCTGATATGCTCAAAGGGGAAGGAAAAATATTTTCCGACTGTAATGAGGTTATAATTGCCTTTGAGAACAGGCAGCTTGAGCTTCATTCAAAAATAAAGGTTAGAATTAATGGCGAATTGGTTGATACTACTACAGGCAGAGTTCTGCTCAAAGAAATTGTTCCAGAGGAGATACCGTTCTCTTTAATTAACAAGGTTATGAACAAGAAGGAGCTTGGCAGCCTGATAGACTATTGTTATAGATTCTGCGGTGACAAAAAGACTGTTATCCTTTCTGACAGACTTAAAAATATGGGTTATAAGTATGCCACAGAATCAGGTATATCAATTTCTGTAAAAGATATGCATATTCCTCTAAGCAAAGGAGAGCTTATCGAAAAAGCAGAGAATGAAATCAAAGGTATTGAAAAACAGTATGGAGAAGGTATTATAACAGATGGTGAGCGCTACAATAAGGTCATAGATATATGGTCAAGGCTTGCAGAAGAAGTTAAAAATGATATGCTCAAGGAACTGGGTGAAGATGAAATTATCAACCCGGACGGTAAAAAAATTAAAACAGTCGGTTTTAATTCAATCCATATGATGGCTGATTCCGGTTCCAGAGGCAGTTCTGCCCAGATAGGCCAGCTTGCCGGAATGCGTGGACTTATGGCAAAGCCCTCAGGTGAAATCATTGAGACACCTATAACCGCGAATTTCAGAGAGGGACTGACTGTTCTTCAATATTTTATATCTACACATGGTGCCAGAAAAGGTCTTGCAGACACAGCTCTTAAAACTGCCAATGCAGGTTATCTCACAAGAAGGCTTGTTGATGTTGCCCAGGACTGTGTTATCTCAGAATATGACTGTGGAACCATAGACGGCATTTATATCACTTCACTTATTGAGGGCGGAGAGATCATTGAGCAGCTTGGAGACAGGATCCTTGGAAGGGTCAGTCTGGATGATCTTATTGACCCTGTTACAGGGGAGTTGATTATAAAAAAGAACAAGGAATTTAATGAAGAGGTTGTTGAAAAGATAAAAGAGACAGGACTTGAACTGGTAAGGATACGTTCTGTTCTTACCTGTCAGTCAAAAAGGGGGGTCTGTGCAATGTGTTACGGTAGAGACCTGTCCCGCGGCAGAATGGTAAATATCGGTGAGTCTGTGGGAATTATCGCTGCCCAGTCTATAGGTGAACCCGGAACGCAGCTTACAATGAGAACTTTCCATATTGGAGGAACTGCAAGCAGACGAATTGAACAGACAACCATTAAATCTGAAATTGCGGGGAAAGTTGTATACCAAAACATTAAGGCTATCCAGGATAAAGAAGGCAACATGGTTGTTATGGCAAGGCATGGACATGTGGCAATAATGGATGATACGGGAAGGGAAAGAGAGCGCTATGCAGTAATATATGGAGCTAAGATTAAGGTCAAAGACGGCGAAAAGGTAAAACCCGGTCAGGTTCTTGCAGAATGGGATCCTTTTGCTACCCCCATAATTGCAGAAGCTGATGGAATTATAAAATACGGTGATCTTGATGAGGGAGTTACTGTCAGGGAGCAGCTTGATGAAATCACAGGGCTTTCCTCAAAAGTGGTTATTGAATCTTCCGATCCGGAGGCAAGGCCAAGAATATCCATTAAAGATGAAAAGGGAAAGACAATACGGCTTTTGACAGATGAAAACAAAGAGAGGTTTGCAAGATACTTCATGCCGGTTGGTGCAAACATTATGGTCAATGAAGGTGAAAGTGTTACCATGGGTACTCCTATTGCTAAGATAACAAGAGAAGCATCCAAGACAAAGGATATTACAGGAGGACTTCCAAGGGTTGCCGAGCTTTTTGAGGCAAGAAAACCAAAGGAGGTGACAGTAATAAGCGAGATAGACGGAAAGGTCTCTTTTGGTAAGGATACAAAAGGAAAAAGAAAAGTCATAGTAACCCCTGTTGAGCATGGTAGGGGGGGGCTTGAACCCAAGGAATATCTCATACCAAAGGGTAAGCATATAAGTGTTCATGAGGGGGACAGGATAAAAGCAGGAGAGCAGATAATGGATGGTCTTGCAAATCCCCATGACATTTTAAACATTCTCGGAGAAAAGGAGCTGGCAAAATTTCTTGTTGATGAGGTTCAGGAGGTTTATAGGTTGCAGGGTGTTAAGATCAACGATAAACATATTGAAGTTATGGTAAGGCAGATGATCCAAAGAGTCAAAATAAAGGAAGTTGGGGATACAAATTTTCTTCTTGGGGAACATGTCGAGAAGATAAGGTTTGATGAAGAAAATGCAAGGGTAAGACAGCTGGGTGGCCAAGCCGCAGTGGCGGAAGCTCTTCTGCTTGGAATCACAAAAGCATCTCTTAGCTCAGAAGGTTTTCTTTCAGCGGCATCTTTTCAGGAAACAACAAAGGTTTTAACCCAGGCAGCTATTGAAGGCAAGGTGGATTATCTGAAAGGTCTTAAAGAGAATGCTTCTATGGGAAGGCTTATTCCTGCAGGAACAGGTTTTCCTGTTTACAGAAACATAATAACCAGAACCAAGGCAGAAGAAATAACAGGGGAAGATGCAACATAAATGTCAGCAATTTTTTTTATAAAATAGCAATTAAATAATTGACAAGTTATGGTTTTTTTGATAAGCTTTATTATTTTCATTGATAACGCATTGAGGACAACATGCCAACAATAAATCAGCTATGCAATTACGGCAGAAAAAAGATTGAGTCGAAGACAAAGTCCCGGGCTCTTAAGATGTGTCCCCAAAAAAGAGGGGTCTGTGTAAGGGTATATACCACAACACCAAAAAAACCGAATTCTGCTCTTCGCAAGGTTGCCAGGGTCAGGCTGACAAATGGTATTGAAGTCAGTGCATACATCCCTGGAATAGGACATAACCTCCAGGAACATTCGGTTGTTCTTGTAAGGGGGGGCAGGGTTAAAGATCTCCCTGGTGTTCGGTATCATATTGTAAGGGGAGCGCTTGATTCAAGCGGTGTTCAGGACAGAAAACAGAGTCGTTCAAAATATGGTGCAAAGACGCCTAAATAGTTAAACAAAAGGTTTACGGAGATTTTAGAAATATGGCAAGAAGACGTGTGGCAGTTAAGAGAGAAGTTCTCCCTGATCCAAAATATAATGAAGAGATAGTTGCCCGTTTTATAAATAAGGTAATGACAGGCGGCAAAAAAAGTATATCAGAATCCATAGTTTACGGAAGTTTTGATATCGTCAAGGAGAAGACAGGCAAGGAACCTCTGGAAATTTTCAAATCCGCCCTTGACAATATAAAACCGCTTGTTGAAACAAAATCAAGACGAATAGGAGGGGCAAACTACCAGGTTCCTATTGATGTAAAACCAGTCCGACAAAGAAGTCTCGCAATGAGATGGCTTCTAGAGTATTCCCTGTCCCGTTCTGAGAGAACAATGAGTCAAAAGCTTGCCTCTGAAATTATTGACGCAGCTAATAACAGGGGAAATTCCGTAAAGAAAAGAGAAGATGTTCATAAAATGGCTGCGGCAAACAAGGCTTTTGCCCACTATAAATGGTAGATTTTTTCCGCCATTATATTATATTAGAATAACCTTAAATATAAATCAGCTTTCACACCAACTTTTTACTCAGTCAGGAGGAAAGAGATGTCAAAGAAGAAGTTTGAGAGAAAGAAGCCGCATGTGAATATAGGTACCATAGGTCATGTAGATCATGGTAAGACTACCCTTACCTCGGCAATAACCAAGCATCAGTCGTTAAAGGGTCTTTCAGAGGTGATGGCCTATGATCAGATAGACAAGGCTCCTGAGGAGAAGGAGAGGGGGCTTACGATAGCCATAGCACATGTTGAGTATGAGACAGCGAACAGGCATTATGCTCACATAGACTGTCCCGGGCATGCTGACTATATAAAGAACATGATAACGGGTGCAGCCCAGATGGACGGGGCAGTACTTGTTGTAAGCGCGGCAGACGGTCCTATGCCTCAGACAAGGGAGCATATACTTTTGGCGAGGCAGGTAAGAGTTCCGTCGATAGTTGTATTTTTGAACAAGGTTGATATGGTTGATGATCCTGAGCTTTTGGAGCTTGTAGAGCTTGAGATAAGAGAGCTTTTGAGTCAGTATGATTTTCCGGGTGATGATATTCCGATAATAAAGGGCAGCGCTTTGAAGGCAATGGAGAGTGGGACTGATACCAATGCCGCCGAGTATAAGTGTATCCAGGAGTTAATGGATGCTATTGACAGTTATATACCATCACCGGTAAGGGATAAGGACAAGCCATTCTTGATGCCTGTTGAGGATGTTTTCAGTATATCGGGCAGGGGAACTGTGGTTACAGGCAGGATAGAGCGTGGTCAGATTAAGGTAGGTGAAGAGGTAGAGATAGTAGGCATAAAGGATACGACCAAGACCGTGTGTACAGGGGTTGAGATGTTCCGCAAGATTCTTGATTATGGAGAGGCAGGCGACAATGTAGGTCTTCTTCTTCGAGGTATCAAGAGGGATGATGTGGAGCGTGGTCAGGTTGTGTCAAAGCCTGGCAGTATTACGCCGCACAAGAAGTTCAAGGCGGAAGTTTATGTATTGACAAAAGAGGAGGGTGGTCGTCACACGCCGTTTTTCAAGGGGTATCGTCCTCAGTTTTATTTCAGGACAACGGATGTTACCGGTGTTGTTGAACTTCCCGAAGGTGTTGAGATGGTAATGCCGGGAGATAATGTCAGTATATCGGTAGATTTGATAATGCCCATAGCAATGGAGAAGGAGTTAAGGTTTGCTATAAGAGAGGGCGGAAGAACAGTTGGCGCCGGTGTTATCAGCGACGTTATTGAATAAAAAGGGCATATGAAATGAAAAATACTGGTGAGTTAACGGAAAATCAGAAAATAAGAATAAGACTTAAAGCATATGATCACAGACTTCTTGATCAGTCAGTGGAGGAGATTGTTGCAACAACCAGATCCACCGGAGCAAAGATAATAGGCCCAATTCCTCTTCCCACGGTAATTAATAAATATTGTGTGCTTAGGTCTCCTCATGTTGATAAAAAATCAAGAGAACAGTTTGAAGTTAGAACACACAAAAGGCTTATTGATATCCATGAACCCACAGAGCAGACAGTTGATGCACTTATGAAACTTGATCTATCTGCTGGTGTGGAAGTTGAGATAAAATTATAAGGGCAAAAAGTTGAGGATATTGCAGTGACCATAGGTTTGATAGGAAAAAAGCTCGGCATGACACAGGTTTACTCTCCCATGGGAGAGGTCGTTCCTGTAACGATAATACAGGCAGGTCCTTGTATTGTTGTTGAAAAAAAGACTGAAAAAAAAGACGGTTATAAAGCTCTCCAGGTAGGTTTTTTGAATGCAAAATCAAAGAAAACACCAAAACCGCAGCAGGGTTATTTTAAAAAGAAGAACATTGATACATTATCTGTTCTAAAAGAGTTCAGAACGGATAATGTTGAGGATTATGAAATTGGCTCCCAGTTAACGGTTGAACTCTTTAACGAAGGTGAAACAGTAAATATATCAGGTGTTAGCAAAGGCAAAGGGTTTGCCGGTAACATTAAAAGGTGGGGATTTCACAGGGGCCCAATGACACATGGTTCCAAATTTCACAGGGCTGTAGGTTCTGTGGGTTCAAGTGCCTATCCATCCCATGTATTCAAGGGGAGAAAAATGCCCGGACAATTAGGAAAAGAAAAGGTGACTGTTAAAAATCTGGAAGTTTTTGAAAGAAGGATAGATGAAAATATTATTTTAATAAAGGGTGCAGTGCCCGGTGGTGTAAATTCAATACTGATAATTTCTAAAAACTAAAAGTTAAGGAAGTTGTCTGCTCAAATAACGAGTATAAATAAAGTAAAAGCGGGAAACTTAGAAATGGCTACTATAGATGTCTATAATGAAAACAGAGAAAAAACAGGTGAAGTTTCTGTTGATGATAGTGTTTTCGGATCAAAAATAAAAGAGCATCTGTTTTACGATGTTATAAGAATGCAGATGGCAAACAGATATCCCAAAACAGCTTCTGTAAAGGGAAGATCTGATGTAAGGGGGGGTGGAAAGAAACCCTGGCGCCAGAAGGGAACAGGAAGAGCAAGGGCTGGCACAAGCCGGTCCCCTATTTGGAAAGGTGGCGGAGTGGTTTTTGGGCCAGTTCCCGGTGATAGATCAATAAAGGTGCCCAAAAAAGTCAGAAAACAGGCTCTTTGCTCTGCTTTAAGCATGAAGATTAAAGACAATAGTTTTATTGTGGTTGAGGATATTGATTTTGCTGAGATCAGGACAAAGCGTTTTATAGAATTTTTAGCAAATATTAAGGTGAGCGATGCTCTCATAATTGAAGAGGAAAATTTAAACCTTGTTTTAAGTGCCAGAAATGTGCCGGGAGTGAAGATTCTGCCTCCTGAGGGTCTCAATCTATATGATATCCTTAATCACAGCAGCATTATTATTACAAAACCGTGTCTTGAAAAGGTGCAGAGGAGGCTTCTAACATGAAAAACATCTATAGTGTAATTAAGGGGCCTGTGGTTACAGAAAAAAGCACAACTCAGAAGGATGAAGAAAATAAGGTTGTTTTCAAGGTTGATAGAAATGCGAATAAGGTTGAAATCAGAAACGCTGTTAACAAACTCTTCAATGTTAAAGTACTCGATGTTAATGTCTCGAATGTAAAAGGAAAAAAGAAGAGAGTTGGCAGGATTATTGGCAAAAGACCTGATTGGAAAAAAGCAGTTGTAACAATCAAGCCGGGAGATAACATAGAGCTTTTTGAGGGAGTATAGTTTTAATTTTTATCTTTTGGTTTTTTTAATATATATGGAGTTTATGCTATGCCTATAAAATCGTTCAAACCAACATCACCTGGAAGAAGATTCCAGACGGTCTCTGATTTTGCTGAAATAACAAAGTCAAAACCTGAAAAAAGCCTACTTGTACCTGTTAAAAGAACAGGTGGAAGAAACGTCTATGGAAGGGTTACTGCAAGGCATATCGGGGGTGGTCATAAGAGGATGTATCGCATAATCGATTTCAAAAGAGATAAACGTGATATTCCTTCAAAGGTTGCAAGTATTGAGTATGATCCAAACAGGTCCGCACGTATAGCACTTCTTCATTATGTGGATGGAGAAAAAAGATATATAATAGCCCCGGTTGACTTAAAGGTTGGTGACAGAATTGAGGCAGGAGAAAATGCAGAGATACGTTCCGGCAATGCATTACCTCTTAGCAGAATTCCCGTTGGTTCGCTTATCCATAATATTGAAATTAAAATAGGCAGAGGCGGAAAGCTAATAAGAAGTGCCGGAGCTTCAGGACAGCTCACTGCAAAGGAAAAGAAATATGCTCATATAAAAATGCCTTCCGGAGAAATTCGTCTTATTCACACAGACTGTTATGCAACTTTAGGGCAGGTTGGCAATACTGACCATTCAAATATATCAATAGGCAAGGCAGGACGGAAAAGATGGCTTGGTAAAAAACCCAAAGTAAGGGGTGTTGTAATGAACCCTGTAGATCATCCAATGGGTGGAGGTGAAGGAAGGTCATCAGGTGGACGTCATCCATGTACCCCATGGGGCAAGCCGACAAAGGGCTACCGCACAAGAAGGAACAAGAAAACAGATAAATTCATTGTCAAAAGACGCCAAAAGTAACAGGAGTTTTTAATTATGCCACGTTCGGTAAAAAAAGGACCATTTGTAGATGAAAGCCTTGCAAGAAAGGTTGAGAAAGCAAATGAAATCAACAGCAAACAGGTTATAAAAACATGGTCGAGAAGGTCAACCATAACACCTGATATGATTGGGTATACATTTGCGGTTCATAACGGCAAAAAATTTATTCCGGTTTATGTCACAGAAAATATGGTTGGCCATAAGCTTGGAGAGTTTTCTCCCACAAGAACATATCATGGACATTCAGGACATAGAAAATAGTAACACAATACAGAGCTCAGAAAAACTATGGAGATTAAATCAACAATCAGATATATCCGAATTTCACCTCAGAAGGCAATGCTTGTTGCTGATCTGGTAAGAGGCAAGGCTGTGAGTGAAGCTCTCGGAATATTGCAGTACACACCAAAAAAAGCAAGTCGATTTATATATAATCTTATTAACACAGCTGTTTCTGATGCCGATAAAAAAGAAGGCATAGATGTTGATATATTATATGTAAAAAGAATATGTGTTGACAAAGGACCTATGCTGAAAAGATTCAGAGCTCGGTCAATGGGTAGAGGAACAAGAATACTGAAACGAACATGCCACATTTCTGTTGTCCTTGATGAGGCATAATAGATAAAAGGAGGAAATGATTTGGGTCAGAAGGTTCATCCAACAGGTTTTAGGTTAGGGGTTATTAAAACATGGAATTCCAGGTGGCATGCTGATAAAGATTTTGGGAAGCAGTTGCATGAGGATATCAAGATAAAAAAGTTTGTAAAGGAAAAATTAAATCATGCAGGACTTTCACAAATAGAGATTGAAAGAGCGGCAAGCAAAGTCAGGGTAAATATATCTGCTGCCCGGCCGGGTATTATTATCGGGAAAAAAGGCTCAGAAATTGAGAAGCTTAAAGATGAAATAAAGAAAATTACAGATAAAGATATTTATATAAATATTTTAGAAGTTAAGCGGCCTGAAACAGATGCCCAGCTTGTTGCAGAGAATATATGCACTCAGCTTATAAAAAGGGTTGCATTCAGAAGAGCCATGAAACGAGGAGTATTATCAGCCCTTAAATTTGGAGCAAAAGGCATAAAGATAGCCTGTTCCGGAAGGTTGGGAGGAGCTGAAATGGCAAGGAATGAATGGTACAGAGAGGGCCGGGTTCCCCTTCATACACTCCGGGCTGATATTGATTATGGTTTTTCAGAGGCTAAAACAACCTATGGGATCATAGGGGTTAAAGTATGGATTTTTAAAGGTGAACTTTTGACAAAGGGGAATGTTGCCGATGTTAGCTCCTAAGAAGATTAAGTTCAGAAAACAGATGAAGGGCAGAATGAAGGGTTTTGCCCAGCGTGGAAATAATTTGAGTTTTGGAAGTTATGGTCTTAAGGCGCTTGAATGTGGATGGATTACTGCACGCCAGATTGAAGCTGCAAGGATTGCGCTGATTAGACATGTAAAAAGAGGTGGAAAACTCTGGATAAGAATGTTCCCTGACAAGCCTGTAACAAAAAAACCGGCAGAAACCAGAATGGGCAAAGGTAAAGGTTCTCCTGAGGACTGGGTAGCAGTTGTAAAGCCTGGAAAAATACTCTATGAAATGGAAGGCGTAAACGTTGCAATTGCAAAAGAAGCATTCAGGCTTGCAAGTCATAAACTACCTATAAAAACCACCTTTGTTGTGAGGTCTGAAAATGAAAGCCAGTGAACTTAGAGAACTTACAGTAGATGAATTAAGGCAGAAAGAAAAAGAACTTCAGAGTGAGTTTTTCAATCTAAGATTTCAGCTTGTTACAAATCAACTTACCAATACTGCAAAAAAGAGTCTGGTAAAACAGGACATAGCTCGTGTAAAAACTGTATTAAGAGAAAAAACCAAATAATATGGTGGCCTGGATAACGGTTTTATAAGGAAATCAGAATATGCAAATACAGAGAAAAAAAAGGTCGGGGACAGTTGTAAGCGATAAAATGAATAAGACTGTCGTAGTTGAAGCCCAAAGGGTGAAGCAGCACCCAAAATACAAAAAATATCTCAAAAAAAGAGTTACATTTAAGGCTCATGATGAAGATAACAGATGTCGTGTTGGAGATGTGGTTATTACGCAGGAGAGCAGGCCTTTGAGCAAAGAAAAAAGGTGGAAGGTTATTGAAATCATTGGGAAGTGAGTATAGATATTTATTTATTAAGTTTTTTATCAAAACCACAAATGGTCGAGGCTTGATATGATTCAGATGCAGACAAGGTTAACAGCAGCAGATAATTCAGGAGCAAAAAAACTTCAGTGTATTAAGGTGTTGGGGGGCTCTAAAAAGCGTTATGCTGGACTGGGGGATATAATAGTTGTTTCAATAAAAGAGGCAATCCCGAACTCTAAGGTAAAAAAAGGATCTGTCGCCAGGGCTGTTGTTGTTAGAACAAAAAAAGAGATACGCCGTACAGATGGTTCTTATATACGTTTTGACGATAATTCGGCTGTTCTGATAAATACTCAGAATGAACCTATGGGAACCAGAATATTTGGTCCTGTGGCAAGGGAGTTGAGATCAAAGAACTTTTTGAAGATAGCATCCCTTGCACCAGAGGTTCTGTAGTATTTATTCAGAAAAATTTGAGCAGGAGAACTAAAAAATGGTTAATACGCAAAAACATATAAACATCAAAAAAGGTGATCTGGTTGTTGTTAATGCTGGTAAAGAGATAGGAAAATCAGGCAAGATAATCAAGGTTGACCGGAAGAAAAACAGTGTTGTTATTGAGAAGGTAAATTTTATTAAAAAGCACAGAAGGCCCACCAAAGACATGAAACAGGGTGGTATCGTTGAAAAAGAAGGTCCTATCAATATATCAAACGTTAACCTGTTATGCTCAAAATGCAATAAAGGTGTAAGAATAAAAAAAGTTATTCTTGATGATAATAAAAAGGTCAGGGCTTGTGTAAAATGTGGAGAGATTTTTGACGAGTAGGAGAAAAGAAATGGCCCGTATTAAACAGATGTATAAAGATACCGTAGCTTCTGAGATGACAAAAAAATTCGGTTATAAAAACATCATGCAGGTTCCAAGGCTTGAAAAGATAGTCATTAACATGGGCTTGGGTGAAGCTATTCAGAACATAAAAATACTTGAGGCTGCTCAAAAGGAAATAGCCGCGATAGCGGGGCAGAAACCCGTAGTGACAAGGGCAAAAAAATCCATAGCAAACTTTAAGCTAAGACAGGGTATGCCCATAGGTTGTAAGGTTACTCTGAGAAGAGAGAAGATGTATGAATTTTTTGACAGGCTTGTGAATTTGTCCCTTCCCAGGATACGCGACTTCAAGGGGGTTTCTGATAAAGCATTTGACGGAAGGGGTAATTATGCACTTGGTGTAAGGGAACAGATTATTTTCACAGAGATTGACTATGATAAAATAGATAAAATCAAGGGAATGAACATTGTGATCAATACAACAGCAGAGACGGATGAAGAGGCAAAGGAACTTCTCAGGCTTATGGGCATGCCTTTCAGAAACAATTAAAGGAGAAACGTTTGTGGCAAAAAAGTCATTGATTATAAAAGCGCAGAAAAAAAATAAATTCAGTGTCAGGAATTATAACAGATGCCCCTTATGCGGAAGACCTCGCGCATACTACAGAAAATTTGACATGTGCAGGATATGTTTAAGAAAACTGGCTCTTCAGGGTGATATACCCGGGGTAATTAAATCAAGTTGGTAGTTTTTTAACAGGGAGAATATTGATATGATGACAGATCCCATAGCGGATATGCTCACAAGGATAAGAAATGCAGGCAAAGCTGGTTTTGAGGTTGTTGATGTTCCGTGCTCGAAAATAAAAACAACTGTAGCAAAGATATTGAAAGATTCCGGCTATATAAAAGATTTCCAAGTGGAAGAAGATGGCAAGCAGGGAATTATACATATATTTCTGAAGTATAAAGGTAAAAGAATAAATGTGATTAACGAATTAAAGAGAATATCAAAACCAAGCAGCCGTGTATATGTATCAAAAGGTGATATACCCCTTGTAAAGAATGGACTTGGAATTGCAATTATTTCAACTTCAACAGGGGTGATGAGTGATAAAGAGGCTCGTGAAAAGGGTGTTGGCGGAGAGCTTCTCTGTTCTGTCTGGTAAAAGAGTAAGGGAAAATATATGAGTAGAATCGGAAAAAAACAAATAGAGCTTCCAAAGGAAGTGAAGTTAAATGTTCAGGGCTCAGAGGTAACGGTGGAAGGACCAAAGGGTAAACTTTATCATACAATCCCTGAAGGTATAGAGCTTGGTGTTTCAGATAACACTATAGAAGTTAAAAGAGTATCCGATGAGCGCATACTCAGACAGCTTCACGGGTTAAACAGAACACTTATTGCCAACATGGTTGAAGGTGTTTCAAAAGGTTTTAAAAAGAGTCTTGAAGTGATAGGTGTAGGCTACAGGGTTGAGAAAGAGGAATCAACTCTGAAGCTCGCTCTTGGGTATTCTAATCCTGTTCTTTTTAACGAGCCTGATGGAATATCTATAACTGTTGATAAACAGAATATTACCGTTGAAGGCATTGATAAATGTCTTGTCGGTCAGGTTGCTGCAAAGATTCGATCATTTCGCAAACCCGATGTCTATAAGGGCAAAGGGATAAGATATGTGGGAGAAATTGTACGCAAGAAGGTTGGCAAGGTAGGTTCGAAATAGCTTTTTTATCTATTTTAAAGGTAACAAGGGAAATTCATGGATATTTTAATAAAGAAAAAAAGACAAAGGCTTAAGAGGAAGAAGGGAATACGTAAGAAAATTTTTGGAACGGCAGAATGTCCAAGAATGAGCGTATATAGAAGTCTTAATAACTGTTATGTTCAGCTGATCGATGATCTATCGCAGAAGACAATTCTTGGTGTTTCTACCCTGGATAAAGAGTTCAGTGAAATTTCTAAAAAGAAGAAAACAATTGAAGCTTCAAAAATTTTAGGCGGTATTGTAGCTGAGAGGGCTTTAAATAAAAATATTAAAAGCGTTAAATTTGACAGAAACGGATTTATGTATCATGGAAGAGTGAAGGCTGTAGCAGAGGGTGCTCGGGAAAAAGGATTACAATTCTGAAGGAGGTTTTATCTTAATGATCGAAAATCAGCAGACCACTGAATTAAAGGAAAGGGTGGTAAATATTAGCCGTGTAGCAAAGGTTGTCAAGGGTGGCCGAAGATTCAGTTTCAGCGCTTTGGTGGTGCTTGGTAATGAAAACGGCAGGGTTGGATATGGGCTTGGCAAGGCACGGGAAGTGCCTGAGGCGATAAGAAAGGCGGTTGAACAGGCAAAAAAAAGACTTGTTGATTTTCCTCTTGTTGAAGGAACCATACCCCATGAGATAATAGGAAAATACGGTGCTGGCAGAGTCTTTCTTAAACCTGCTTCTGAAGGAACCGGCATTATTGCAGGAGGGGCTGTAAGGGCTGTTATGGAAGTATCAGGGATAAAAAATATCCTTACAAAATCAATAAGATCAAGCAATTATCATAATGTTTTAAAAGCTACTATTGCCGGGCTTGAAAGTCTCCAAAACAGTAAAGATTTTGAACATAAACTTCGATAAGGCAATAAAAAGGATATATAAATGGATCTTAGCAGTTTAAAACCCCCGAAGGGTTCACAGAAGAAGAAAAAAAGATTAGGCAGAGGCAATGGATCCGGGCTTGGAAAAACCTCCGGTAGAGGACATAAAGGGCAGAATTCCCGTTCGGGTGGAGGTGTTTCGCGTGGGTTTGAGGGCGGACAGATGCCGCTTCAAAGAAGACTGCCTAAAAGGGGGTTTACAAATATATTTAAAAAACAGTATGCTCTGGTTAACCTCAAGGACTTGTCTGTTTTTGAAGCCGGCAGCAAGGTTGATATAGAAGCATTGAAAGAAAAAGGGATTGTAAAGAGGGTTTATAACGGAATTAAGCTGCTCGGCAACGGCAATATTGATAAGCCTCTAAATATAAAAGTTAACAAATGGTCAAAATCCGCATTTGAAAAAATTACGGCTGCTGGCGGAAATGTTGAGGTAGCATAAGTGGCGGGTGGATTTCAGAACATTCCCAAAATACCAGAATTAAGAAAGAGAATTGTTGTAACGCTTCTTCTGCTTGCTGTTTACAGGATAGGTGTTCATGTGCCTACACCAGGGATTGACGGGCAGGCATTCTCCGCTTTCTTTGAGAGAACAAGGGGTACTCTTTTGGGTCTTATGGATATGTTTTCAGGCGGTGCGCTTGAAAATATGTCAGTTTTCGCACTAGGGATAATGCCATACATAAGTGCTTCAATTATTTTGCAGCTTTTAACTGTTGTTGTTCCGCATCTTGAAAAACTTAAAAAAGAAGGCGAGTCCGGAAGAAAGAAAATTATACAGTATACACGTTATGGAACCGTATTTTTAAGTATAATTCAGGGTTTTGGAATAAGTGTCGGTCTTGAGAAAATGACCGGCCCAACAGGCGCTCCTGTTGTGATAGAACCGGGCTGGGGGTTTAGAATCCTTACTATTATTACGCTTACAGCAGGCACCTCATTTTTAATGTGGCTTGGTGAACAGATAACAGAAAGAGGTATTGGAAATGGTATTTCACTTATAATATTCTCAGGCATTGTGGCAAGCATGCCGTCTGCTGGGTTAAGCACTTTTACCCTTATGCGCACAGGTGAAATGGGCATTGTCACAATACTGTTTATTCTTGCATTGATGGTTGTAGTTGTGGGATGCATTATTTATATGGAGAGAGCACAGAGACGAATTCCTGTTCAGTATCCTAAAAGGGTAGTTGGAAGGAAGGTTTACGGAGGTCAGAGCACTCACCTTCCCTTGAAAATAAATACGGCAGGAGTTATTCCTCCAATATTTGCTTCATCAATACTGATGTTTCCGCTGACCATAGCCAATTTTTTGCCTCGACCGTTACTTGATCAGTATCCATTTATAGAAACCGTAATAAATAAGCTCAATCCGGGCGAATTTGCATACAATGTAATCTATGTAGCATTCATTATATTTTTCTGCTACTTCTATACTGCAGTAACGTTCAACCCTGTCGATGCAGCTGACAATATGAAAAAATATGGTGGTTATATACCTGGTATAAGACCGGGAAGGAAGACAGCAGATTACATAGACTGGGTTCTTACAAGGATAACTTTCGTTGGGTCATTATATGTTGCGGCAGTCTGTGTTCTGCCCACTATACTAATTCACCGTTTTAATATACCTTTTTATTTTGGGGGCACGGCTCTACTAATTGTGGTGGGTGTTGCCCTTGATACTGTATCTCAGATGGAATCCCATATGATTTCAAGAAACTATGATGGTTTCCTTGGAAAAAGCGGAAGATTCAGAGGACGCAGATAATAAACTTTTTAATAACGGAAAACTGTACGATATGGCAAGAGAAGATATTATAGAGCTTGAGGGAGAGGTTTTAGAAACACTTCCAAATGCCATGTTTCGAGTGAAACTTGATAACGGGCATGTGGTTATGGCTCATATCTCAGGCAAAATGCGTATGCATTATATCAAAATACTGCCGGGTGACAAGGTTACGATGCAGTTTTCTCCATACGATCTTAACAGAGGAAGAATTGTCTATAGAACTAAATAAATTTACTGGGATGCTATGAAAGTAAGATCATCGGTTAAAAAAATTTGTGACAAGTGTTTGATTATCAGAAGAAAAGGTGTTGTGCGAGTTATATGCAAGAATCCTAAACACAAGCAAAAACAAGGATAATACTAGTTCTTATTAAAGGAGTTTGATGTGCCAAGAATTGCTGGTGTAGATATACCTAAAACGAAACCAATTCATATTGCGCTAACCTATATTCTAGGAATAGGTAAAAAGACCTCACAGATGATTCTCCAAGAGGCGGAGATTGACCCAAATATCAGGGCAGAAGCTCTTTCAGAGGTTGATGTTGCGAAGATTCAGAACATTATTTTTTCGAATTATAAAATTGAGGGTGACCTCAGAAAAGAAGCCTCTCTTAACATTAAGAGGCTTATGGAGATAGGAGCATACAGGGGATTAAGACACAGAAGAGGACTTCCCGTTAGAGGTCAGAGAACGCATACAAATGCAAGGACAAGAAAAGGCCCGCGTAAAACTATAACAGGCAAGAAAAAAACTCCAAACAAATAGAACACTTTTATATTTCAGGGGATTTTAATGGCAGAGAAAAAGAAAACTGTAAGAAAAAAAAAGGAAAAGAAGAATATACCAAATGGCATAGCCCATATTCATGCTACCTTTAACAACACTATAATTACAATATCAGATGTTCTCGGAAATACCATAGCCTGGTCAACTGCCGGAAGTTCAGGGTTTAAAGGGTCAAGGAAGAGCACTCCGTACGCTGCAAGCATAGCTGCAGAGGATGTTGGAAAAAAAGCAAAGGAGCACGGAGTGAAAAATCTGGAAGTTCTTGTAAGGGGGCCCGGTTCAGGCAGAGAAGCTGCAATTAGAGCCCTGCAGGCAATGGGTTTTAATATCTCCCTGATAAGGGATAAAACCCCCATACCGCATAACGGCTGTCGTCAGCCCAAAAGAAGAAGAGTCTGATAGAAAGGAGATTTTTTTGGCACGTTATACCGAATCAGTCTGCAAACTTTGCAGGAGAGAAAACGGGAAGCTTTTTTTAAAAGGCGAAAGATGTTATACAGACAAATGTTCATTTGACAGACGTCAGTATGCACCGGGTCAGCATGGAAACAATCGTTCAAAATTTTCATCTTATGGTGAACAGTTAAGGGCAAAGCAGAGGGTTAAGAGGATATACGGGGTTCTTGAGAGACAATTCAGAAAAACTTATGTCAAAGCTTCCCACAAAAAAGGTGTTACCGGTGAGAACATGATCATAATGATGGAGCAAAGGTTAGACAATATGGTCTTTCGTATTGGTTTTGCATCCTCGCGCAGTGAAGCCCGTCAACTTGTAACCCATGGGCATTTTCTTGTAAATGACAAAAAAGTTGATATACCATCTTATCTTGTTAAAAAGGGTGATATTATCAAGCTCAGGGAGAAAAGTAAAAAAGTTAATATAATTAAAGAAAATATGCAGACAGCAAAACAGAGAGAAATACCCAAATGGCTTGAACTTGATGAACAAAATGCACAGGGCACTGTTCTTGCTTTGCCAAAGCGTGATGAAATCAGTATGGATATTAATGAGCAGTTAATTGTCGAACTTTACAGTAAGTAAAAAAAATATAAATATAATGCAGAAGGTTTAATGTTATGCATTTTAAATGGCAGCAAATATTAAAACCAAGAGAACTGGAGATTGAGCAGGAAAGTCTTTCTCCTTATTACGGAAAATTTATTGCAGAACCTTTTGAACGTGGTTTTGCAACAACAATAGGCAATTCGCTCAGGAGGGCTCTCTTATCCTCAGTACCCGGGGCCGCTGTTACTTCTGTAAGGATCGAAGGGATACTTCATGAATTTTCAACTATTCCAGGAGTCCTTGAAGATGTAACCGAAATTATTTTAAATATCAAACAGGTTAAATTAAAACTATTAACAAAAGAGCCACAGATTATTTATTTAAAGGCAAAGGGTGAAGGAACTGTTAAAGCAAGTGATTTTGTTTTAAACAATAATGTTGAAATAACAACCCCCGATGTTCATATTGCCACACTTTCCTCTGATGCAAGCCTTAATATGGAAATGACTGTCGAAGCAGGAAGAGGATATGCTTATGCTGAGAAGAATAAAAAAGAAGATGATCCTATTGGAACAATTCCAGTAGACAGCATCTTTAGCCCTGTCAAAAATGTGGCTTATACCGTAAGTAATGCAAGGGTTGGTCATGTTATAGACTACGAAAGACTTGTTATGGAAATATGGACTGACGGCACAGTGATGCCTGAAGATGCTCTTGCATATTCAGCAAAGATACTCCAGAATCAGCTCCAGCTATTCATCAATTTTGAAGAAGAGTTGGAGGAACCGGAACCGATTGTTCAGGAAAAGAAGAAAACCAATGAAAACCTGTATAAAAGTATTGATGAACTGGAACTTTCTGTGAGATCATCAAATTGCCTGAGAAATGCTGATATTACATATATCTGGGAACTTGTAGAAAAAACCGAAGCTGATATGCTTAAAACCAAAAATTTCGGAAGAAAATCTCTGGAAGAAATAAAAGAGATATTAGAAGAGATGGGACTTTCACTTGGAATGAATTTGGAAGATTTTGAACCTCCACCTAAAGAAACAGAGGACGAAGATATTCAGGATATTGAATATGCTGAAAGTGATGAAGATATTGAAGAAGACAGCGAAGAAGAGATAGAAGAAGAGTAAAAAGGAACTAAAAATGAGACATTTAAAGGCAGGCAGAAAACTGGGAAGGGTTTCCAGTCACAGATTGGCAATGTTGCGTAATATGGTCACATCGCTGATAGAACATGAGAGTATTAAAACCACCGACTGTAAGGCAAAAGAACTCAGACGCCTGGCGGATAGGATGATAACGCTTGGAAAAAAAGGAGACCTTCATGCAAGAAGAAACGCCCTGAAGATTATCCGAACCAAGACTGTGGCAAAGAAACTTTTTGATGATGTTGCTCCAAGATTTAGAGACAGGAATGGTGGTTATACCCGTATAATAAAAATTGGAAGACGAACAGGAGATAATGCAGCTGTTTCAATAATTGAACTTGTTGCAAAACAGGAAAAGAAACCTGAAAAAATGGATGAAAAGAAACAAAAAAAGCAAGAAGAAAAGAAGCAATGAGAATATAAAAAACTTAAATAAACAAGTTTTGTTGCAAACCCCTGCTGAACTCCAACAGGGGTTTTTTTTGTTGAAAAAAGAGCTCTGTTTAATTAACATAGAAAGAAGATGTATTAGAAACCGGTTACAAGTTGCAAAAAAAACACTAAAGCCGATAACTTAACAACTTCCTAGCTTTTATTATGGCAATCAAAAAGATCGAAAGACTGTACAGGAAAATGATATGTTTTGAGAATAAGGCCAACATGTCCAGTGAGATAGATACAGAAATCAGATCCGAGATATTTCAAAACATAATGGATGATTTGGAAAAAATGCAGAAAAAGATTAGGCGGTTCAAACCAGGATCTAAAGAACACAGAGAAGCAGATGCAAAGATAAGGAATCTTCTTTTGAAGGAAATACAGGTAATAATTGATGACTATATTGTTTCAAGACAGAATGGGACTCTTGAGCTATGGGAAAATATGTACGGTGATATTAATTATTATATAAAAAATTATTATATGTTCAGAAAAAGCAGTCATTCAGATAAGCATCTTAATGATCTGGTTGACAGATATGGTTTTTATGATCATGAATAAAAAATAAAAATTTGAGAGAGGAAAATAAAAATGTTTAAAGACAGGGATATTGACAGACTTGCAAATGAAATTTTAAATTCAGAAAAAACAGTTGCTTTAAGCGGCGCAGGCATGTCTGTAGAGAGCGGGATAGCCTCTTTCCGGGGACCTGGTGGACTTTGGGAAAAATACAATCCTGAAGAGTATGGGCATATATCAACCCTAAGACATCATCCCGAAAAAGCCTGGGTAATGCTTAAAGAAATGCAGATAGAAATAATGAAGGCAAAACCCAATAAGGGACATTATGCTTTGGCTGAACTTGAAAAAATGGGGCTTTTAAGTTTGATCATTACCCAGAATGTTGACGGGCTTCACCATGTTGCGGGCAACAGGGAAGTTGTTGAATTCCATGGCAATCTTCAGACAGTAGCCTGTATGGACTGCGGCTATACAGTTCCAAGCTCTGAAGTTCCACTTGATAAAATCCCCCCGTTTTGCGCAAAATGCGGAGGTCCGGTAAAACCCGAAGCTGTGTTCTTTGGCGAGGCAATACCATCAGATGCGCTTGTCCGAGCAAACAGAGATTCCAGAGAATGCGATCTGATGCTTGTTGTAGGAACTTCTGCTGCTGTATATCCTGCTGCAAGCATGCCGGAAATTGCAAAATCATCAGGGGCAAAAGTTGTTGAGATAAACCCGTCTGAAACTCCGTTAACAGGATATATTTCTGATTATATAATTCTTGGTTCGTCAGGCGAGGTGCTTGAGAAGGTGGTGGAGAAGATAAAACAGAAGAGAGGGTGAAAACAGAGCCATTTCCTATATCTTTTCATTCTGAATTTTTATTTCAAGTTGCTAACGGCCGGGGTAACAGGTGCGTGGCGTCCTTTTTGCCGTCGACTCATCGTCTGTCCCTGATCCGTTCCCGTACCACCTTCCAAGGGGCTCCCTCGTCCGGATTCCGGTGGTACGCATCCAGGCGGCGGTCAAGCTCTGCCTTCTGCTCGTCGGACAGTCTTAGCTCGTCCGGGAACTCTGCGATTGTGTCCCAGATGTCTTCGACAAGCTGGATGCGCTCAGAGACGCTCAGGCTAAGTACGTCTGCTTTGACTAATGTGCTCATGACATCAATAACCTATCACGGATTGTATCGGCTTTAAATCAGCTGCTTCGAACAATTATTTTTACTCTTTCTTATGCTATTATTTTACAAAATAGTTTATGATTGTCAAGCTGAATTCGGCTGAAAAACAGGTTGTAGTCGGGGCACTACCGCTCTAACTGTTTTAAATATCTTTAAAAACATTTCAAAACAGGGTATTTTCAGGGCTTAAAGTGGTGTTTTTGGGGAACAGGGCGCATAACCGGCTGGCAATACTTTTTTTTTAACTTGTTATAACAACAATATCGAATTTTTCATGGTGGGTTTCAGGGTTTGCTTTTATAATGATTTTTATGTTCAGGGTTTTTTCAAGATTTTCAATTCCATACCTTTCCTCGTCATAAAGAAAGGATACTATGTCGGGGTGGGCGCTGACAAGAATTTTACTCCCTGAAGAAAGCTTTGTTTCTCTTTTAATAGATCGGATAATATCATAGGCAATAGACTGAATCGATTTTATACTCCCCCCTCCTTCACAATAGGGGCATGTGTCACAAATCATTCGGCTCAAATTTTCCCTTGTCCTTTTTCTCGTCATCTGCACAAGTCCCAGGTCAGACATTCCTACCACATTTGTTTTTGCCCTGTCGTTTGCAAGAGCATCTTTAAGTGTGAGTAACACCCTTTCTCTATCACTTTTATTGTCCATATCTATGAAGTCTATTATTATAATCCCGCCAAGGTTTCGAAGACGTATCTGGTAGGCAATCTCTTTTATCGCATCCAGGTTTGTCTGTAATATAGTGTCCGCCTGGTTTTCCTTGCCGACATATTTCCCTGTATTTACATCTATCACAACAAGGGCTTCTGTTTCCTCAATGACGATATATCCTCCTGATTTGAGCCATACACTTTTACCAAGCGCCCTGCTTATTTCAACCTCTATGCCGTAAGAGTCAAAAACGGGATAATCTCCTTCATACAGTGAAACGGATTTTTTAAGCTGAGGCATAAACGTTTCAATAAAGGTGATGATATCCGAGTATGTTTTAGGACAGTCAACAATTACCTTTTTAACTTCCTTGTTATAGAGGTCTCTGATTGCTCTAAGTGCTACGCTTAAATCCTCGTGAATAAGGCAGGGTGCAGGGGCGTTAGAAACTCTTTTTTCAATAGCTGCCCAGAGTTTCAGCAGAAATTTTCTATCCATTGCAAGCTCTTCTTCCGATGCCTCTTCACTTGCTGTTCTGAAAATAGTGCCACAGTTTTCTACTTTGAGTTTAGGAATAAGCTCTTGTAATCTTTCTCTTTTTGTTTCATCAGAAATTCTTCTGGAAATACCTGTTCTCATAAGAGTTGGCAGCAGAACAATATAATGACTTGGAAGAGATATATGAGAGGATATCCTGGCGCCTTTGGTACCAATAGGGTCTTTTATTACCTGAACAAGCAGTTCTTTGCCCTCAAAGAGAATTTCTTCTATAAGATGTGACTTGTACAGATGGTTTGTATTATTGCCTCCCGGTTCGTCAATTTCAAGTATTTCTTTTTCCTCCTGAAAAACATCCAGATATTGTTCAAGCTCCTTTGAGCTTTCATAAACATCATCAACATAAAGAAAAGCTGATCTTGACAGCCCAATGTCAACAAACGCAGCCTGCATACCCGGAAGGACTCTTTGAACTTTGCCTTTGTAAATATTTCCGGTTAATCCTTTTTCAGAGTTTCGTTCAATATGAAGCTCACAGAGTTGACCGTTTTCAATAAGCGCAACCCTTGTTTCCTGAGAAGTAACATTTATTATAAGTTCACCGGTCATATTCTTTTCATTTATTGGCAGAAATATTTTTTACGAAAAAAGATCGCTTCTATTTTTAATTATGATTACAGGCAGCTATCTTCTTATTGTTATTTTGAAATCCTTGCTGTCTCCATGATAATCAAAGAAAGCGCCGGCTGCATTTCCAAACATCGAAATCTTGAAAGGCAGGCTGATCAGCTCAAATTTAACCCTTCCGTCTTCTTCAATATCAACACTTTTTACAGCCTGTTTCAAATCCACTTCCGCAGAAGCGCCCTTATTTTCAATACATAAAGCAAAAGTCTCTCTTTGTCTAAAGAGCTCGATACACTGACTGATTTTTTCTCTATCCTGTAAACTCTCAGGCAGAGTAATAAATACAGTTTTTATACTATCAGTTAAAAGAGGCGATTTCAATGGAATTTCAGAGGTTGAAATAATTTTCAATCCTTCAGGAAGCATGGGGTTGAGTATGTCAGGGATGTTTTTTTCTTCTATGCTCTCTGTCAGTTCAACATCAAAAGACTCGTTTAAACTCTCAATTCCAACTGGAAGTGCTTCTGAAAACCTAAGTTTTGGAATTGGATGAAATCCTTGTGAGTATCTCAGGGGCAGGCATGCTCTTTTGAAACACCTCATAAATGTTCTTGAAAGTTCAAGGTGGCTCAAAAACCGTGCAGCCCCGGTTTTACTAAACATAACACGACAGGCAGACCCGTTTTGCTGAGCTACATCCATGTTTTTGTTTGGAAGAGTTTCATGGTTATTTGGTGTTGATTTGCTTAGTTCAATTTTTATTCTACTGTCGCAGACCCCGCAACCCAAACAGCCTTCTGTCCTGCAGTCAGTGGTTGTCTGTTCTGAATATGCCTTTGAAAGCTCAGTTTTAAAAAATTCTTCATTAATGCGGCTGTTTATATGACTCCAGGGAAGGAGTTCTTCTGTATCTCTTTTCCTTAAATAAAATTCAGGCTCAATATTCCGGGTTGAAAAAGCATCTTTCCACAGGTCAGGGTTGAACCTCTCTGTCCATGCATCAAGCCAAGCGCCTTTTTCAAAAGCCGCGAGTATGACCTTTGATAGTTTTCTGTCTCCCCGTGAGAATACCCCTTCAAGAAAGCTCATCTGCGGGTCGTGCCATTTTAGCCGGATGTTTCTTCCCCGCAAATTTTCCATAAGATAGCGTTGTTTTGCAGTTGTGGAAGCAGTATCTTCTTGGCTTTCCCACTGAAAAGGGGTATGGGGTTTTGGAATGAAGGAAGCGATGCTGACATTTATCTGTCTTGTTCTGTAAGAAGAAGATATTTTTCTGCACAATTTCACAATTGCTTCTATATCATCCATGTTTTCTGTTGGAAGCCCTGTCATAAAATAGAGTTTTAAAAGTTTCCATCCGGAGTTAAATACAGTGTCTATGGTTTCCAGTATGTCATCATCTGTTATGGTCTTGTTGATAACATTTCTAAGTCTCTGTGTGCCTGCCTCTACTGCGAGGGTGAAACCTGTTTTTCTTACCTTTTTTATTGTTTCAACAATATCAGCGCTCAGGGTTTTAATCCTTAAGGATGGAAGAGAAAGTGCAGTCTGTGTACAATGATGTTCTTCCATAAGCAGTTTCAGCAGTATGTCGATATGCGTAAAATCGCCTGTACTGAGACTGCACATTGAAAGGGTTTCATAGCCTGTTGAGGAGAGCATATGTCTTGAAATGTTAAGTATTTCAGAGAGGTTTTTTTCACGAACAGGTCTTGTAATCATTCCAGCCATGCAGAAACGGCACCCCCTGCTGCACCCCCTTGAAATTTCAACTCCTACACGATCGTGAATTATCTGCATAAACGGAACTATCGGGTTGGTGCAGGCTGCAGTGGAAGTAAAATCTGTGACAGTCCGTTTTTCGATGCTTTTACAGTGTGGGGAAAGAGGGTTTATTTTCTCTATTGTATTGTCATTGTTGTAAACAACGTCAAAAAAAGAAGGTACATAAACCCCTCTGATTCTGCTAAGCAGATCAAGGAGTTCCTGTTTTGATCTGTTTTTTCTTTTCAGTGACAGAACTGCCTGACATATTTCAACAGCAACCTCTTCCCCATCGCCTATGACAACAGCGTCAAAGAACTCTGCTATTGGTTCAGGGTTAAAACAGCATGGACCTCCGGCAATAACAAGGGGGTGTCTGCTGTTTCGCTCTTTTGCAAACAGGGGAATTCTGCCAAGTTTAAGCATCTGCAGAACAGTCGTGTAGCTAAGCTCATACTGTAGGGAGAAACCCACAATATCGCATTCATTAAGAGCAATGTTTGATTCAAGTGTGGAAAGTGTCAGGTCTTTCTGTTCAATCAGTTCCGCCATATCCGTCCATGGAGCAAAGACCCTCTCGCATGCAATTTCAGCTTTGCTGTTGAGTATTGAATACAGGAGTTGGAAACCAAGATGAGACATCCCTACTTCGTAAATATCCGGAAAAGCAAGAGCAAATTTAAGGTCAACCTTTGACAGGTCTTTTTTTATGCTGTTGATTTCTGTCCCCAGATACCGGCTTGCCTTGCTTATAAAGGGAAGTGTATTATCAAAAAGTGCGTTTTTATCCATTTTTAGATTCTTTCATGTTTTTTAAAAACATCTTAATTCGCAGAGGTTATAGGTTCAAAAGTCAGAAAGTTGTTTGTTTATTCCTGAGGCATTTCGCTTCTTTGAGCAGGTTTCTATTTAATAGCAAAACAGATACTTTCCGACACCCCCTTCATCTTAATACAAAATATAGAAACAGTTGCAGATGACCTTTCCCCCCTGCTGAACATTTATCTTGGCAGGAGCATTAAACCCCGCTTCAGTTATTTAGTTGCGAGGCAGAAACACATAAGGAACAATCGTAATGCTGTTCCGGGATAGCCGGGAACAGTGTAATTAAAACACAAAATGTTTTCACCCCCATCCTTTCGTGACTGTGTCGCAATTGATTTTTGTGCAATATATTTATTTACAATAATGATGT
>CAZMHH010000034.1:0-35685 GCA_964566035.1 uncultured Thermodesulfobacteriota bacterium
ATTCTCCTTGTAGAAGCATTTGTAGTTACTTTACTACAAAATTATGCAGATGCCAAGACATTTTTTTGAATTTTCTGGAATGAGCTGAGATTACACCGTCTGTTTTTACCCGTTTTTGGTTTGACCGAAAAGGGGTAAAAAGAAGTTGAGAAGTTTTGAGGGTTGAAAAGGATAAAAAAAAGTATAAAAGTATAAAAGTTTTAGGGTTTTGCTACGAGCTACCGGCTACGAGCTGACCCGGACATCTTTTTGGTTCTGGCTTGTCCGGGTTGGGGTTTTAGGGTAAAATAAAAAGGCAAAAAAAGAATAAAAAAAGAGAAAAAATGAGTTATCGAATATTGGGTACAAGGTAAGGGGTAAGAGGATAAAAAGAAGTGTTAAGGTTTTAGAGTTTTAGGGTGTTAGGGGTTTTGCTTAACAGCCAACAGCTCTTTTACAGTCTAAGGATTTGGCGGTGGCAATTTACACGATTACCCGCCAGGAGCCTTTTTCCAAAGATTATGGTTTCAAGGATCAGATACGCAGAGCTGCGGTCAGCGTTGCAAGCAATTCCTGCCCTGTTAAATAGCTTGAGGTTATTGCCGGATGTATTATACTTATTACTTCAGGGTACGGGGAAGGGGTACGAGGTACGGGGGAAGGGGATAAAAAGAAGTGTTAAGGTTTTAGAGTTTTAGGGTGTTAGGGTTTTAGGGTAAAATAAAAAGGCTAAAAACGAATAAAAAAAAAGAGAAAAGATGAGTTATCAGTCGTTTGAAAATCTTGAGGTTTGGAAGAAGGGATGTCGGTTAGCAGTGCGGGTTTATGAGGTCTTGAGATCATGTAAGGATTACGGATTAAAGGATCAAATGACCAGGGCAGCGGTGTCTATACCATCGAACACCTGCCCTGTTAAATAGCTTGAGGTTATTGCCAGATGTATTATACTTATTACTTCAGGGTAAGGGGTAAGGGGTAAGAGGTAAGGGGTAAGAGGTGAGAGGGTATGGCAGGGTTTAAGGATTTGAGGGTGTGGCAGCAGTCTAAGGATTTGGCGGTGGCAATTTATACGATTACCCACCAGGAGCCTTTTTCCAACGATTATGGTTTCAAGGATCAGATACGCAGAGCTGCGGTCAGCGTTGCAAGCAACTTGGCTGAGGGTGATGAACGGGGATCAAATAAAGATGCTTCCCGGTTTTTTCATATTGCAAAAGGATCATTAGCCGAAGTACGCACCCAGCTCGCCATTGCCAGAGAAATTGACTATATTGATGACCCCAAATTTAAAGAACTCGATGAGCGGTGTGATATCATCGGCAAAATGATCGGCAGTCTTATCAAGGCTCGGAGGTCTGATTCTTTACCTCATACCCCTGACCTCTGACCCCGAACCTATGGTTTATGTTTATTTTTAAAGGAGCTATGAAATGAAGAAAGCAATGGTTTTTTTGGCAGGAATAATGGCGGTTTGTTTTATGTTTGTATTGACGGCGTGTGAACCTGATAAGGTTCAAATCACAGTGTTTGCTGTTCCGCCGGCAGGGGGCAGTGTAACAGGCGGCGGCTCATATAACGTGGGGGAAGATGTGATTGTAACGGCTGCTGCAAATGAAGGGTACCTGTTCATAGACTGGAAAGAGGGCGGATCTGTGGTCAGCACAGAGCCTACTTTTATGTTTACTGCCGAACAAAACATAATACTGACAGCACACTTTGAGGAAGTCCCCATAAGTGTAACGGATATTGACGGCAATATTTATGACATTGTAAGGATTGGCAATCAGTTCTGGATGGCAGAAAACCTCCAAACTACTAAATACAATGATGGTACTCCTATTCATTTAGTAATAAATAATGAACAATGGGCACAAATGTCCACCCCGGCATACTGCTTTTATGACAATGATGAGGCAAACAAAGAAATCTACGGTGCAATGTATAACTGGTTCGCGGTGGACACCGGCAATCTCTGCCCCACCGGATGGAAAGTCCCAAGTGATGACGACTGGACACAACTAACCGATCACCTCGGCGGCGCAGATGTAGCCGGCGGCAAAATGAAAGCAACCGGTACCATTGAAGAGGGCACCGGCTTATGGGCAGCCCCCAACGAAGGGGCTACAAACGAGAGTGGGTTTACAGGACTACCTGGGGGGTATCGCCAAATAAACAGTGGCAAGTTTGTTCATATCGGTGACTATGGTTATTTTTGGAGCTTTGTTGAATCAGTTGATAACATTGATAATGCTTTGTGCTTTGAGATGAGGTTCGACCACTCCAAAGGCCGCACGCTTTATCAGAATAAACTCCATGGCTGGTATGTCCGGTGTATAAAGGAATAGATATCAGATTAAAGCTGCCAGGTGGGGGAAGGTGAGGTAAATGAAAGTTTTGAGTTTTGGGTGTTGAGTTTTGAGTTGAAAACAAAGATATGAGAAAAGGGCTGAGAACGGAGCTCAGATTCGGTTTCCTTGTAGCTTAGAGCTATCTTAATTTTTGGTTTGACCGGAAAGGTAAAAATAGACGCGGATTTGGTGGATTAAAAGCTAAAAAATAACACCCTAAAACCCTAAAACTTAACACTTAAGCCCTTGTTTTATCTTTTAAATCAGCCTGTCCCCTTTTGCCTTTCTCTTGAGCTTTCTGCCTTGTTTTTCTCTCAACAAGAAGATATTTTTGTTCTTCTCTAAGCCGTTCTGTAATCCAGAATTTGATGATTGACTGTCTTGTAACACCGATTTTTTTTGCCTCTCTATCCAGACAAGTCACAACCCATTCAGGAAACTCAATATCTATCTGTTTTGTTTTTGTAGAAAGTCTCTCAAAGTCTTCAAGCTTCATGGAACTAGAAAAATCAAGATAATCAGTTATATCTTCATTGCTGTCAAATTTTTTATCAAACTCTTTATATGATATTTCTTTCATACATTTGCACCTCTTTTTTTCTGCAATTTCTAACGCTAATTATTCTGTATTTTTCATTGCGAATAGTAAATATAGCAATATAAAAATTTTCTTTTATTTTCGAAATTATAGCATATCTGGATTCATTCTCAATAATATTAGCAGGAATAACCAAGGCATTTTTATCGTTCCAGAGAAGTTTAGCCTCCTCAAAATCAATGCCGTGTTTTTCTTTGTTGGAAAGGCTTTTCTTAATATCATATTCAAATTCTGTTAAAAATGATCTACCCATTAAACTGATATTTCAAGACCCAAAACCCAAAACCGATCTCTCCCATTTGCTCTGAACTAACCCTAACACCCTGTTTTATCTTGTACTGACCCCGATGCCTTACGGATGAGCTGTATAATTAAGACCGAATTCAACATTGAAATCCGTAACCTTTACTCTTGGAAATACCCTGCTCTTCTCTTTCTTCAACTCCACAATCCCGTATCGTTCCATAGTCTTAAGCGTACGTGACAAATTTGATTTATTCCTGTGGGTCAACGATTCGAGCTGGGTGATGGAGTGTGGCTTATGCTGAATAATCGTCTGCAGTAATTTTTGATTCTCGGTGCTCAATACCTGAGCTAATGATTGGATGGATTCAAACCAGATTTTAGGTTCATCTTCCCTGGGTTTATAATCCCCTTTTGCAATAGCAAGGGTTCTTTTAATATAGTCCTGCTTAGATATAATCCCGACCTTCATTGCTTTATTCGGCATCAAACACCTCCTGTTTCAAAAACGGCATTGACATCATTCCAGAAATCCTCAAGAAGCTGATAAGCGCTCTCGAACTCATAGAGTGATGTGCATGTCTTTTGGTGTTTATGATCCCAGACATCCCGCCTTCCTGAAAATTTCTTTTTTTTAGGTGACTTAACTCCATGGGCATTGTCATACCCAATAATCCTCTGATTGTATCTGTCATGCAGGGTCAGGGAGTACTTAATGCCATGAGGGATATGCTGATTGACCGGTATTCTGCAAGCACTGAATTTTACCCAGAATCCATTATCCATTGGAAACACCTCGCCATCAAGGTCAAGCAGCGTGTCAAGTCCTGACTTGTTATGATCCAATGATAACACTCCTTTGCGAAGTAGTCAAGGAAAAGTATATGGGACACCCCGATGAAATCCGCCCCGCTGAGACTTCGTCCCCTGATAAAACCCGCTTTCGCTCAACAGCTTGAGGGCTGTGTTTCACCCCAGTTAAATAAAACCTGATCCCTGATTTAACCCCAGTGAAACAGAATCAAAGAAGGTTTCACGGGGCAGGCAGGGTAAATAGCTCGTAGCAAAACCATAAAAGTTGAAAGTTAAAAAAACACAAAAGTCGAAAGGATATTCTATCTCCAGACTACTGCTTTCCGGTTCCTGCTTTTTGCCTTTTCCTAACACCCAAAACCTATTTATTCCCTCTCATCGCTCACAACTCACTTCTCACCGCTTCTTCCCTCACCGTCCTCAGACCTCCGACCTCCGATCTCTGTCCCCCGTTCTCCGCCCTCCGACTTCTGCCCTCAGTCCTCCGATCTCCCGCCATCCCCTTTTTTCTGCCTTAAAAAACTTGTATTTCAAGACCTGACACCGGAGCCTCGGATTTTAATCGGCGCTTTCGGTCAGACCCCCTATGTAGGTGCGGTCGGCACAGATCAACCATTTGATCCGGAAGAGGGAAGAAGGGTATTTACAAGGTTTTGGGATAGCCAAAAACCAGATCTCTGTAATTTTTGAAGATCCTCTGCAAAGGAGTTAATCATGCCTTCATTTTTAGCTTTTAATAACACCCCAAGCGTGCCCGTTACCGGCAATCCAAGCTTTCTGGCCATGCTCCTGGCTTCTTGGTCGTCAAGGAGCAGAAGGTCTGCCTTTTGTTCCAGGGCCAGAACCAAGGCTTCAGCCTCTCCTGCGTCAATTTCGGCGTATAAAAGATTGAAAAGTCGATCATCCTCAATCAAATGCCTCTTTATCCAGGCTGACTGGGAGGCTATCAGCTCTACTTCCTTGTGGTAATGAACGGTGTCAGTGCATTCAAGATATACTTTCTCAGGCACAAGGATACGGCTGTACAATCTTTCCAACAGATTCAGTCTTCCTATTTTGGCCAGGTGAATAATAGGGGAAGAATTACTTATCACTACCATAACGGATATCTTCCTGAAGCTCCTGTTCAAAATAGTGGCGCTCGATTCCCCTCTCGGCCAATCCCTCTATGAAAGCCCATTTGTCCAGCCTTGCCAGTTTCCTTGCGTTGCCCATGGATAAAAGCCTGCGCTGGTAAAGAGAGAAGGCCATCTCCCAGGTTAATTCCCGCTTGGCTCTGTCCGGCGGCAATTTTACCGTTTCCATGATATCATCAGGAATTTCAATGGAAATGGACATATTGAATCTCCTTGTTATATATAATCTTCATACCCATGCCACTTTCTTTTTTCAGTATACAATCATAGCCTTAAAGTGGCAAGACAATTCAGTACTCAGCAATCATTAATCACTTTCCCATTGAGGTCACAGACTATTCCGATGACCATACTTTACCCCCCAACAAAGACAATAAAGCAGACCCCAACCCCTGCTATTTCATCCAGGAAAAAAGATGGTTGCTGTTACTCGATCATCAAGTTTTTTGAATACCACCGCCCCAACCCTTAAAACCCCCTTTTTAGTATCAAAAAGCATACTCTAAGCCCGTTTCAGGATTAATTTTGAACGAAATAATGTGAAAAAACAGAATGTTACCTGGGTCCGACCCCCTTTAGATTTACTTTGATCCTTTATTTCACCGATTGGAACATTCTGTTCTCCGGGTGCTGGCATTTAAAATAGTTAATCCAACGATTTCCTTACCAGCTTTTCTCAGTAACATATCATTATCTAATTCAATCGTTTCACTGGCTCTCTGTGGTTTTCTAAAACTCATATATAACACATCAGCTTCGCTATCATAATCTATCCATATCTGTTTAGCAGATAATTTTAGAATATCAGATGCTACAGTTACGCACCTTCCAATGAAAGAATTTGTTTCTTTTGCTCTTATCGCTTCCATATAATTTTCCCCTTCGGTTTAATATTGAGAAAATATGCTGTAATTACAAACCCGTCTTTATGGGATAACTCTTTATAGATTACAACAATCCACTTCCCTTTACCCATATTTTTTGTTGCTTTTAGAGATCCGCTGTTTCCCTGCATTACAAATTCAGGATTCTCAATCGTATCAAGCACATCATGAAAATAACTGGCTAAGTCATCATGGTTTTCAATAATATGATACCACCTTTCATAAGTAAGACGAATGGGTATATTGTTAACAGAATAAGCTTTTTCCATGATGATGGTTTTTCTCAGTTATTCTTTTGTTGATATTGAATACCATTTTATATTGTAATAACAGGTTGTCAAGAATTTTTCACAGAGAAAAAAGTATCAGGCAGGATTTGGATTTACAGTATAAACCAGATAACCAAATAGACCAGATTCTTATCTGCTAGCCAACATTAAACGGTCCCTATTTTTGTATTTTTGCCATATTTTGTTCGCTTTTTCCATCTCCCCCTCTTATCTTCTCATCCTCTTACCCTCCCAACTCCTCATCCTGTCACCCTCTCATCACTCACCGTCTTCAGTCCTCCGATCTTTGTTCTCCGCCCTTTGCTCACCCTCTCATCCTCTCAACTTCTTATCCTCTTCTTCTCTCTTTGCCCACCCCCCTAACCACCCCTACCACTCGTTCCAGGTCTTCATCAGTCATGGCAGTGCCGGACGGCAGACACAACCCTCTGTTAAACAGATCCTCAGACACAGCGCCGCCGATGATATGGGAAGGAGAAGGTTGATCGTTGAAGGGGTGTGGCTGACGCCTGATCTCTGATCTCTGTCTTCCGATCTCCGACCTCTGCCCTCCGACCTCCGTCCTCTGCTTTTTGCTCACTACTCACCGCTCACCTCTGCCTGCCCCGTGAAATATCGAAGATCAGCGATAGCGGATTTCACTGGGGACCTCCGACCTCCGATATCTGTCCTCCGTCCTCTGCCCTCTGCTCTTTGCTCACCTCTCACTACTCATTGCTCCGTACTGACCCTAAAACCTTGTTTCATCTTTTAAACCAGCCTGTCCCCTTTTCTACAGAATATAATATCCCCCTGTTTTGGGTGCGCCTTGAAATTTAATTTTATTCTGTTCTCGCAGTTCTTTTAACCAACGTTCCAATGTTCTCTGAGGCAAATCCAGGGCTGCTTTAATTTCTTTAGATTTTTTACCGGGATTGACCTTAATGTAAGCTAACAACTCATTTACTCCGCCATTTACTCCGCCATTTACTCCGCCATTTACTCCGCCATTTACGATTCCTCTTTCACGAAACAAAGTGACTTTGAAGGAATCGGCTATGGATTCAAATATTGGATCAGGCGCCTTCAGGCTTGTCATTGTTTGTCTGACCCTTTGAATTCCTGAGCCATATTTTTCAATAATTCCAGCCTCTTTAAAAATTGAAGCAATTTGCTTATTCCGCGGCATGGACGCAACCCTGCCCGACAGGATATCCTGCATTTTGATACCATCAGGCAGTCCGCCAGGATTGAAAAATTCTATCCTGTCGTCAAAAATTTTCATAGTTGAATCAGCACTTGCCCGATAGTCTCTGTGAACAATCATATTGATGAGGATTTCCCTAATAGCTTCAAGTGGATACTCCCAAACCTCGTCGCGTCCGGCCTTGCCGGAGATGATCATTCGCTTGCTTATGTGTTTGCGTATAAAATCCATACATATATCAACTTCAGTAAAAAGATCATCCCTGATGGTTGCGCTGTCTCTAATGATGATTTCAGAATCGAAGCGGCCTGCATCAATAGTGGAAATCATTGAAGGTTCTCTACAGAAAAGCAGAAAACAACCAAAAGTAATGGAGTTGTTGCGTAATAATTCGAATTTTTTAAGGACCGTCAGGGGATCGTCGGTAATGGAGTAGTCTTTGATTTTATTACAGATAGAAATAAATCTGTTAACCTTTTCAAGAGAAATATCCTCAAGGCTGTGACTGGAATCCGGAGCAAAATCCCAGCTCAGGTTAATGGTTTTGAGATGCTCATTGGCAATTTCACTTAAATCCATATAATGGTTGGATTTGTTAATTCTTTTTAAGTATTTTCCCTTGAAGCTGACAGGTTTAACAGGATAAGAAATAATCTTCAACGCAACTATAGTCCTGCCTTTATAAGAAAAGACTTCAGCGTCTGGAATAATTGAAGGACAGGTTGAGGTTTTTATCTGATTTAACCACTGCTGAATGCTCTCCTTGCCAATCTGAACGCCTATGATATTGGCATCATCATCAATGCCGACAAGAACCATTCCTCCTTTGGCGTTTGCAAAAGCACACAAAGATTCAATAGCTTCCCGGCCAAAGGTATTCTTGAATTCAAGCGTATCAGACTCTCCCTTTTTTATAAGCGAAATAATATTTTTTGACATACTTATCCTACCCAACATCGAGACCTTTGCATAACCCATTTTGAGTTTACCATTTAATAGAGTTTATTAGGTTATATGGGTACCTTCATACCCTCTTATCTCACCGCTCACCTCTGCCTGCCCCGTGAAATATCGAAGATCAGCGCAAGCGGATTTCACTGGGGACCTCCGATCTCTGCCCCCCGTCCTCCCGCCATCCCCTTTTTTCTGCCTTAAAAAACTTGTATTTCAAGACCTGACCCCAAGCCCACTGTCCCTATTTTTGTTTCATCAAACTTCACGAGCACTAACCACAAACTTAACCCCTTCATTGTTCTGCAAAAACTCCAATATCTTTAAAAGATTGTCTGTTTTGGGGTTTCCGGCTGGTCCGAGCATGCGATGAAGACTTTTACTTGGTTTATGAATTTCTTTGCCAAGTGTTTCAAATCCGATTGTAGCGTTTATATAATCATTCAACATAGCCTTCCCTGTTTCCATATCACCGGATAAAAAAACAGCAATCGCTTCAGTCAGCATTGCTTTTCTAAAACAGGGGTCTTTCTCTGCCCTGTTTTTTATGGTTTCCCGAAAGTTTCTTGTCAAAGGCATTGTAACACCTCACTTTCTGGTTTTTTTTTGGCTTTTATATTCCTTCCAATATGTCTTGGCAAAGGATATATCATTTTGTTGACCTTTTTTTATACCCCCACCGAGCAGAATCACAATATCAGTGCCATCTTTACCAAAATAGAGTCTGTATCCGGGCCCGAAATCAATTTTGTATTCAATAATACCCCCACCTAATGACTTTGTATTTGAAAAATTTCCTTGCTCCATTCTATAGAGAGCAGTTAATACTTTAGCTGCTGCTACTGAGTCTAATTGATTAAACCATAGAGAAAATGCTGAGAAACCTTTATCGTTAATATATTCTTCGATATAAATCATTAGCAAAAATTCACCTACATGGTAACCTTTATGTTACTTAATGTCAAGAAGAATAAAGAGGGGATAAGAAGCATTGAAAAATAGAAGATGAGAAGTTGAGGTAAATGAAAGTTTTGAGTTTTGGGTGCTGAGTTTTGAGTTGAAAACCCTTTATCTATCAAAGCAAATTCAAAAGCCCTTTCATCAACCTTTTTGTTCAAAACATTTTTTCCTCAACCCAAAACCCAAAACCTATTTATTCCCTCTCATCGCTCACAACTCACTTCTCACCGCTTCTTCCCTCACCGTCCTCCCGCCATCCCCTTTTTTCTGCCTTAAAAAACTTGTATTTCAAGACCTGACCCCGGACCTCGCTGATGAAAGCCGCTTCAGCTCAAAAAGCTTTACTGCCATTGCCATCCGGGCTTCATCCTCAAAAGCCTGCTTTGTTACCTGGAGGATATCCGGCAGATTCTGCGGATACTTAACATTAAATTGATTTTGCATATTTACCTCCTGTCAAAAATCCTTTCACATCCAAATCATAATATGATTAGGATATTTTTGAAACCGATTTTATCAGAAATGATCTAAATATATAATATATTTTCTTTATCACGGCCATACCGTTGATGTCAATCTCAAACCATTAAAATGGCACGGGACAGGAGCAAACAAGCTGGTTGACAAAAGAGAGAGGGAGATTGATAGACCAACCAAACAAACCAGATAATGCCAAAGCTTATATCCAGATTCTTATCTGTTAGTCAACATTAAACGGTCGCTGTCCCTATTTTTTTAACATTAAACGGTCGCTGTCCCTATTTTTTTGGTTGACAAAAGAGAGAGGGAGATTGATAGACCAACCAAACAAACCAGATAATGCCAAAGCTTATATCCAGATTCTTATCTGTTAGTCAACATTAAACGGTCGCTGTCCCTATTTTTTTTATTTTTTTTAATATTTTTTCTGATCTCTGACCTCTGACTTCTGTCCTCCGACCTCCGTCCTCCGTCCTCCGTCCTCCGACCTCTGCCCTCCGTCCTCCGTCCTCCACCCTCTGTCCCCAGACCCCCCCCGACTTCTGTTATCTGACCTCAGCATACCACCTCCCTTATTTTTTTAGCCAGACTCTCCACATCCAGCCCGCACTCTTTGAGGAGATACTCTTGAGAACCAACTTTTTTGCAAATCTCTGATTTCAAGCCAATCCGCAGCAGTTTCTTATAGGGAACTGCCCTGTCCGCCAAACATTCAGCTACAGCACCTCCAAGTCCGCCGATTAAGCTGTGTTCTTCAACGGTAACTATTGTGCCTGTTTCTGCAGCAGCTTTTGAAATCGCATCACCATCCAGAGGTTTTATGGTATGACAGCTAAGCAGCCGCGCGTTAACCCCTAAAGTTTCTTTCAGTTGCCCTACCGCATCCAGGCAACTCTTCAGCATACCCCCTGTGGAGATAACAGTTAAATCATTTCCGTGTACTACTTCAATCATTTTTCCGAACTGCCAGTTGATACCCTTATCATGAACTACAGGCTCTCCGGCTCTACCCAACCGCAAATAAGCAGGACCTCGTCCTTCAGCTAAATATGAGGTTGCCTGTCTTGCTTCCACCGGATCACCCGGCGCTATGACTGTCATGTTGGGAAGCGAGCGCATAATGGAAATATCCTCTGTTGCATGATGGGTCAGCCCCAAAGATCCATAGCAGAACCCTCCGCCTACGGAAACCGATATCACATTGGCATTATGATAGCAGATATCATTTCTAATCTGCTCCAGACAGCGCAAAATCGGGAAATTGGCTATGGAATAGGTAAACACAATTTTGCCGGACATGGCAAGCCCGGCAGCAATACCTGCCATATTCTGCTCGGCAACCCCTACGTTGATAAACTGATCCGGGAACCGGTTTGCAAAATCAACCACCACACCAAATCCCAAATCCCCCACCAGAAGCATGATGTTTCTGTTTTCTGTAGCCAGCTCTGTCAGAGTTTCAATGAAGGCGGTTCTCATCGGCAGTCCTCCAACTCTTTCAGTGCAGATTTATATTCGTCTCCTTGCGGGGTTCTATAATGCCAGAGCAGTTTATCCTCCATAAAGCTTACCCCCTTGCCTTTTATTGTATGCGCAATCAGACAGGAGGGCTTTTCTTGTAAATACGGAACAGATTCAAGGTTATTGACCAGTGCTTCAATATCATGTCCGTCAACTTCACGAACCCCCCATCCAAAGGCTTTCCATTTATCGGCAAAAGGCTCTAATTCCATAACCTCTCTGGTATAGCCCAATGCCTGGATTTTATTGTAATCCACAACAGCAACCAAATTATTGAGCCCGTGATGAGCGGCAAACATTGCTGCTTCCCATGTAGAGCCTTCATCGCATTCCCCGTCACTGAGCAGGGCAAATACACGGTAGGCTTTCCGGTCAAGCTTGCCCGCTTTTGCCATGCCCGCTGCCATTGGCAGCCCATGCCCAAGCGCCCCTGATGAAGCCTCAATCCCCGGAATTCCGGTGGTTACATGACCAGCCAATTTGCCTCCGTCATTGTAAAACTCCTCCAGCCACTCTGTTGGAAAAAAGCCGCATTCAGCCAATACCGCATAGTACCCTGCTGCTGCATGTCCTTTGCTTAAAATAAACCGGTCCCTGTCGGGGAAGGAGCAGTTCTCCGGAGAAACATTCATAACCCTTCCATAAAGCACGGCGATAATATCTGCCATTGACAGATTTCCTCCTAAATGAGAGCTTTTTGCAGCACTTATCATCTTTGTCGAATGCAGTCGAACCTGATGTGCCAATGCTCTCAAAGCATCATAATTTCCCATTTTAATCTTTAACACCTCTTGTTGTATAAATTGCAAGTTTGAATAGTAGTAATGTTAGCTCTGCCCAATCAGCATGTTGTATCGCGAAGAAGAAAAAAGCCAAAAAGCTTTTCCACCACAGAGATCACAGAGAGGCACAGAGGATCAGACTTTTGTTTTAAACCCTGCGTTGCTCTGTGGTGATGAAAGATTTTGCTTTTCAGTTTATCTATAAAAATTTTCTATCTTTTCACACACATAATGGATATCATCATCACTCAAAGAGGTGTTCATTGGCAACATAAGGGATCTATTAAATATTCTTTCTGTTACCGGTAGGTTTGTATCAACAAATCCAAGAGATTTAAACTGGTGTATAGCTTTCCCCCCCCACTGGATCATGGTACCTATACCGTTTTCTGCCAGGTAAGCTTTCAAATCATCTCTTTTGGCTGCCTCTATTTCATAATTCTGATATACATCAAAATGGTCGGAATCATCGTCAGGACCTGGTGGAAGCATTATTTGTTCTATGTCCTGCATATTATTACGATATAATCGTGCAATGTATCTCCTCCTGTTTATATCTTCTGAATACCTCTGAAGCCTGTAGTCAAGGATAGCAGCCTGGACATTATCAAGGCGGGCATTAAACCCGAAACATTCTATATCACCATTATCATTCCTTCCATGATCCCTTAGTAAACGAACTTTTCTTGCAATTGAGTCATCGTTTGTAACCAGCGCTCCTCCATCACCAAAACATCCAAGGGTTTTAGATGGGTAAAAACTGAAAGCACCAGCCAAACCAAAGGTGCCAGCAAACCGTTCTCTGTATTTTGATCCAAGAGCCTGGCAGGAATCTTCAATAATATGCAGATTATGTTTTTGGGCAATGTTCATAATTTTATCCATGTCAGATGTTCTGCCGTTCAATTGAACCGGCATTAGAGCACGAGTCCTGTTACTGATTAATTTCTCAATGGAATCTGGATGGATTAAATGATCATTACCGCAATCTGCAAGAACGGGTTTTGCTCCAATGTTATACACGGCAGAGGCTGTAGCAACGAAGGTATGGGAGGGTAAAATCACCTCATCCCCTTCACCTATACCTGCTGCAAGCAGTCCAGTCAGCATTGCCATTGTCCCGTCTGCCATACCTATTGCATGCTTTACTCCTAAGTAACTTGATAATCTATTCTCAAAAGCAAAAAGCTCCTTCTGCATTATAAATGCGCCCCTTGCGAGCACATCTCGAATTATTTTTATATACTGAATTTCATCTTGAGCAAAGATAGCGGGATAGTTAAAAAAAGGAATGTTTCGTTTATAAGTTGTCATCTGTGAAAACCTCATAAGTTTTTAAGGGTTTGAAAAGGTATTGTATATCTTGAGTTTAATCGAGTACTGCAAATCCGATGTAAGGATCAAACTCTAACCTCTCTATACGTAATCTTGAGATGCCTATACCATCGAGAAGTGCCAGAGTTTCACCCGGCCATAGGGGGTTATCCAGTTCGTCAAAGGCGATAATTCCTCCTTTGGGAATCCTTGGAAAAAAATGCTCTATTGCAGCCTTAGTAGGTTCATAGAGATCAAAATCAAGAAAAAGAAGACTAACAACAACATGAGGATTTTCTTTAACAAAATTTGGAATCGTTTCTGTGGCATCCCCTTTGATTAGCTTTATTTTGTTCACATGACCCAGGAATCTGTTTGAATCATAAATAGATATAAGTTCAAGCAGTTCATCATAGGAATTTGCATAAAGTTCACCTGCTTTAACATCTCCCATTGATGTCCTGTCTTTTTCTCCAACAGATGGAAATCCCTCAAAAGTGTCAAATCCATAGATTCTCCTTGTCAAATTGGCAGGCTCGATTACTGCACTAAAGTTAGCCCAGGACATGATACCAAAACCACGATGGACACCGCATTCGATAATTGACCCTTTGATGTTGAGGATTCTTTTGAAGATTTCATAAAGTGCAAGTTGTCTTGTCAGGTTCTGTCGGCGGATGTATTTAGTGAAATTTTGAAGTTTGATTTCAATACTGTCCGGGCATTTGCTAAAAACATTTTCAAGACGTTTACCCACCATAATTTCAGTCTCAGACCGAAATCCCCCCTCAAGACTATTTTTGTTTTTTGGCATATTATCCATAATGGTCCTTCCTTAAAAAACAGTATTTATAAATTGATGAGTCGAGATAGGTTGTCAATTAACAGCCTAACACTTTTGCAATCGTTTTAAGAATAAGTTTCAGGTCAATCAGTAAAGTATGATTTTTAACATACTCAAGTGCCAGCTTAGTTTTTTCAGGATGAATTTTTACGAGATAGTCTTTATCGGGGTCTGTACTGTCTTTTAAAATTTCTCCTTCATTTGCAAACCGCAGAGAAGCATAGTCTGTAATGCCTGGTCTGACCGTCAAGATAGCCCTTTCTTCTGGAGTGTAAAGGTCTACAGCCCACTGAACCTGTGGTCTAGGTCCAACTATACTCATATCGCCCTTAAAGACATTTAATAACTGGGGTAACTCATCCATTTTATATTTTCTGAGATATTTGCCGATGCGAGTAATCCTCATATCTGTATCTGATGTGGAAGAAGGACCCGTTTTATCTGCATCTTCAACCATTGTTCTGAACTTATAAATACGAAATGGTTTTCCATTAAGGCCAACACGCACACCCCTGTAAAAAACCGGTCCCTTTGAATCCAACTTGATCCAGACAGATATAAACAACATCAGCGGAAACGCCACTATCAGCCCTGCTGCGGCTGCGATTAAGTCGAATAGTCTTTTGAGCATTAGTAGTGATGTCCTTTGGTTTGGAATTAATAAAGAGAGCAGAAGATAGAGATGAGCGGTGAGAAGTGAGTAATGAGCAAAGAGTAAACAGAAAAGGCAGCGGTGAGAAATGAGCAGGGAGTGGGAATATGAACCTTATTTGCAAAATTTTTCGGGGTTATGCATCATTGAAATGATCATCTTCCGCACTTCTTCATATTCAGACATTAGTCTCCCATGAACCCGTTCATCAATGTATTTGCAATCCCTGGAATAATCCAACCAGACTTCAGTTTCAAATTCCTCGCCGAGGGAGTCGCTTAACTTGCTTACAAAGTGTTTGATGTATGCTTTTTTTGCCCAAGATTCAGCGATGTTTGAAGTCACAGCACGGGATGACCTGCGTATCTGATCCGTCAAAGAATATTTCTCTTCTTTCGGAAATTTTTTGGTGATCTCAAAAATTCCCATAGCAAGCCTATAAGCCTTTTGATAAACGATCAAATCCCGGAAACTGCTAATCTGCCCCATATCATCCTCTTGCTTTCTTTTTCTCTTGACTCTTTCCAATCCTGCTTTTTCTCACTTCTCACCCTCTCATCTTCCCATCTTCTTACCCTCTCATCCTCTCACCTTCCCATCTTCTCTTCTTCACCTCTTCCTCCCCACCATCCCCACCGCAAAACAGTTCCCGGCATCTCGCTTCCTGATCGTCTCCTCAACCCATGCCGCCATCCTATACGCCCAGGGAACAGGCGACAGAAACTGACTCATGCCCCCATAATACCTGCGCTCAAGTATTTCAAACCGGCTATCATAAAGCGCTTCAATCTCAGTGTTATAAAGCAGAAGGTCTGTGTATTCCCGGCGCCTGAGCTTCCGGTACAACTGCACAAGTGTGTTGGCTCTTCCGGTTTCAAAATTTATCAGGGTCCCCCCCGGTTTGAGAACTGACAGTATCCAGTCCAGCCAGCGCTCATATTCTTCCATGTCAGGTGAATTATAGATAACTGTTTTGATAAACACCGCATCATAAATTCCCGAATGCTTTCTTGTCTCCTCTGGCGCGCAGCAATGAAAACAGACTTTATCTGCAAGATTGCATTCTGAAGCATGCCGTACCGCTGCTGTATGAGACTGCTCGCAAATATCAAGACCAGTAATATTCCAGCCCAGCTGCTTTGCCAGATAGCAACTTAGCAGGCCATTACCGTACCCGACCTCCAACACATTGCTCCCATAAGGAACCAGCCTCCGTATGGCAGGTAATGCCTCATTGATGATCCGCTCCCACATGACAGGAGCGCCGCCTTTCTCAAGACCGGCAACCAATAAATCCCTTTGTGCATCATTCATAGCAGTATCCTGTTAGAAAGGTAAAAGTCGCGAAAGTATGAAGGTGGGAAAGTACGAAGGTAGGAAAGTATAAAAGTAAGAACAAAAAAGGTACGAAGGTGGGAAGGTTTTACCGCATTTACCTTTCACTTTTACACTTTTCCACCTTTTACTGTTTTTTACCTCTCCTGCCTTCCGACTTCGGTTCTCTGACCTCTGACCTCATCTTCTACTCTTCCGCTCTCAGATCACTGTCCTCTGACCTTTGAACCTCGGGTTTGATCAATTCAAAAGTAAAAATCCACGACAACAGCTTGACAAACGGTAATCTTGTCAACACTGCATCAACAGTCTCGAAAACAGGAAGTGGAATAAATCTGAGATGCGGGGCAAGAATGCCTGTAATATGCCAGTATTTGATTTCACCAATTGAAAAAAATCGGCTTGCAAAATTCACATCTTTCATACTCAATATATGAGCTTTTTCCCATTCTGTGCGCATATCCGGTGTAAGCATACGGTATAACTTAATTGCAGGGTTATAATCAAGAGCCTCAAGGCATAAAATCCTTCCACCGGGTACCAATATTCGTCGTAGCTCAGGGAAAGCACAAGACAAATCGAGATGATGGAGCATTCCAGAGCAGATAATACTATCAACAGAGTTATCCGGTAATTTGGTGTTCTCTGCATCAGCCTGAAAAAACCTGCAGTTATTTGAAACCCCCTCGGCTTGAGCATCTTTTCTGGCATTTTGAACTGATACAAGGCTGATATCAAGTCCCAGAGAAAGCGTTGCCCCGGCTTTTGCTGCCCGTATTGCATTGAATCCATTTCCGCAGGCGTAATCAAGAAATACGTTGTTTTTAGCTTGGCAATCTATCCATTGTTGAGTGTAAGCTTTCGATGCCCGAGTAGCAGAATAGTATTTTTTGTTGCCGTAGAATTTTTCATAAGTATCTTTGTCCAATGAGGCAATTTTAGCTCTATCCCTGTCTCTGTCATGGAACTCAAGTTCTTTAAGTTTCCGTTCTTCCAGAGATTTAAGCCATTCATCGTTTTGTATCAAATCAATTTCATCAAGAATTTTTTCTAAATCAGCTATTCTTTCTCTGTTATGTCTCATTTTGTTTATCCTTTTAATTTATAAAAATGTAAAATTGGTAATCCCATATCTGCATTTCTCACCCCCTTAACTTCCTCACTTCTTACCCTCTCACCACTCATTGCTCATCGCTTTGCATCCTCTCCCGTCTTCCGCTCTCACGTTTTACGCCCTCCACCACAGCCTCCAAATGTTCAACCAGGTTAGGATAGATAACATCGGCATCAAACCTCTCATCAAAAAGCCTCTTTGCCCTCATCCCCATTTCCTTTCTTTCATTCGGATTTTCATATAGCCAGACTATTTGCTGAACCAGGGAATTAATATCTCCAGCCTTATATTGAAGTCCAATCCTTTCCTCTGTTATCAGATATTCAAGTTCTCCTTTCAATGAAGAGAGCAGGGGTAACCCCGCAGCCATGTATTCAAAGGGTTTATTGGGGAGGGTTTGCGTTGCATGATCAGAGTATGCGGCAAGGCATATTGATGATAGTCCGATCAGTTTCTCTACTGATTCGTTGTCTAACCATCCGGTTAAGACAATTGTAGAGATACCATTTGCAAGCTTCTGCAATTTATCTTTTTGGTCTCCGTCACCTACAATGACAAATTGTATAGGATATTTTCCTTGTTCCTCGATAACTTTTGCTGCATGAACTACGGTTTCAAGATCATAAGAAAAACCAAATATCCCTACAAAGGTAACTACCATGCAGTTTCTTCGGATGCCAAATTTTGACTTTAACTCATCCTCTTCTGTTGTGGAATAACTATGTTGTAAACTCTTATAACCCAAAGGAAATATCTTGTCTGATTTGCTTTCAGACCTCTTAGCGTATTTTAGTGCCCACCGAAAATACGTGTTTGAAACAGCCAGAATAGCAGTGGCTGATTGAAACATTCTGTTTGCTCGCCTAAATTCTGAATAAAAAACAAGTTTTGCAAAGTGCTTTAATAAAACAGGAAAAATGGTTAAGTAAATATCGGGCCATAAATCCCTGACATCAACTACCACAGGAATATTGTAACTGTTTCCATAAATAACCGCTTTTTCTGCAAGTTCAAGTGTTGGAAGACTGGCATAGATCAAATCCGGTCTAACACTTTCATCCTCCGCCTCTTTTATGAATTGATCAGCAAGTTCTCTATGATGCCAAAAGCGCTTGAGTGATTTGCTGCTTTTATATCCACTGCTGTGCAGAAGTCTCATGTTCAATCCCGGCATAACCTCAATTGTTTTTGGTTCATTAAACCAGTGCTTTTTTCTGGCATGATCAAATGTTGATGCCCACCATAGCACCTCATGGCCTGCAGAGACCAAAGCCTTAGACAAGATAGCCGTACGCCATTCTCGGGTGTCTTTATCAATACCCGGTATCGGTTCACCATCTTGAGTAATCCAAATTTTCATAAAATAATTATATTGTTGTAAATTCTTTTCCTGGAGGGGGCATTCATGCACAAAGTCGCTTTATTTTTGCTTTATGTTGCCAATACATTTTTATCTACTATATGCTGTTGATAGCAAAAAATATATCTATTTGGTATATTTATTTAAATGAATATATAAGTTCTTAGTGTTAGAAGTTTAGCAAAGATAGTATTTCTGAAAAATTGGTTTTACCTGATTGCATAAAAAAATAAAAAAACCATTGATCTGTATTATGAAAGGAAAGTTTCTATGCATTCGTTCAAGTTTTTGAAACTGCATATATTCTTTACCATTTTACTTTTTCCCAGTAAAGCAAATTGACAACCAACGTTCTTCGCAATCATAATATCATTTTCACAGCAGCTAATCATCAAGGATTTTGTGAGATCAATATTATACTTTTCCGCTTCCAAGTTCAGCATAGTATGTATTGATTTACAATGTGTTTTATAAGATAGATTATATTCATATTCCCGTGTCATAGAACCTTCATGGGGTTGAAGAGGGCAACATAAAATATCGTCAAGATATGCTTCTTGTTTACCTAGCAAGGTCTCCATTTTATTATTGATTTCTCCTAATTTTTCCATACTGACTTGTTCCGCACCAATGAGTGGTTGGTTGTTTACAACAATAGCCAGATAGCCATTTTTATTGATTCTTTTGATGGCCTCTGCTGCTCCTTTAAGAAGTTTAAAATCATCGACATTATTGAAAGGAGTTGTAGTTATATTTATTGTACCATCTCTGAACATAAATATAGCTTTTTGTTTGTATACAAGCTTTTTTGACCTGACTATTCCATTTTCTATATCGCGAGTTACCGCATAAAGGCGTTCCGGGGTTCCCATATCTTGGACATATTCTGGTGAATCATAAGCATAGAGCCTTCCTGATGGAATTAGAGGTTGAAGAACATCCCTATCCATATCCATTCTCTTTGGTTTATCAAAAACACTGAATATTTTTGGTGCAAGCAAATGAAGCCCCAAATTAGCGTTGTTTTTGTACCATAGCTTTTGATCTTCTTTGTGTATCCAGTTTTGAATTTGCCCATCATTATTAGCAATTACAATACCACTATCATAAGGGTGGTTGTTAGCATGAGTCATTATGGTTGCTATACTTCTTTTTGATTTATGATAATTATAGAAACGAGAAATATCCACATCAAAAATTACATCTCCGTTGAGTAAAAGAAAGTCATCAGTAAGTTCTTGTTGCAATAAATATAACGATCCGGCTGTGCCTAGCGGTATTGTTTCTTTAACATAATTAATAGAAATTCCAAATTGTCTACCTGTAGCAGGTGATATTTTATTCCCATTGCCGAAATAATTTTGTACTACATCACCTAGATAACCAGTAACAATTATTATATCACCATAACCCTGTTCTCTTAAACATTCAATCTGATACTCTAAAACGGGTTTATTTAAAACTGGAATCATTGGCTTGGGTACTTTAGAACTGTGTGTCGCAATTCTTGTACCTCTGCCCCCAGCCATTATAACTGTTTTCATTACTATTCCTTTTGACAGTACAACCTTTTTGTACCTACATTCTCAAACAGAAACGGAACATGTAATAATTTTTCAAGAGCCGTTTTGACGTTTATAATCTTATCTTGTTCAACATACAAAAGCAGAAAACCGCCTCCGCCTGCTCCCAATAGCTTGCCACCCAAAGCACCAGCATTTTTTGCTTTTGAATATAAAATATCTATGTATTCATTAGAAACATTATTAGTGAGACCTCTTTTTAAATTCCAACTATAGTCAAGTAGATACCCAAAATTACTCAAATCACATTTGCCTGTGAGCATTTTTTCTGCTTCATTTACTAAATCAATCATTTCTAATAGCAAAGGAACTTTATCCTTCAATGATGTTTGAAGTTTAATTTGTATATCAGATGAATATCTTGAAAAACCGGTAAAAAAAAGGATTAATTTCTTATTTAATTCACTGCTGCGTTCTTGAGATAGCTTTAAAGGTTTTACAGTATAACCGTCAGCATTGAAATCAATTCTGTTAAATCCACCAAAAGTTGCTGCAATCTGGTCTTGAATTCCCCCTGCTTCTTTACATAAATCTCTTTCTAAAATAATTGCTTCATCTGCCAGTTTTTTTTTATCTACAATCTCTCCCTTTAAAGCGTAAAATGCGTTTAGCATGCCAACCGCAAAGGAACTGCTTGTTCCCAACCCTGATCGGGCGGGCAAATCAGCTTCATAGGTAAGTCTGATATCCTGTATATTCATATATTTCATAGCTTCACGAATTGCTGGGTGTTGAATTTCTTCTACTGAATTGACCCTTTCAATTTTTGAATATGCAAGTTCTGTAGAGTAGGTAAAAAATCGGGGTAAATGTCTGACAATAACATAACAATATTTGTCAAATGTTGTAGATATTACCGATCCGCCGTGTTCCTGAAAGAAAGCAGGAAAATCACTGCCCCCTCCCAAAAAGGATATTCTGAATGGTGTTTTAGTTATGATCATTGTTTGCTTTCTGTTAATTTGTTTTTACATTATTGATGAACCGGTAAAAAGTCTATTTTTTCTTGAATTGCCAAAACGGGTTGCGGCAATGTTGCTTCTAACATACTGTAATTGCTTTCACATCACCCTCACCCCAACCCTCTCCCGTCAAGGTAGAGGGGGCTTTTTAGACTTTTTACGGAACCATCATTATTGAATATCAGTTTTATAACATTCTCTTACAATTTTTTCTGTTATGACTTTCCAAGAGCAGGTATTCGCAATATTTTCCTGGAGTTGTTCACCCATTAAGAGCAATTTATGCTTTGGAAATTGCTTTAATATATAATTTAATTTATCCCCTAAAGCTTGCTCAGTATTGCTGACAATAAAACTGTCAACATTATCCTGTAGGTACTCCTCAATTGCGCCAGTTCTGGTGCAGAGCACCGGTTTTTTGAAATCAGCTGCAGTAAATACCGCGCCGCTCATACTTGCATGTCTGTATGGCATTATAACTAAATTTGATTTAGCTATAAAATAGTTTAGTAAATTATCCTCAACATATTCTTTTATATAAAGAATATTCTCAGTCTGTTCAATCTGACTTTCTAAAGCGGTTAGCTCTTTATATTGTTCCACGATACGTCCAGCCACAATTAAAAGAGTTTTCTGTGCTGAGCAATTCTCTACCCAGTATTTTATTAGACGATCGGTGCCTTTATTGTAAAAGATATTACCAAAAAAGATAAAAACTTGTTCATATGAACTAACTTTTTTTTTGATTGCCTTATCAACATTCTGCTCTGAAAATTCTGTTCTGCTTATTAAATTACAACCATGCTTTTGTACATATACTTTGTCCAAATATTTTGGAAATAATTTAGTAAATTCCTGTTTAACATTTTCACCGTGGAGAATAATAATGTCAGGAAAACTATAGATAGTTTTCAAGTCAGTCAGGTATTTTTCCCCTTCATTATGTGGAATAACATTATGAGCTGTATAAACAAGCATATTACAATATTTTTTTAATATTTTCAGGTAGTACTTGTCAATCTTATACATTAAAAGCCAGTTGATATGAATAACATCGAACTGTTTTTTCTCTTGTTTTAAAAATTTGATTATTTTATTATATGCCAATATGTATTCTATACTTCGAATGATCTTTCTTATAATACCCGTATTCATATTTTGAGATTTTTTGAAAAAAAATCGCTTAATTTGATAGTTGGCTGCTTTTGTTTTAACAAAAAAATGATTAGTTATTAAGGTCAGTTCAACTATCATAGACAATCCATAGGCTAAACCGTTAGTATAATCACCTGTATTGTTAATAGCCCATGGATCAATTAGAAGTACCTTGCTGTTTTTCTGCATTTATAAAGTCCTTTTTTTTTCATATAGTTCTGTTAATGCCTGTTTGTCCTTTAACTTCTTATCATACCAACTTCTTGATTTTTATAGTTTTCAGAGAGACGGTTGTAATGTTGATAGGTTTTTTAAGTTACGGTTTTCAACATAAGGTTTGACAGGCACAACTTTGTTTTTTGAAAAAAACATCAGGTTCCGCGAACTCATATTTTGAAACATTCCCACAAATGTATAGAATAAAAAATTAAGTGGGAAAAACCATAAATACCTGGACCCAAGTAATCCTACTGATAAGTGCAGAACCATAAACATAATAATAAGGTTACGGGTTTTAAATGAATGAAGAAAAATTTGAAAAAACATGTTGAAAAATATGAGAGTCCCTATTATGCCTGTTTCATTAAAGATCATAAAATACGGGGCATCGGGTTGTTGAAGCGGGTTTTCTTTAATAAGAGGCGAGTATTTTCCAAATCCTTCTCCAAACAGGATGTAAAACAAATTACTATTGTTGTAAATAATCTGCTGATATGACCTTGACCCTAAAGCAACCTCGGGGTCCATGCTTTTAAGGGTATCTGTTAATAAGATTTTCACTGAATAAATATCTGTGTAATAAACAAGAATCAGATAAACACCCATACCTAAAGCAGGTATAAGAATAAACAGAAATAGCGCCCTTCTTCTGTATTTTTTTACCGTTATGGTAAAACAGAATAATAATACCAGTAATATAGGGATACCCATCCATACCCCCCTTTGCCTGGCTAACAAAACAGTCACCACCATAACCGGCATTACGATGTATTTAAACCGCATAGAGGGGATAGCAATATATGTTACGAGACAAATAAGTGCAAAATAGCCTATTGTGGTTGAATTACCGATAAATGCCTGTAATCTTGCATCACTGCCGCCTCGGAATGCCGCTTCTTTTGCAAGCTGGGTAACAATCGGGATGTCAAATCCAACCAATGGTGAGGTGAGAATTGCGCTTATGGCATTCAATACGATTGAAAATACTATGACATAGAGTATTTTATTCCAGTACCTGGTATTTTTAAATGCAAAATAAAACAGGATAGGTAAAAAACATTGTAAGAGAAAAGAGTCTATGTTGTCTGCGGGTATATTCCCGAGCAGTATGCTAAGAATGAAGGAGTAAAGGATATATGCAAAATATAGAAAAATTGAGAAACCTACAGGGTCTCGCAGATCACGTACCCACCTTCGCCCGTTTTTACCAAAAGAAATCCAGATACAGGCAAAAATCAAACCGAAAAGGATAATTCTGTTTCCTGTTTGAAATATATCTGCATAGTTAAATGAAGTGTAGAACAAACAGGCATATATCCAGAAAAGGACGGCAAAACCAAGAAACAGGATAGAACGGTTTTCCCTGGGCAGGGGTTGTATCTGATTGAGTTGCAAGGTGATTCTTTCTGGATTATAAATACGATTTTAGGATATCAATGTTCATTAATGCTTTATCCTTAGCCTTTTGCAGGCTATACTCAAAACAGTATCTGTCTGCAGGTATCGAAATTGCGGGTTTTCCAGTATTGGTAAGCCAGTCATATATTTCAGCAAAACAGTTACTGCCTATAGATTCATAAAAAGCGATGACTTTTTTGCAGTAGGCTATACCAAAGGTTGGAACATTGTAAGCATAACCCAGAAGACAGGCATGCAACCTCATGGAGATGATGTGATCTGCGCTTGCAAGCAACCGGCGCTTTTCATCTGCAGACAGATTATTTTCAACAGCTATTTCAAGGTTATTGTGATGCAGGTCTTTATCTTTTATGGATTGGCAGATTGTTTTGCTTATAGGAATATCTCTCTGGTCATCAATCGGAAGAAAAACAATCTTCAGTGGTCTGTTTTTTTTTAAAATATCATAAAGCCAGTCAGTCCAGTCATCCCAAAAAGTTTCCAATTGTTCTTTAGGTAGATATTGTTCAAGAGGCCGAACCGATATCACCCAAACAGGTTTGACGTCGTGAGTGTTTTCGACTTTTCCCGATGTTTGATTATCTATGCCAAGATAACATAGATCCTCTGTTTTATAAATTTTGTTGTCTGAAGATTTGCCTGCTAATGCTAACCCATAGGTATATGATCGATTGTCTCGAAAAGTGATCAGGTCGCTGATCCGTAAAAGAATTTTGGTTTTCCATTTCCGGCTTTGATGATTCAGATCTCCAATTCCAACGCCGATATAGCCTAAACGACATCCCAGTAATTTAGCAAGCATAAACAACTTAAAACTGCCGTCTCCAGCACTGTCTGTAAAACATGTGCCTCCTCCAAAAATCAGCCAGTCTGTTCGCAGCAATGTTCTGGCTGCTGTTAAAAAACGGTTTATTCCTTTTGGAGGGATTTTAATTGTATTGATTCTATTGTTAGCTATAATCGGAAGAGGAGTTGTATGATTAAATTGAAAAATGTTCAATATGATATCGGGGTCATTAAGCAGATGATGGATAAGTGCCTGAAGCATTAAGTCATCACCAAGGTTCCCTGCACCGTAGTAACCTGTAAGGGTAATTACCTTAGCGGATTGTTTTTTTTCTGATCTTCCAATAATTTCAGGAGTAGTCTTATTTGTCACTTTCATGGTTTAACTCTCTTGTGCAGCACTCCAACAATAAATCCGCAGCTTCCTCAAAAGACTTCTCCGGTTGTGCAAAGCTTCTCAGTTTATCCCTCATTTTCCAGATAACCCCTGTCCCCCCATTAGATTTGGAGGCGTATTCTTCCACACCTTTTTTTATTATCATCTCTATATCTGTTTCATCCCTAAAACCATTCACCAGGTGGCTGTTTTTTAGAATATATTGCCGGAGATGAAAATTATTCATGGCCTTTGCAAGTGCAGGAAAATCACCGCCAGACAAGGCTTCAAGTTGCAGGATCGGCAGACCAAACAATGCTGCTTCAATGGCAAAGGTGGTGCCTAAATTAATAATCATATCACAACGTTGAAGTTCACTGAGGCGCTGGTTGTTATAGTCAGCCGAAAGGAAATAATCCGCCATCTCCCTGTGTTCCTGGTATTTCCCAACCTCTATATGATCAAAACCGGACAGAGGTTCGTCAAACTCTCCGGGAGTTCCGTTTGGTTTTGGTTTTACAAAAAGTTTAAGACCCAATTTTTCCGTAGCCCTTGAAACAGTTCGGAGCAGCCGACATTCCTCTCTGTAAAATGACGGATTTGAGTTTAGACAAAAAGTTGCAGGGTACATTATTCTGGGGAGGATTTGCTCTTTTTTCTTCTTTACCATTCTAAGATTATTGGTAATAACATAATTAAACTTGATTGGATAACCGATGGAAACTTTCCCTGAATCCTGATATTCTAACCAGTCTTTTTGTAGTTTAGTGTTCCAGACCAGAACATCTTGAGACCAATAACCACGTGGATATTTGCTGGGCTGATCCCAGCTTTCAAGAATTGTAATGGTTTTGACCCCTCTTGATGTTAACAGGTAGCCACCACCTTGAACAGAGGTGGCTAAGACTGTTTCAGTCGGAAAGGGGTTTCTGAAAAAAGGGTTAAGTATCTTTTGAACGGTTTGATTAATTTTACCACGTTTCAACTTAAAAGGGATTGCCTGAAGAAATTTAATTGCCAAATTTCGTATTGGATTAGATGATTTTGTTCGCGAATCAATTTGGCTCTTCCAGTAAACTGAAAAATTCTTTGGTGTTAGCAAAAGGACAAGGGTTTTGTGTAAAATATTTTGCAGCAAGCGTTTTCGTTTTAAAGGCTCAAGAGGGTAGGTCTTACAATTATTGTGTGAAAGTTGTTTGTTGAGAATTTCCAACACCCCTGAAGAGCCTATCACATGAATTATAAACCCTTTTTCTATAAATTTTTCCATGTAAGGCAACAGGGTTGTCAGCGCTATCCGGGTAGGGACTAAGAAGGAAACGGCGTTTTTATTCATGTTCAAAATCAATTATATCCTATCTTTCAATTATTGCTTCATTTCCTGTATAAGCCTCATGTCCAAAAATATTTTTCCTTCCAAGGCGAGGTTCTTTAAGTTCAAAGGTGGTTACATCTGCCTTTTGATGGTATTTGATTTCATAAGAACGGGTTAGCATTCTCTGTAAAAACCGGGCATTGTTGGTTCTGCCATCAACAATCATAAAAAAACCGGGCAATAGGGTTGATTCATATTTGAGAATGTCTCCGGCCATGACTGTTCGTTTGGGGTTTTGAAAAGACAGACCGTTTATGTTTTCCTCAACGGTTGCAGGGTCCGGCCCATCCAGATAAATAAAATCGGGCACAACATCGGGTAGTTTTTTGTAAAAATGACAGATTTGTCCTTGATATTCAGCTATTTTGACTTTTGAAAAAACAACTTCTGAAAAATCTTCTAACTTTGCCTTCTGTATTTTCATTTGTGTATTGTCACGCCATTTTTCAGAAGACTCTATTGATACCATGCAGGGTTGGGGATAGACTCTGTCTGCCTGCTTGCCTGTGATCAGTCTCTTATATTCCTCCCAGTTTGTCTTCATCGCAGAAGCCATAACAATGGTTGAAAACCCGGATCCAAATTCAAGAATCTGAAAGGGTTTCCGTTCCCGCACCAGCTTGTGCAGTCTTGCAAGATCGTCCCACTTGGGGGGTAACTCTTCCTGCCAACCTGCTTTGAGCAGGTCGTTTAAACCATTTGCCACCAAATAATCCTTAGCCTGTTCATCTGAAAATGCATACTCTTCAAGTTTAATGTTCATAAAACATCCTTATCACATTCTTGTTTTTTTACAAGCCAATCTGCCAATTCCAGGTCAAACAAATCGTCAATATTGACAACTTGCCGGTCTATTATTACTGCTGCTGTATCCATATCGATGATCATGTGTTTGTCCACTACATGTTCTCTGACGGCTGCATAGCATATACCGTTACGATGATAATACTGAGGAATACTTTGACGAATGGAGTATTTGGCGCCATCCTTCAAATAGAATTTTATTATTCCTGATTCCGATACTTCGAGAGTTTTATGGGGGGAATAATGAGCAGGGGTTGGACTGACCGTAGCTGCTGCAGGATGAGCACCGTCAATGAGTGTGCGCACTGTGAGGGTCACATCTTCAGATCGGCGCAAAGGGCTTGTTGGTTCGAGCATAATTGAAATGTCAAACCTTTTTCCATAATACTCTTCAGAAGCAAGCCATGCATGCTGCCAGACATCAATTCCAAGGGCTTTATCGCTTGCAAGATGAGCAGGCCGTATGAAAGGCACATCAAGCCCATACTTCCGCCCTTCATCCGCCATTTCAAGGCTATCGGTTGATATGATAGCCCCGTCAATCCAGTCTAATGACTTTGCTATGCGGGCAGCACGTGCTATCAGGGACAAGCCTCCGACAGATCTGAGATTTTTACAGGAAATTCCCTTTGATCCGCCGCGGGCGGGAACAACAGCCAAAATTTTTAAGCCTTTTAAACCCATTGTATTAATTTACTCTGACAACTTTTTGTTCCTGATGGCTCTTTCTTATTGCCTCGATTATTTGCATAACCATTACCCCGTCCTCCAGACGGCATGTTTCTGTACTGCCATGATCAAGAACAGACAGAAATTCTTTGGCAACAGACACAAACATATCATTGCGTTCACAGGTAAATTCTTCATGTTCCCACTGCTGTTCCATGCTTGTACCAATACTGATTCGATTGGGTTCGGCTGACCACACCATTGTTCCTTTGTCACCTATAAACCGAATAAATTTTTCATGCGGTCTTCCGAAAAGATCCAGATGAAGGGTAATTCTCAGTCCATCAGGATAGTTAAGGATCACATCAACATTGTCATCGGTTTCAATTTCAAGGTTTGAATTTTTCTCAACCTGACCGTAAAGGCTCAATGGCTTTCCAAAAAACCATAGCATCAGGTCAATCCAATGGCTTTCATCAAGAAGAGCTCCTCCGCCAAGTTCTGTACTGGACATGAAAAAATCCTGATAAGGTTCCCAGGGGTGCCAGTCTGCTAGATGTGCCGACATGTGGAACTGGACCTGAAGTATTTTGCCTATTCTCCCTTCGTCCAGAAGCTGCTTTGTTCTGGAAAGGGGTTTCCACCATCGCCATGTGTAGCCTAACAGCACTCTGCCTGTTGTTTTATTCATACACCTGAGCATTTGGTGTGTTTCGGCTAACGTTTTAGAAGAGGGTTTTTCCAGAAGAACCGGCAGACCGTGTTCTATTGCTTTGATAGTCTGCTCCGAGTGGAAAGCTGTAGGGGATGCCACAACCACTCCATCCAGTTCTTTAATATTTAGCGCATTATTAAGGTCTGAAAATGAGTGAACAACAGAAGTTTCCTCTGCCAACTCTGCTGTACGTTCTTCGCGGGGATCATAACAGGATATCCGGCAACCAAGAGCTGCCAAATTACGGGCATGTCTTTTCCCGACACTGCCTGAACCGATAATAAGAATATGTTTTGCTTTCATAAATGATCCTTTAATCTGTTTTAACGTATCCCTTTAACCATAGCTTCATATAATTCTAAATCAAATGGAATTTCAAGAAAAAGGGGCCCGCTGCCCGGTTTCCAACTGGACAGAGCCATCCCCACCTGTTTTAAATTCTCTGTACGGATACTTGAAATATCCATAGAATTGAAAATACCTGACCATGATTTACCATCCATGATCAAGGGGTTCTGTGTAAATCCCTCGTTGATTGCCCGGGTACGAATAGACCCAAATGCGTTATCTGTCATGAGAACTATCAACAAAGGCAGGCAATTTCTGACTGCTATCCTCGCCTCTGCCAGATACATGCCGATTCCGCCATCACCGATAAAAGCAATGGTTGGTATGGATTTATCAAACATTGAAGCTCCGATAGCCATCGGCAGTCCTGCTCCCATGTAACGACCGCATCCTGACAACAGACACCCGTCAGATTTGCGTGCAAGCCAAATATGTTCACCTATGGTACAGAAATAACCTGTGTCCATAACTGCTCTGACATTTCCTTTAAAATGGTCATCAATGAGCTGAAAAACCTGTGCTGGCAGAAAACTATCGTCAAGATGCGATTTCAAACGATTTTTTACAGCACTGAGTTCTTCAATCCCCCAGGTTTTTTGTTTCAATGCATCAATAGCCGGTTTTATTGCATCAACTCCTGCATAGCAGGAAAAAGCGAATCCATCACTGCCCGGGATTTTTATCGACTCAATTAGCACAGCCTTACACTGAAAGGGTTTGACCTTCAGTACTTCACGTGGGTTCAATCCGATACCGACAACAAGGTCTGCATTGGAAATCATATTATATTCGGGTGTAAGTTTACCGCCAACACCAGTATAAACACCTGCGGAATGGCTGAGTGTTTCATCAATAATACCTTTAGCGGCTGCAGTTGAAAAAACAGGAATATCTAAAGCTGCAAGGTAACCGGTCCATCCGTTTCGTATTGCCAATGAACCGGCTATTACTATAGGTTTTTGAGATCGTGAGATCAATGCTGTTATTTTTTCAGCATTACCTGTGGTTGCAGGAAAAAATGGTATTGGGATATTTGGTTCTTTGGATGTTACAAGTTCCATTACTGCAGGACCCGGTAGTTCCGCCTCTGCCCAAGAAGCCATTTCCATTAGATTTGGACCGGTTTGACAGATGTTTCTTAATCCTTTTGTTACTGCGCTTACCAGAGACGTATGATCAAGGCGTTTATGGGCTTGAGATAAAGGGGTTTCCGGGCTAAATGCCTCGGCAAGGTGAACAACTGGAAAAGATTCGAACCATGCGGTTGCAAGGCCGGGCAGTGAATTAACAAGCCCAGGTCCCTTAATGGATAAAGATATTCCTGCTTTTCCGGATAATCTTCCTATGGTTGCGGCTATCAGAACAGCTGTTCCTTCAAAATGGGTTAGGCAGAAGCCAATGTCTTTCTTTTCTAAAGCATCAATCAGTGAAAGCGTTGCACCACTGCCCGGAATTCCAAAGACTGTTTTTATGTCAAGAGAGGCTATGTCGTTAGCCAGACTGTTGAAATCCATCAGGTTTGATCTCTTGCAAGGAATAATGACCGTATTTTTTCAGATGCATGTTTACACACTATGCGGACTGCATCCGGGCTGTACCCCCCGCAATGAGGCGTAATAAGAACATTATCATGATTCCTGGCATATTTTACAAGGGGAAGGGCTGAAGTATCAGGTTCTCCTGTTAATACATCAAGACCCACACCATGAATTCGGCCGGACTGGAGCATATCAAGCAGGGCAGTATCATCCACAATTGGACCGCGTGAGGTGTTGATCAATACAGTACCTTTTTTGACTCGTTCAAGTAGATTCCTGGAAATCAATCCGGTTGTTTCAGCAGTAAGATGGACATGGATAGAAATAAATTCACTTGATTCCATTAATTTTTCCAGTGAAACCGGTTTGATATTATCAGGCCAGTTCTTGATATAAGGATCGTATCCCAGTACATTCATGCCGAATGCGTTGCCATACCCTGCCATCCATCTGCCGATGCGCCCACATCCTACCAAACCAAGGTTTTTGCCGTTAAGCATTATCCCAGGAAATTCTTCACGGCTCCAACCGCCTGCTGTTACGTGCCTGACTGCAGCAGGAAGCCGTCTTGCACAAGCCATGAGCAATGCCCAAGAAAGCTCAGCCGCCGGTGTAAGATTCTGCAAAAGCTCAGCATCTTCTTTAAGTGTTCTTACTGGAATGTCTCTATCCTGGAGGGCGTTTCTTTCTATATGGTCAGAACCTGTTGTGGCGCATGATATGATTTGCAGACGGGCTGCGGATTTAATCATTTCATCTGTAATCTGAACCTTCATAGAAGCATCAAGCAGGGAATCAGCTTCAGGCAGGGCTAACATTAATTTATCAAGTTGAGCCGGCACATGTTTGACCACCGCAATATCTTCCAACACTTTTTTTGAAGCTTCAAATCCCTCTAATGCTCCAAGGTATATTACCGTTTTCATTGTGAATGTACTCCTGTAAACTGCAACTTATCTTGAATAATTATAAAATTGCTTGCGAATATCAATATGATTTTTTGCCAGAATATCGGCAATTTTAATTCCGGCTTGACCATCTCCGTAAAGATGGCTTGGCGGGTATCTGCCCTGTTTTACCTGATGCATAACAGCCTGATAAATGGCATCCTCATTATTGTCTACATCCATAACATTTTCAGCCCGTTCTCTCTGATTTTGCCGTGAGCCGATATTTACACATGGAACTCCGAGAAAAGACCCCTCCCTGATGCCGCTTGAGGAGTTGCCTACAATACAGGAACATCTGTTGATCAGGCGGGCATAGTCTTCGGGCGAGAAATTTCTGTAAAAATGAAACGGGGCGCTTCCATTGTTGGCAATGAATACTCTGAGCGCTTTGGACACAGCATCGGAGCCTGCATCCACGTTGGGCCAGAACCAGGCTGTCTGCAAGCCGGTGCGCTTGAGCGCCTCTAAAGTCTGGTTGGTCTGTACTAATGCTTCAGAATACTCGGTTGTGACAGGATGCTGTAACACCACCAGAAAGGGTTTGTCCCAATCGAGCTGTTTTCCTGTGCCCCCGTATTTTCCAAACAGATCCCCGCAATCTTCCTTGCAAGCCTGCGCAGCCAGATCCATGGCAGGACAGCCTGTTACAAATATTGTTGACGGATTTTCGCCCATCTGCTCCAAAATCCTTCCTGCCTGCACGGTTGATGGAAAGTGGATGTGGGCAAGTTTTGTGATGGCATGCCTGACAGATTCGTCTATAGAGCCTGTAAACTCTCCTCCCTGGGTATGGGCTAATGGAATATTCATATAACTTGAAGCAACTGCAGTTGCAAGGGTTTCAAACCGGTCTGCTACGGTTAAAACAACATCCGGTTTCAGGTTTTCAAACTGGGTAGCCAGTTCCAAAATGCCTAAACCTGTAGATTTAGCCATGGTGGAGGGGGTTTCTCCTTCAACTACGGAATAGACCACACTGACCGGTTCAAAACCATCATTACGAATGATATCTATTGCTGAACCGAAACGGTAAAGCAGGGCAGAAGCCCCGACAATCAGTTGAAGTTCAAGTTCAGGATGATCATGTATAGCTTTAAGAACGGTTTTAATACGGCCATAATTAGCACGGCTGTTGACCACCACACAGACTTTTTTCTTAGCCATCAATATCCTCCCATTGTAGAAGCATTTTTTGAGAAACATCTTTTTTTAAACGTTTACCTGTTATTTCATTTTTCCGGCTTACTGGAATACCCGTGCCGGGTTTTTTGGCTGTAAGCATGATTTCAGTCAATACTGTTCCCGCTGAAAGATCGCGTGAAGGCGCTAAGCTTTTGCCGAATGTAGTGCGCATATCCTGCAAGTATTTTGCCATCATGTCCTTATCCACCGGACTGGAAAGCATCTGATGAAATGTATCTCTGGCTCGTGTCAGGAGTTTAAAGTCTTCCACAGTCAGCGAGGCGGGGGTATCGGGCCCGAACATCCTTTTATCAAAAACAATATGTGCTTCAATGATATCTGCGCCAAGGACAAGCGCCGCAAGCGCGGGATAAATGCTGCCTGAATGATCCGACAGTCCGGCAGGGCAGGTGTAACGGGTTTTCATCTCCCGGATTACATTCAGACCGACTTCTGATAATTCAACAGGATATTTGCTGGTGCACTGGAAAAGGGCAAACGGTGTCTGTTTAGCCTTAAACCGCTCGACAAGGGTGTCGATTTCCTCAAAGGTACTCATTCCAGTGCTTAGCAGTACCGGTTTCCCCGTTTCCATTACAGCTTCAAGGATATCCCCTGAAACAGCCTCGCCTGAGCCGATTTTCCACGCAGGAACCCCCAGTTTTTCAAGCATATCCACCGCCTGAATCGAAAATGGTGAACTTAGGAAAATCAGCCCCTTCTCCCCGGCATGTTTGGCAAGCCCATGCCACTGTTCAACAGTAAACTCCATTCTTTTCCAATAATCATATCGGGTTGAGTCCTGGTGAGAAAAACGGACCCTGAAGGGCTCATCCAGTGTGGATTCTGCTTCAGCAATGTGGGTTTGGAACTTCACAGCATTTACCCCTGCCTCAGCCGCGGCATCGATATAGGTATGCGCCATGCCGAGGGAACCGTCATGTGCCTGAGCAACTTCTGCAATTACAAAAGCGGGTTTGCCATCACCTATGATATGGCCTTCTATTTTAATATGACTTGTTTTTTCCATGTCCGGCTGTATTGTCATATTAGCTTTCTGAAAAGGGGGAATAGGCTACAAATACCCCGTATTTCTTTTTAACGTATATCAATGCTGTTAAATTCCAGAAAACAATGCTTGTCATGGTGGCAATTGAGGCGCCGATAATTCCGAAATCAGGTATAAGTAAAAAGTTTAACACAACATTTAACAAAGCGCCAATGAAAAAAATATTTCTAAGCGCTGTCTGGTCTCCTATCATATTCATGAGTGACCCAACTGCGCCTGCTATTGAAAATACAAACTGCCCGGCGATTAGAAGAAGAAGCGCCGGATAAATAACAACAAATTCAGCGCCAAAAAACAGGGCTATTACGGGTTTTCCCAGAATGACCAGAAAGGCAAGTATCGGCGCTGTTGTGTAAAAGATTAATTTTGATGATTTGCGGGCAACGTAGAAAAGCTCTTCTGTTTTTCCGGAATGAAACAGCTCGGAAAATTTTGGCAGGGCAATGGTTGTTATGGCTTTAAGAACAAATGAGGTAAGGGTTGCAAGTTTAACCGCCAGGGCAAAATATCCCACCTCTGCTTCACTTCTGAACATCCCGAGCATAATAACACCTGTCTGTCCCATTAAAAAGGTCATGCTGGAGGTCATAAACATCGGCAGAGAGAGAGTCAGAATATCCTTCATGGGCATGGACTGAGGGGTATCGGTGGGGGCGGTTTTTTGTTTAAATGTCCGGTCCATAATCCATGCCCCTGCGATAGCAGTAACAGCTATTGAAGCAAACGCGGCATAGACGGGATTGCCGTAGTGAAAAAAGAAGAGGGTTAGCGGCACCAGGATAATCAGTTTGGAAAGGGATGGCAATAACTCCATGAGCGCAAAAGCCCGAATCAGACGCAAACCGCGGACAGCGGAGGTGTTTAACTGCTGGAGTGAATAGAAAACAATAAAAACCGCGGCAAGGGCAAAATAAAACTGCAAATTCGGTTTGGAAAAAACCTTATCTGCAATAAAGCCTGAGCCAAAGAAAAGTAAGGCGCCTGTAAGCACCGATATCACGGCTACGAAATACTGTGTCTTGCGGTAAACCCTGAATGCTGCGGTAGGGGAGTATTTCGCCAGATATTCAGGAATGAGGCGCAGGATAGAGGTGTTGGTGCCAAGCACCGTAAAAATAGTGGCAAGCATGAGAAAGGAGTTGAGTACTGCCACAATGCCAAGAACTTCCGCTCCATAAGCCCTTGCGATGATGATGCTGACTATGAGGCCCAGCACCGTTGCAATGACACGAGCCCCCAAAGCCCAGGCGGAGCCGGTCAGGATTTCAGAGAACTTTTTATCTGAGATGAGGTTGTGAAATTTTTGTTTTATGAAAGAAAGCATGGGGTGATGGAAGATGCAAAGCATAAAAAAATAGAAAAAAACAGGGACAAAAAAATAAAAAAAACAGCGACCGTTATTAAAGGTGAAAGAATGAAGATAGTTTAAGAGGTTAAAAAAAGCAGTTTATAAGTTGAAAAGTTGAGAAAACCCTTAAACCCTTGTAACTACTCACCCTGTGCATGACCAGTTTGCCATAGCAGAGGCTTCTGTAATGCAACAGGGGAATAAATTTTATCACCCTCACCCCGTCCCTCTCCCATCCAAAAAAAGGGAGAGGGGGAGGGGTTGCAGCATAACTGCTGAAATATAAAGTAATAAAAGGTTGCGACCTTTATAAAAAAACAATTTTTTATTTCCCAACCCCTGCACTGTTGTTATTGCAAACAGACATGCCACCTCGTCCCCTCTACCCGCCGCGGGA
>CAZMHH010000035.1:0-35023 GCA_964566035.1 uncultured Thermodesulfobacteriota bacterium
AGAAAATCATTGTGCTTTCTTATACCAAACGCATGACTTTATATGATTATCAAATATCCTCCGTTTTGTATCCTCATCCATACCGCAGCCCGTATCTTTAACCTCAAGATAAACATACCTTCCGGCAGGGGGTTTCTCTTCTACAAAACTCTTTCTAAGATACTCATCATCACAATCCATAACACCGGTTGAAATATTTATGCTCCCATAACCTTCTCCTATTGCCTCTGAGGCATTTGTTATAAAATTCATCACAACCTGCTGAATCTGACCCGTGTCAGCAGAAATACAGGGGATATCAGCTTGAAGGTTTAATTGTATTGTGACATTCTTTGAAACACCCGATTTTAATATATGTAAATTCTCATTGATAAGTTCATTTATGTTTATATCCATAACAACAAAATGCCCTTTTCCTGAATAGGCAAGCATCTGGCGGGTAAGGTCTGCTGCACGCTGAGCAGCTTTCATGGAGGCTTCGATATATTTTCTTGAACCTGACACCGGGGACAGTTCATAAAGGGACATGTCAAGGTTTCCGATAATAGCAAGCAGCAGATTATTAAAATCATGGGCTATACCCCCTGCAAGCACACCAAGACTTTCAAGCTTCTGAGAATGCAAAACTTGTCGTTCAAGTTCAAGGCGTTCTTCCTCCTGTTTTATACGATCGGTAATATCAGTAAAAACAATAAAATTCAGATCACTGGCAGGAGCCATTCTGAACTCAATATGTTTGACCGTGCCATCCTTACATGTTACAGGATATTCCATGGGTTTAATTTCAGAAACATCTTTTCTCGCACTTTCGATTGCTGCAGACCATTCCCTGCTGATTCTGATTCTCAGTGCTTTATCAGGGTATGCAAGAATCATCCATTCTGCTAAAGAAGGTATTTCTTCAATAGTATAGCCAAAAAGCTCAACAAATTTACGGCTAACATAAACGGTTTTCTCTTGGTGATCAGAAATAAGAATCCCGACCGGAGCTAACTCGGCAAACATACGAAAGCGTGCTTCACTCTCAAGTAATGATTCCTTTGACTGCTTATGCAAAACAACTTCTCTGTTAAGATCCGCTGTTTTTACAGCAACCCTTTTCCGAAGAGACCATGACCAGAAAAAAGCCAATGCTATCAAAACAAGCAGCGGGATAATAACAGTAGAGGCATATTTAAGAGCTTCTGTTAACGATATTTCTTTGGGCTCAAGCACGCCGAGCCATTCCTTATAAATCTGCTGATACTCCCCTGTTTGATTAAGAATTCCCAAACCTTCAGTAAAGTTTGAAAGGAGCAGTACATTGCCGTTGCGAACCGCAAAACAATTATTGAAAGATTTAACAGGCTGGTCTATGGATACTATGTTTGACAACCCGAGCTCCCTGATCCAGTACAATCCAGGCATCTGTGCACCAAGTGCATAGTCTCCTCTGCCTGATGCAAGCCACCGCATGGCATCAGCAGGCGTATCAGCCAGAAGAAGTCTGTCTGACAGGTTGTGTTTAAGAACATAGTCATGCATTGCCTCTCCGTGCATAACAATGATTTCCTTGTTGCGAAGATCATCTATGGATTTGACAGTCGGTGAACCCTTCCTGGTAAAAATTACAGAGCTTATAATGGAATAAGGCTGCGAAAAATCGTAAATCTGAGCGCGTTCATCCGAGTAAAACATTCCAGAGATAATGTCAATTTTTCCGTTCTCAAGCGCTTTACGCGCTTCAGCCCAGGTGCTAAGCCTGATTTCAATATCCATGCCCATAACCCTGGCAATGGCACGGGTGAGATCCACCTGAAAACCTGAAGGGTCACCTTTCTCGTCAAGATAACTGTATGGCGGATAATCAATTTCTCCTCCTACAATTATAAGTGATCTTTTTTTGCTGGAAACATTGTTTGCAAAAGCAGGTATTATGCTAATAATTAAAAGAATGAGGGCTGACCAAATCATGTATCGCTTTTTCATATAAATTCCTTGGTAAAAAACAGATTACACGACAGTTGGAATTCTATTACTCCAATAATCAGATGAGGCGGGATATAACAGCGCCATATTGTAGCTATTAAGATAACAAACAATTTGCTTTTTGATAAAAGAAATATAGCACCGTAAGAGCTTGTAAGTCAATAAATAAATTGAAGAATGATATGGTGTTGTTTTAAAAGCAGCGATAATGAGAGGCTTAGGTATAGAAGGTAAGCCTGTCAACACAGTCCCTTTCCCATTTCAAACACTAAATGCATATAATATAACTATTATTAATTTTGATGAGCCGTTATAAAGCCCACAGGCTGTCAGTTTGAGTCCCGCTTAACACGGGAAGGGGTCTTACAAGAATAATTGTGGGTACAGAAGACCAATTGAATGTTTCCATTTTTAAAATTATTATTCAGCAATCGGTTTGTTGTTAAGGAAAAGTGAAATCAGAAATCCTGTTCCAAGTAAAGCTGCTCCGATTGAAAATGAATATAAAGAAGCGTTTTCAGGAAACCTGTCTTTCATAACCGCAACAATCTGTGGACCTGCAATTCCGCCAAAGGACCATGCGGTAAGAATAGCTCCATATACAACACTCATAAGCTTTTTTGTAAATACATCAAGCACAAAAGATGGCATTGTTCCAAATCCACCGCCGTAACATAACAGAACATAACAGACCAGAACTGCAAATATATATGGATTAGTTACAAATAACAGAATGATAAAAACTATAAACTGTGTTCCAAAAATCAATCTGAATACCTGGACCCTTCCAATTTTGTCTGAAAGACCACCCCAGAAAAATCTCCCAATGCCATTAAACAATGAGCTAACAGCTATGAGTGTTGCACCTGTACCAGCAAGCGCTGCTGAATCAAGAATTGAATTATATTTACCCATCAACTCCTGCATAAGGGGAGACTGAAAACCAATAAACATAATACCGGCTGTAACGTTTATAAAAAGAAGAAGCCACATAAAAAGAAATTTTATCGTTAAAACCGCCTGTCTCGGGGTTATATCAGCGCAATAAGTCTGCAGGTGTTCTACAGAAGGGTTGTGTCCCTCAGAAACATAATCAGAAGGCGGAGGTTTAATAAAAACTGCAGAAACAAATCCTGAAATAATAAGGATTATACCTATGTAAAGAAAGGTATAAATTAAATTATCATCTGTAAAACCCATAACAACTGGAGCAATAACCTTAGACATTAACAATGCGCCAAAACCAAAACCCATAACAATCATACCTGTGACAAAACCTTTTTTATCAGGGAACCATTTTGCTGCAGTTACAACAGGGGTTACATAACCAAGCCCAACCCCTGCCCCGCCAACAACCCCAAACCCAAAAATTAATACTGTCAAGCTTTGGACATAAAAAGCTATAGCACCCAGAACAAAACCAGCCCCATACATAACTGCACCTGTCACAGCAAGTTTTGATGGACCGTACTTTGGAAGGTTAATCCCCCCCCAGGCTGCTGCAAGTCCTAAACAGAAAATATTAATACTGAATGCCCAGGCCACTGCCGAATTCGACCAACCGTATGTATCAACAATTGGTTTCTGGAAAAAACTCCATGCATAAACAGTTCCAAGAATAACCATCAACACAGTACCCGTTAAGGCAACTATCCATCTGTTAGGCATTTTGTTTATGTTTGTATTTTCAGGGGTCATATTATTCCTTTTATTGGTTAATGTAATTTCAGAGCTTAAAAGAATCAACAGCCACCCATATATTGGGTGGTTTAAACACGCCCGGAAAGAATTCAGGTTAAAAAACCACTAACATCATTTAACATAATCATTGAAACAAAACAACCCACTGTAAAAAAATAGCTGTATATAATAAATCAGAAAATTGTTGACAATATGCTAAATTAAATCTTTAATATTAATGCTGTCAACTGTTCTTCTAATACCGTATTCAACATCAGGAATTCTGACAAAAACTACCTGAATTGAGCGATATTCAAGTTTTCAAGGCATTCGCAACAGGTCTGTAGATAATCGCTCAGATTAGGTTATAATTATAATAAACGTTAAAATCGGATTTTTAATAATGAAACAGACAACACCAAAAAGCATCCGCCTTCATATCGGGATATTCGGCAGAAGAAACGCCGGCAAATCAAGCCTTCTTAATGCAGTTACCCGACAGAACACCTCCATAGTATCACCTGTTGCCGGAACAACCACAGACCCTGTTGAAAAACCAATGGAACTGCTTCCCCTTGGTCCTGTGCTTTTTATAGATACCGCTGGCATTGATGACACAGGCAATATAGGTACTCTCAGAACAGAGAAGACTCATAAAATTATTGAAAGAACAGATATAGCTGTTATTGTTGCCTGCGGCAATAACTGGGGTAATTTTGAAGAAAATCTTATTGAATCATTTACAAGGCTCTCAACCCCGCTGATTGTTCTGTTTAATAAAATTGATATTGAACAGCCCCCTGCTGAGTTATTGAGAAACTTTTATGATAGAAAAATAAAAACCATTAAAATCTCTGCTTTAAACAATACAGGGTTAGAGGAGTTCAGGCTGGCTCTGCTTGATATAGTTCCGCCCGAATACATTAAAAGCCCTGAAATAACAGACGGTATTATCCAGCCGGGTGAATACGCTATCCTTGTTGTTCCCATAGACAAAGAGGCTCCCAAGGGAAGGATTATACTGCCGCAGGTTCAGACCATAAGAAGTCTTCTTGACAAAGGCTGTTTCAGCATTGTTGTAAGAGAACATGAACTGAAATCAGCCCTTGACTGCCTTAAATCACCCCCTGCAATTGTCATAACAGACAGTCAGGCTTTTGAACAGGTTGCGGAAATCACCCCTCCAACTGTCAAGCTGACATCATTTTCCATTCTGTTTGCAAGACTGAAAGCTGATATTGGTGAAATGGCAAAAGGAGCAATTGCAATAGACAGCCTGAAAGACAGGGACAGGGTGCTGATTGCAGAAGCCTGCACACATCACCCAATAGAGGATGACATTGGAAGGGTTAAGATTCCAAACTGGATTAAAAAATATACCGGAGCGGACATAATATTTGACACAGTGCAGGGACATGATCTTCCTGAATCCCTTAACAATTACAAACTTATAATCCACTGCGGCGCCTGCATGTTTAACCGCAAAGAGATGCTAAGCCGCATATTTCATGCAAAAACAGCCGGCGTTCCGATTACAAACTATGGAATTGCAATAGCATTTCTTCACGGAATCATGGAAAGAGCACTTGAACCGTTCAGGTTAGCTGACGGTTGTTGAGCTGTTAAGCAAAAGCCAAAAAGCACAAAGTTTTTTTAATTTTAAAAATTTTCAAACTGTTATGATACCAGGCTTGTTAACACCCGATACAGTCTTTAACCTTCTCAAAGCTGAAGAACCTTCTGAAATAGATCTCCTTTTTAAGACTGCTGATACTGTAAGACAAAAAAATGTCGGCGATGAGGTGCATCTGCGCGGACTGATTGAAATATCAAACCACTGTGTCAGACAATGCGCATATTGCGGAATAAACCAGTCAAACTCCGGTATTAAACGGTACCGGATGAATGAAGATGAAATAATAAATACAGCCATGTTTGCATCAAGGCTGGGGTGCGGAACAGTTGTTCTCCAATCAGGAGAAGACAGAGGCGTTACAACCGATATGGTAACCTCCATTATCAGAAAGATCAAAGAAAAAGCTGTGCTTGCCATAACGCTGAGTCTGGGTGAGAGATCCATGGATGAGCTTTCTGCATGGAAACAGGCAGGGGCGGACAGATACCTTCTGAGATTTGAAACATCAGACCTTTCACTCTACAACAGAATTCACCCAGCCCTGAATCAAAATACCAGTAACAGACTGGGGACTTTAAAAAAACTTAAAGAAACGGGCTATGAGGCTGGCGGCGGTATTATGGTGGGCATTCCCGGCCAGACCTTCAACTCAGTTGTAAATGACATCATGTTATTTAAGGAACTTGATCTTGACATGGTCGGCATTGGTCCCTATATACCCCACCCCGGAACAATGCTTGGAAAATCACCAACTGATTATTCAGCGCCTGTAACTGAACAGGTCCCTTCAACCGAAATAATGTGTCTTAAGGTTCTTGCAGTTACAAGGGTTATGTGTCCGGATATCAACATCCCCGGCACAACTGCAATTGAAACAATAAACCCGGAAGAGGGAAGAAAAAACGCCCTCCAATGCGGCGCTAATGTATTAATGCCAAATCTGACCCCGGTTGAGTATAAAAAACTCTATGAGATATATCCCTTAAAGGCAGGTTCTCTTATAAGCCCTGAAGAAGCATTTGACAGAATGAAAAACCTTATAATCTCAATTAACAGAATCCCAGGCAGGGGAAAGGGTGGGAGAAACACTTTTTCTCACAATCCCGGAAGAGGGAAATTAAAATAGAAGTCGGCAACTACATATTATAACCTGTAAATGTTCACATCTGTCATCTCGAATACCTCGAAGCGCGGCACGAAACGCACGTGAGGGATCCTGTAACACACTAAAACATCGAGATTTCTCGCCCTGCTATCGCAGTGTTCGAAATGACAATATGGTTGTTTTTGGACTTTTTACTGTTCCATCATAACTTTAAATATTGGATTAAAAAACAATTCAAAAAGGGAATAATTATGAAGAACAAGAATAAAATTAAATACTATGGCTGGCATGGCAGGGTCTTAAATGTTGACCTTACCGATAGAACAATAAAAGAAAAAAAACTTCCGGAAAACCTGATAAACGACTATATTGGCGCTTCTGGTATTAATGCCAGACTGTTGTATGACCTGATGAAAGATAATATCCATGCAGATCCACTGTCATCTGAAAATCCCCTTATTTTCGGTTTCGGACCTTCAGTCGGCACAACTTTTCCATGCGCCTCCAGATTTACAGTTACTGCAAAAAGCCCGCTTACCGGTATTTTTGGAGACTCAAATGCAGGAGGTTATTTCAGTTTAAAGGTAAAACAGGCAGGTTATGATCATATAGTAATCACAGGTAAAGCAGATAACCCGCTTGCTCTGCTGATCGAAGAAGACGGATCCGCACAACTGGTGGATGCCCGTGACCTGTGGGGGCTTGATACCTATGAGACTGATGACCTTATTCAGGATCGATTTGGCAGCTGTGAATCAGCCCGCATTGGACCTGCCGGAGAAAACCTTGTTCGTTATGCAAACATATTTTCCGGAAGAAAAAGGGTCGGGGCAAACGGAAGGGCTGGTATGGGGTGTGTTATGGGCTCTAAAAAATTAAAAGCCATTATTGTTAAGGGATCCGGGACAGTGCCTGTTTACGACAAGAACAAGCTGGATCACCTGGCTTCCCTGTATGGTGAAATCTGGGGAAAGGGACCCGGCACAGCTGCTAATGCTGAATACGGAACACTGATTCTTATAGCCCAGATTGGAACAGGAGCAGCTGTAAACAACGATCAGATGAAGATTACTGATGAACAGCTTGAACACTACGATATTGAAGAATTTCTAAATACTTTCAAGGACGGTAAAACCGCCTGTTACCGCTGTCCGGTTGGATGTTCTCAAAAATGGAAGGTTGACTCAGGACCATATTCCGGGGCAAAGGGAGACAAGATAGAGTTCGGACACTACCTGCATCTTGGACCCCTGCTGGGTATTTTTGATTTTCCTTCATTGTTTCATCTGTCCGATATTTCAAACAGAACCGGCTTGGACTGCACACAGTTTGGATGGAATCTTTCAATGGCGATAGAATGTTTTCAACGGAGTATTATAGGTTTGGATACAACAGATGGTATTGCACTCAACTGGGGGAATGTTGAAATGGTTTCGAACATGCTCATAAAGGTGTCAAAACGTGAAGGATTTGGCAGCATACTGGCAGAAAATATACCGGAAATGATTCGAACATTTGGGACAGAATCAGAACCATTCGGCTATCACACCAAATCAATGACTTTCCCCTACAATCGAAAAGAAGTTATGGCTATGGGGCTTGCTACTTCTGTTGCTACCCGAGGAGCCGATCACATGAAAGGGCACCCCTTTTCAGGGCTTGTAGGCGCTCGTGAAATGCTTGAGCGGATTTTCGGCACAGATATCCCTGAGGAGATTGCAGACCCCCGAAGCACGGTAGCAAAGGGACGTGTAGTCTGGTGGCATGAAAATTATAAAATGCTTATGGATTCCCTCGGATTGTGTTTTATCCCGCTTGCATCCACTACGATTTTTGGAGATCCGCTAATTCTTTTTGAGGAACTCGGAGAGATTTATCATGCCATTACTGGAAAAGATCCCGCCACTCTTTTTGAATCAGCTGAACGTGCATATCAGACAGAAAGATGTTTCAATGCCCTGCTTGGGATAGATAAACCTCATGATATGAGACAGGGCAAAACAAGGGGAGAAGATGATCCGATTACCCATACCGGAATGCTGGATGAGTACTACCTCTATCGGGGTTGTTCCCCGGAAGGCATCCCGACACGCAAACGTCTTGAGGAGATAAGACTTGGCGATATTGCCGATGACCTGGTACAAACAGGTAAATTATCAGACCGCCAATGCCCTGCAATTGATGAACTGATTGTAAAAAAATAGCTTTTCAGAGGCGCTAATCAAATTCAATATGTTTATATTTATAGCCGGTATTCACCCGAAAACAAGGGTTGCAGACAGAACACCACAAATTTGCCCCCACTGCGGTGCTCAGCAATTGTACTTAAAAAGAATCGACCATTACCTGAACATTTTTTTCATACCTGTTTTTCCTGTTAAAAAAGGAGCTCCATTTTTGGTTTGCGAACAGTGCAAATGGTCTGAGCAGAAGAGATGAAACAGATAGAAATATCAGAAAAAAAAGCGGACAGAGGAATGGTCACCCTGACCGCTCTTTTGTTTTAAATCTCTTTAACTGCCTTTTTTATCTCCTCAAAATCAGGAAGGTTACGAGGATCATCAGAAACCCATTTATATTTCACTATCCCATTTGTATCTATCAGGAATGCAGCCCTTTTTGCAACACCTTTCAATCCGAGCAGTTCTTCATGAAAAGCGCCATAAACAGTGCAGACCTCTTTATTGAAATCACTCAGCAGCGGAAAACTGATTCCAAGCTTTTCGGAAAACGCCCTGTGACAAAAGATACTATCAACACTTATTCCCATTACATTGATGCCGAGCCTTTCAAACTCCCTTAAACCGTCTCTCAAACCGCAAAACTCCTGCGTGCAGACAGGGCTGAAATCAAAGGGATAGAACAGAATAAGAACAGGTCCTTTCTGTACCTCATCACTTAACCTGATTTTCTCTTTTGTTGTTGCAGGAAGTTCAAAATCAGGGGCTTTTGAGCCTATATCTAAATGTGTTGCCATTTAACCTCCAAAACAGAGATTTGTATTTATCACCTTCCCTTTGCCTTAACTGCTCTTTATTGGGTTTCGCTCCGCTCAACGCCAACCTGCGAAACTGCTTTACAGTTTTTCCTTATCAACTCAACAGCTGTTTTATGCCTTTACTACGAGCTGCCAGCTGCCAGCTACGCTGCTAACTCAGCTTTTCCACAACCCGTGAATATTACAGTACTCCCTTGCATAGAGCACCTCGCCTTTTACATCAAATGATGCTTCTGCTGGTCTTCCAGGGCTTAAATATGCTCTGTATGTTCTTGCCTCTGTCACAAGCTCAATGAATTCTATAAAGTGTTTTTCCTCCATCGGATGGGGAGCACTTCCAACCTTAACCGTATAAGTATCACCCTGTTTTTCAACCACAGGCACATGCTTTTCAACAGCCGCATCAACTGTGTTCTCTTTTAAAAGATTCATTTCAGCTCCACAGCAGACAAGCTTGCCTGCACCACCATGCAGAACCTCTACAATATTGCCACATTTTTCGCATTTATAAATCTCTCTTCTTGCTGCCATTTTTAATCCTCCTTTTAAAAATTTTTGAATTAATGTCAGCTAACTTGTTGCACTTTAGTAGTTTGCCCCCAAAACTTCGAAATAAGCCTGCGGATGGACACAGGTCGGACAGGTTTTGGGCGCTTCTGCACCGTCAACAACCCTTCCACAGTTTCTGCATCGCCATCTGATTGGAGATGTCTTCTTGAAAACAAGCCCTTTTTCAATATTGTTTTTCAAGGCTTCATAACGGATTTCATGTTCTTTTTCTGCTTCTGCTACCTGACGAAAACTCTCAGCAATTTCTGGAAAGCCCTCTTCATCGGCAACCTTTGCCCCTTCAGGGTAGAGTTTGGTCCATTCCTCATTCTCACCGGCAATCGAGGATTTTAAATTGATAATGGTATCCCCCAGCACCACTGGAAATGCAGCATTTACATTTACCATAACCTCATTCCCAAGATATTTTACAAGATGTTTGTAAAATATCTTGGCATGTTCTTTTTCATTATCAGCAGTATCAGCAAAAATTGCTGCAATCTGCTCATAGCCTGCCTTTTTCGCAATACCTGCAAAGTATGTGTACCTGTTTCTTGCCTGTGATTCCCCTGCAAATGAGTTCATAAGGTGCTGCATTGTTTTGCTGTTCTTAAATTCCATAGGTATAACCTCCTTTTATATTAATTTTTCTTAGGGCATAAAAGCTTCTATAGTAATAATTATTAATTAATAACCTTTCCTGTGTCAACAGAAAACTTTATTTTTTTCTTTTTTTTCTTGACATGATAAACATTACTATTTAATAATGTGTATTATTATCAAAAGGTCACCAAGATGAAATTCCTATGAAACCGCAAATGACAAGATCAACCCATCAAAGAGAGATTATCCTGAGCAAATTAAGGATGACAAAAACACACCCCTCTGCAGAAGAACTTTATAAAATAGTAAAAAAAACCCTGCCCACTATAAGCCTTGCCACAGTTTACCGTAATCTGGAATGGCTTTCTGAAAACGGGATAATTAAAAAAATCGAGGTTGGAGGAAGGCAGAAAAGGTTTGATGGAACTACTGAAACTCATTACCACATAAGATGTATATGCTGTGATAAAATTGATGATGTGATGAAAAGTGATTTCCGTGATGTCTATTGTCCTGATGAAATAAACGGATATGTTGTTACTGATCACCATATTGAATTTTTGGGGATATGCCCTTTATGCTTACAAAAAAAGGCACAAGGAGATTAAAAAGATGAACAGACGAAACTTTTTTGCAGTAACTTTGATATTTTCCCTGCTTTTGTACTTTTTATCTTTGTCATTTGCCGGCAATAAAAAAGATACTGAATTTCCATTTTTTCCCTCACAGGCAAAAACAGAATCAGGAAAGCCATTAAAACATACTGATTTCGAGTCTCCTGCAATGTGTTCGGGGTGTCATACCGATATACACACCCAGTGGAAAGGCTCTATGCACGCAGCAGCATTTATTGACCCTATTTTTCAGGCTTTATGGAAAATCGGTGCAGATGAAACAGAAGGTTTTACAGACCAGCTTTGCGGGGGATGTCACGGAGCTGTAGGAGTTCTGTCAAATGAACTTGTTTTCAAAGACGGAGAGTTTCATGCCCCTGATATTGCAAAAGAAGGGGTACACTGCGATCTTTGCCACACCATAGTTGACTCTTCTTTTCTAGAAACCCCTAATTATGAACCAGGCAATGCCTCCTTTGTTGTTTCCCCTGGAAATATAAAACGCGGACCCCATAAGGACAGTGAATCTCCCTACCACGATACTGCCTATTCGGAGCTTCATACTTCATCACTTTTCTGTGCAAACTGCCACCAGGTGTTCCATCCTGTCACTAACTTTCACATTGAAAGAACCTATGATGAATGGAAGTATTCTGTTTATGCCCAGAACAACATACAGTGTCAGGACTGCCACATGATGCCCATTGACAAGGCGGTTGAGGCTGCCCGGACACTGACTAAACAGAGAAACCCTAGTCAATCAAATATCCTGGGTCCTAAAAGAGACAATGTTTTTACTCATGAATTTGTAGGGGCAAACTTTACAGTACCTGAGTTACTTGGACATGATAAACATGCAGAAATTGCAAAACAGAGACTTAAAAGCGCAGCAGAACTGAAAGTTGAATCCCCGGAAACTGTTAAACATGGTGAACTTGCAAAATTATCTGTAAAAGTTACAAATATCGGTGCTGGACATAACCTTCCCACAAGTCTTACAGAGGTCCGGCAGATGTGGCTTGATGTGCAGGTACTAGACGGTGAAGGAAAAGAGATCTACAGATCCGGTAATCTGGATGAAAACGGGGATATTGTCAATGACCCGAGAATTTTTAATGCACATGCTCTTGATAAAAATGGAAATGACACATTAAAACCCTGGGAGATAGCAAAGTTCAAGTATAACAAGACTATTCCCCCTAAGGGATCTGCAACAGAAAACTTCTTTTTTCTTGTACCGGTTGATGCAAAGGAAAATCTGACTGTTAATGTTCTTCTTCGCTATCGTTCCTACCCGCAGTCTCTTGCAAACATACTTCTCGGAGATGATGCTTTTGAGATTCCGGTTTGTGATATGGCAAAAAAAGATGCTGCTATTTCCATAATTAAATAGGTGAGAGAGATTACTATTACAACTAAATAGATACATACTTCAGGTTACAAGTAAAAACCCTTTGTGCCTTTGCTTAACTGCTCTTTTGGCTGACACCCGATAACTGCTTTTTTTGTTTAGGGTTGAACTATAGCAAAAAATATTTTATTAAAGATAGAGGAGGTAACAATGTCTGTTGAGCTGAAAAAAGGAATTTACTGGGTAGGAGCCATTGACTGGAATCTAAGAGACTTTCACGGATATGTAACAGGACGGGGCGCTACGTATAACAGCTATCTTATTGTGGATGAAAAAACTACTCTTATAGATACCGTAAAAGCTCCTTTTTACGATGAAATGCTTTCCAGAATAAAACAGATAATCGACCCTTCAAAAATTGATTATCTCATATCAAATCACCTTGAGCTTGACCATTCAGGTTCTATACCGCTTCTTATGAGAGATTTTAAAAACATTAAGATTTATACAGGCAAGATGGCTGAAACCGGTTTTAAAAAATATTTTCCGGGAATTGAATTTGAAACTGTAAAAACAGGTGACTCTTTGAGTCTCGGTAAAAGAACAATTAATTTTATAGAAACCCCTATGATTCACTGGCCCGACAGCATTTTCAGTTATATACCTGAAGAGGCTCTTCTGTTCTCAATGGACGGTTTTGGACAGCACATTGCCACCTCTGCCAGGTTTGATGATGAAGCGGACTTCCATGATGTAATGTTTGAGGCCGGAAAATACTATGCAAACCTGCTTACACACCTCTCCCCTCTTATAAGCAACACATTGAAGAAGGTTGAAGAGCAGAACCTGAAAATTGATCTCATTGCACCAAGTCATGGAATAATCTGGAGAAAGCATATCCCGAAAATTATCGAAACCTACCAGAACTGGAGCTCAGGGAAAACAGAGAAGAAGATTGTAATTGTTTATGATACAATGTGGAAAAGCACTGAAAAGATTGCCTCTGTTCTTGCTGACACTGTTTCAGAACACGGCATTGAAGTTAAAGTATTAAAACTCAGGGAAAACCATAGAAGCGATGTTATGGCTGAACTTTTAGAAGCCTCAGGAATTTTTCTTGGTTCTCCAACAATCCACAGAAACATATTCCCGACAGTGGCAGATCTTGTCTGTTACATGCGGGGTTTAAAACCAGGCAAAAAAACAGCTGCTGCTTTCGGTTCTTATGGATGGAGTGGAGAGGCTGTTGAAATCCTGAACGAGGCAATGAAGGAGATTGGTTTTGATGTTATTGGGCAGGGGGTAAAAGCCCGATACACCCCTGATGAATCAGAGAAATCAGAGGTAAAAGCCCTTGGAGAGGAGATGGTAAAGAAGATAGCAGTTTAGCTAAAATAGCTGATGGCTGTTAAGCTGTTGGCTGATAAGCAAAAGAAAAAAATCTTGTATCTTGAAGCTTGTACTATTTAAGAGGAACCCATGTCCGATACAACACTTACAGCAATATATGGAAGCCCGAGAAAAGACGGCAACACGGACATTCTTATGCAGTCATTCCTTAAAGGCATTAAAGAACTTGATGTCAATGTTCATGAAATATTCTTAAGGGATATGAACTACAGCCCGTGCATAGAATGCGGTGGCTGTGATCAAACGGGAATATGCGTTATAAATGATGATATGCACATCCTTTATGAACATTTTAGAGCATCAGACATTATTGTGCTTTCAGCCCCTGTATTTTTCTACGGTCTGAATGCTATTTCAAAAGCAATGGTTGACAGATGTCAGTGTTTCTGGGCTTCAAAATACCTTCTCAAAAGAAAACTTTCTGAAAAAAGAGGGCATACAGGAACAGGCATCCTTCTGTCTGTTGGAGGTTCAAGAGGCAAAAAGAATTTTGATGGTATTTTCCTGACCATGCGTTATTTTTACGATGCTCTTGATATTGATTTTTCATACCACCTGACATTCAATGAAATTGAAAATAAAGCATCTATTCTCAATCACCCGTCTGCCTGCAATGATGCTTTACTGCTTTCAAAAAAAATATTGGGAAAAACTGTTCAACAAGAATGAGGAAGAAAATTAAACAGGATGGATCCTTATAGCATCTATTTTATTAACTTATATAGGGGGTAAAAAAATGGGAAAACATATAATAATTGGAAATGGTATTGCAGCAAACACTGCTGCTGAAAACATAAAAAGAATCGAACCGGACAGTCACGTAATAATGTTTTCCAGAGAGAAACACTTTTTTTACTACACCCCTGCACTTCCTGAATTTATCTCCGGCGAAAAAAAGATAAACAATATAACAATCCACAATGAAAAGTGGTATGCTGACAATAAAATTGAGATTCACTTAAACTCCACTGTAACAGATATTGACACGGATTCAAAAACCGTAATCACCAGCGACAACAGTAAACATAGTTACGACAAACTGCTTATCGCCACCGGCGGGTTCTCTTTTGTTCCGCCAATAAGCGGTTCAGACAGTGCTGGTGTTTACACGCTCAGAACACTCCAGGATGCAGAGATAATCAAGGAAAAAGCCTCCAGGGCAAAAGAACTTGTTCTGATCGGAGGCGGACTTTTGGGGCTTGAGGCGGGAAACGGCCTCAGAAAAGCAGGGCTAAACGTAACCGTTGTAGAATTTTTTCCAAGACTTCTGCCCCGACAGATGGATGTTGAGGGCGCTTCAATACTTCAGAAACAGATGGAAGACATGGGATTTAAATTTTATCTCGGAGCAAAAACAAAAGAGATCGTTGCGGACAGTGGTAAACTTTCAGTCAATCTTGAAGCAGGTGAGAGTATTGCTGCAGATATGGTTCTCGTTTCCGCAGGTGTCAGACCCGTAACAGAACTTGCATCGAAAATAGGGCTTGAGATTGACAAGGCTGTAAAGGTAAACGACAAAATGGAAACATCCCATACAGATGTTTACGCAGCAGGAGATGTTATAGAACATAAGGGTCTTTTCTACGGTATATGGCCTGCAGCTATGGAACAGGGAAGAATCGCCGGCTTAAACATGGCAGGAAACTCTGAGGCTTACGGCGGAACAGTTCCTGCCAACAAACTTAAGGTTGTTGGTATTGACCTTGTCGCGGCGGGTAATATTGATGCTGATAATAAACTTGAAGCAGCTGTTTTTAAGGATATTGAAAACGGCATTTACCGTAAATTTATTATTGACAACGATAAAATCGCAGGATCCATACTATTTGGAGATACACGCGGGAGTGATAAGATATTGGATGCAATTAAAAACAGAAAGGATGTCTCTGCATATAAAGAGATGCTTTCAAATACTGATTTTGACTTCTCGGTTCTTTCTTAGGAAAGGGGGTTCCTGCAAATGAAAAACATTGAGAACTCAATTGGCAGCAGGTATCAGCTTGAGACAAAATACTCAAGGCAGAACATATTAGCACAGCCTCGCATATCTTATGAAAAAGCAGGGCCTTTCAAACAATATACTGACTCAAGAAAACTTATTCCACTGCCTGACAAAATTCAGACACAGCCTTCAGATATCTGGGAAACCTTTAAAAAAAGGCGTTCTGAAAGAAACTTTAAATCTTCCCCACTTGAAACAGACCAGTTCTACGGTCTGATTTTTGCTTCTCAGGGTGTTACTCAAAAACATGGAGATTATCTTCTGAGAACAGCTCCGTCAGCCGGCGCCCTCTATCCTTTTGAAACCTATATAATGGTAAACAGGGTTGAAGGTATTGACACCGGGATATACTATCTCAATATTTATAAAAACCATCTTATGCAGCTTTCAGATAAAAACCTTTCACGGCAACTCAGTTCTTCCTGTCTGGATCAGACGATGGTTGCAGAAAGCGCTGCCGTGTTCATCTGGACTGCTGTACCGGGAAAAAGTCAGTGGAAATACAATGAAAGAGCATATCGATATATCTATCTTGACGCGGGACATGTCTGCCAGAATTTAAGTCTTGCAGCAACCGCGCTTGAGCTTGGCTGCTGTTCAATTGGCGCTTTTTTCGATGACGAAGTAAACCGAATCATAGGAGTTGACGGAATTAAAGAAACAGCGATTTATTTAGCTGTAATTGGCAACATTAAATAATTATTCAAACAGAAAGGAGACCAACAATGAAAAAATGGAGATGTACAATTTGCGGTTATATTCATGAAGGAGAAACTCCACCAGATGAATGTCCCATCTGCGGAGCACCGAAAGATAAGTTTGAAGAGGTAAAGGAATAGCAGAACCTAAAAACAGCACGGTATGATTTTTATGTACCGTGCTGTTTTTTTTATCTTGAAAAAGGTATCCCATGATAAAATCCAATAACCTTTCAGATAACGAAAAAATACGCTATCACAGGCAGATTATACTTCCTGACTGGGGAGAAGAAGTTCAGGAAAAACTTAAAAACTCAAAAGTATTTATTGCAGGGGCAGGTGGACTTGGAAGTCCGGTATCAATCTACCTTGCTGTAGCAGGCATTGGAACTCTTAGAATTTGTGATTATGGTGAACCTGAACTCTCAAACCTTAATAGACAGATTCTGCATGATGACTCCAGAATCGGAATTAATAAGGCAGTTTCTGCTAAACAGACACTTCAAAGCATTAACCCTGAGGTTAGGGTTGAGGTTGTTGCTGATAAAATCACAGACAAGACTGTTGAGCAATGCATAGGCGACTCGGATCTGGTGGTTGACTGTCTTGACAATTTCGAGACCCGCCACATTTTAAATATCCACTCTGTAAAAAAAAGCCTGCCTATGATACATGCTGGAATTTTCGGGATGCAGGGGCAGGTATGTTTTATTAAACCGCCTGAAACGCCCTGTCTCTGGTGCATAAACCCCGGCTCTCCCCCACCGACTATCTTTCCTGTTGTAGGTGCAACTGCAGGGACAATCGGATGCATAGAGGCTCTTGAGGCAATAAAGTATTTAAGCGGTACAGGAACCAACCTTTTTGGTGAACTTCTTGTGTGGGACGGCACAGCAATGGATTTTTTCAAGCTTCCCCAGAAGAAAATAGAGGACTGCCCGGTATGCGGCAGAACCAACAGCAACTTAGTTAATGGCTGTTAAACAGAATTTATCCTACCTTTGCTGTCACAATAGCCACCGGTTCAGGACAGGCAAAGCATTCAGGGGTAATATAGTCATGCAGTTCAGCTTCTAAATCACAGATAATTTGTTCATATTCAGCACCTGAAAGGTTTGCAATCTGATCATTCCAGTCTTTCATCAACTCAAGGGACTGCCGAACAGAAGCATAGCATGACGGAGTTGATTTTTTTTCCAGATTAATAATGTCAAACCCTGCTTCACCAATATGCCAGCTAAGCATCTTAAGATCACTACAGTTCCATATCGAAAAACTGGTCTCGTCAATCTTAACATGTTTACTGAGGGAACTGCGAAGAGCCTGGTCATAGGGACCGCTGATAAACACGGCTATTCTTAATCTGCCATCCTGTTTAAGCACTCTCCTCATTTCACGAAGGGTATCTGTTTTATCAGCCACAAACATAAGACTGAACTGACTAAGCACTTTATCAAAACTAGCAACTTTAAATGGCATACTGCAGGCATCTCCCCTTACCAAATCAAGAGAGCTTCTGATATTTTCACAAGCCACACAGGCTATATTCAGCATGTCTGAACTTATATCAAGAGCAGCAATCCTGTCATGAGCCCCCAACCTTGCAGCAGCATACCTGGTAACAGCACCTGTTCCACAGCCCAGATCCAAGACCATATCACCTGGTTCGACAATACGAACAACCTCCTCTGCCCATCTGTCCATAATGATGGGGACAAGATATTTTTCATAACGTTCTGCAAGGCTCATATTTTAAAACAGTGCAATTTAATTATGATGGTTCCGTAAAAAGTCCCCCGCTGTCATCTCGAACGAAGTGAGAGATCTCGTAACATGCTGAAATAAGGAGATTTCTCCCGGCAGCAGCTAACTGATCACCTTTAAATTATTTTCTCCACTCAAACTTATGCATGGAAAAGTCCGGAGGATATTCCTTGTAAATAATATGCTCGGATGACAATTTGATGAAACTGCATGATGAAATAAATTTATTTATAAACTCTTCTGATGATTTACCGGAAAGCCCTTTTCCCTCTGCAATTGGTTGCAGAAGTTTTGTCATTACAGCAACCATATTCCACTTCCTAAGCCATGAGTTAAAGAGCCTGGGACGATTTCGTAGGGTAATCAATTCCGCGGTTCCAAAGATTTGCAAGCTTCTTTGAAAAACAGCATGGTTCATTGGCTGTTGATAAATAAACGCCGATACATTCGGGTTCCGTTTAATATTGGCAATTTTTCCACCCGGCACCCCCAGTATATATATGTCCATCCCAACATGAAAAAACTCTAATGCCGTTGCCCTAGGCATGTCCTTATATGAAGTTGCGAGCACCAATGCCGTTCGGTGAACCATACCACAACAGTGTTGGCCTTGTTCATAATCAGGCGTTGCTGCGGTCTGATCAAGAAAACTTAGTATCTTTTTTTTAACAACTGTTTTGGAGGGCTGTTTCTGTTTTATCATATCAACCTAAAGTATGTTTTGATGGATAAATATTTCAGTCTTTTTGACTGCTTCAGCGGGAACAATTTAAAGCAACTGTTTTTTAGAGCTCGATTAAAAAAGCTGAAAATCACAGGATCGCAAACAACAAACAGCAGTTTATCTACAGACACACCACCTTCCACTGCAGCCACTGCTTCTGAAATAATAATTTCAGTAGATTTTTGAGGGGTCAGTCCTGTAAATGTGGCCCCTAATGCCGGAAAAGCAATAGATTGAACATTAAGCTGTTGAGCATTGAAAAAAACTGTGCCTATACATTGCCTTAAATACTCCGGAGATGCTGTTGAATCAATTCCAAGCATAATACAGTGAAAAATATATTTAACCGACAACCGTCCGCCCCCGGTCACGCATACCCCACCCGGATCAGCGGGGGCATACTTGACAGCTTCATCCTCAACCTGATCACCTGCTATTTTTTTCACCGTTGCGGTTATACCCTTATCCATAAGCAATGTCGTTGAGGTAGGCAGAGCCATGGCTTCAACATCCTGATCTGCTATTTCACCAAATACGGCCTGAAAAATAGTATCACATCTTCTATACTGCATTATGCTCCATAACTCTGAATTCAGGGTAAGGTACCACACGGACAACAGCTTTCTCTTATAAAAAAACCCTGAGTAAAGATTGCCTGACTTAATTATAATGATATAAATATAGCATTTATTCTTATGCCTGTCAAAAAATGATGCCTTTTTGGGGCGTAGAACAGTCTTACTTAATATTTTTTTTTAAAGGTGTTTTTTGGTGGTGAAAAAATATCTTTAATGTAAGGAAATTACTAAAAAAGGGGGGGAAAGCAAAAATTTTGATTAGAGCTCCCTGATTTTTGCCATGCTTTTCCTAAATCCTGATTGCTTATAGATGCTTACACGTTCCGGCTTGTCCGAGTTATCTATTCACAATAAAATTAAGTTCTGGAGAGGGGTGATGGGAATTGAACCCACTCCACGTTTTTTAACTTACATGGCTCACAGGTTTGCAGCCCGCAGGGAGCTCCAGCTCCGCACCCCTCATAATTGACATTTTTAATATAAATATTATTAGATATTTATTCAAATTGATAATTACTACTTTAATATTAAATTAAAATTGATAATTCCTATTTATAAATGTAATTGACTAATACCTGACTTTTCAGCAAAATAAAAGGAGGTCTATATTACATATACAGAACGTGGAGGATATAAAATTGAGAGTATATTTCCATGAAGCTTTTTATTCAGAATACACATCAGACCCTGCTGCAGAATCCGGCAGGATTGAACCTGTAATAAAAGAGCTTAAAGACTCTCATGATATCATAGAGGCTGCCCCAGCCACTGAAGAGCAGCTACTTGCCGCCCACAGCCCTGAGCATATACAAAGTGTAAAACAGTCAGGGCTTTATGATATTGCAGCACTTGCCGCAGGCGGCGCTGTTCAGGCTGCAAACACAGGACTTTCTGAGCCGGCTTTCGGCTTAATCCGACCTCCCGGACATCATGCATCACATGACAGCTGCTGGGGGTTCTGTTATTTCAACAATATTGCGGTTGCCATTCTTGATTTAAATAACAGTGAACTTATTAATGAAGCTTTCATCCTTGATTTTGATCTTCATTATGGAGACGGCACGGTTAATATATTAGGAGGCGAAAAATGGGTCACCATTCTGAACCCTTCTTCAAATTCAAGGAGGCCATATCTTGATGAAATTGAAAAAAAACTCTCGGAATCACGGTTTGATATTATCGGCATTTCAGCTGGTTTTGACCACCATGTGGATGACTGGGGCGGACTGCTTACAACTGATGATTACACAACAATCGGATTGATTATTAAACGTATCTCAATAGAAAAAAGTGCCGGGGTTTTTGCAGTCCTTGAAGGCGGATACAACCACAGCGTGCTTGGGAAAAATGTCTCTGCTCTGCTTTCAGGACTGGAAAATAGCGGCAACCAATTATCGGTTTCGTAACCTTAATCGGGATTCATTCGGGTCATAATCTGCCGATACTATTTATAAAACAGGAATTTTTATGACAGACATATATGAATTTAAAAAATTGTTATTAATGGCGCTTGGAAATAAAAAAGTTGTTACAGACCCCGATCTGATTGATAAATATTCAAAGGATGAAACCTCTGACCTGCAGGGTTTTCCTGATATTGTTGTTAGGGCACAGTCCAGGGATGATGTTATTTCAGTAATGGCTCTCTGCAATGAACACAGCATTCCTGTTACACCACGAGGCGCAGGAACAGGGGTAACAGGTGGCGCGGTGCCTGTACATGGTGGTGTTGTTCTTTCTCTTGAACTGATGAATAACATTATTGAGATAGACAGAGACAACCTTGTTGCTGTAGTTGAACCGGGTGTTATAACATCTGAGCTTCAAAACAGGGCAATTGAAGCCGGTCTTTTTTATCCCCCGGATCCTGCAAGCCTTGAGAGTTGTTCCATCGGTGGAAACGTGGCTGAAAATGCAGGCGGTCCAAAGGGTTTGAAATACGGAACTACAAGAGACTATGTTATTGGGCTGGAAACTGTTCTGCCTGACGGACACCTGCTTTCAACAGGCGGAAAAACCGTAAAAAATGCAACCGGCTACAACCTTACAGGTATTATCACAGGCTCGGAAGGAACACTTTGCGTTATTACAAAGATTTATCTTAAACTTATACCCGCACCTCTTTTTACAAAGGATCTTCTCATCCCTTTCCCCACTATTGATGATGCCGTTAAGGCTGTGAATCTTCTGCTTGCAAACGGCATACTTCCTTCTACTATGGAGTTTATGGAAGAGGATGCTATAAAACTTGTAACCCGTCACTTAAAAACATCTGTTCCTTTTGCTGATGCAGGAGCACATCTGCTTGTTCAGCTTGACGGAGACAGTGGGGATGGACTTTACCAGATACTTGAGAAAATCACTAAAATTGAGAACATTGACAGTTCAAATATATTTTCTGCCGAGACCGCATCTCAAAAAGAACGCCTCTGGAAAACAAGACGCTCTATACGGGAATCCATACAGGCTGAAAGCCCTGTTTTTTTCGGTGAAGACTGTGTTGTTCCAAGAGTTGTTATACCTGATTTTTTAAAAGGGTTAAAACAATACTTCAACACAATGGGCATCCGCTCAGTGATGTTTGGGCATGCAGGGGATGGAAACGTTCATATAAATGTTTTAAAAGGTGATATGGAATATGGCAGGTGGAAATCTATTCTGCCTGAGCTTAAAAGAGAGATTTATTCAAGAGCTGTTTCTCTTGGGGGCACAATCACAGGAGAACACGGCATAGGTTCACTTAGAAAAGACTATATAGAAATTGCACTGTCGGAAAAAGAAATAGAGCTTTCAAAAAAAATAAAGTCAGTTTTTGACCCTAAATCAATCCTAAATCCCTGCAAGATTTTTTGATTCCGGCTGTTTAATTTTTTCTTTAAATAATGGTCTGTATATGTTAAACTTCAAAAATAATGGTAAAAAGTTCAAAGAATATTAATTCAGAAAAAGTTTTTTGTGTTAATGACTGTGCAATCATTACCTGCATGGGAGGGATAGGTTCTGCTCTTAATTTAAGAGAACTCAAGGAGCGAATATCTGTATGCCCTGATGAATGTCTCTATTATCATTTCTGTGAAAACCTTATTTCTCCTACCTTTGACGACCCTGAATTTCACAATGATATTGCAAAATGGGCTGCTCACAGCCTTCAGGATAATGTACTTGCCGAAAGACTGGGAATTATTAATCCTTACACCTTTGAATCCTTTGAGGGTTTGAGAGAAAAAACAATCGAAATCATTGATGATAGGCTCTCGGAACTCAACCATGTTCCTGCTGCAAAAAAAGGTGAGGAGTTTTTTTTCTTACGGGCGGTAACAGTTGTTTTTGACACTGGCATTGAACTGAGAACTCCTTATGATTTTGTTAAACAACTTCCTGCTATGAGCAACAGTTCCATATATTACCATTTTCTTGAGGCTAGAAGGCGCACCACAGACAGGGTTGATGACTTTACCTTCTGGCTCAAATTTCTCGACAACACATCACAGGAACTTATCAACGCTCTTTCAAGCATAGACTTCTATTTTTTAAGCTTAACTGAACTTAAAAACATGCTGGTTGAGACAACTAAAGGAATCAGACTATAGATATGTTTACAAGAACATTAAAAGACTATGAAGAGGTGGCAGGAAATATTGCCGTATACCAGTTGAGGCAGCTTGCAGATAAACTCAATGGTGCTACTGCTGTTCATGTCAATTCGACAAAAGCAGGCGGAGGCGTTGCGGAAATACTGCACTGGATGCTTCCTCTGATGAATGATCTTGGAATCAGAGCAAGCTGGGAAGTTATGGAAGGAAATAATGCTTACTTTGATGTAACAAAAGCCTTCCATAACGGTCTTCAGGGTAATCCCACAGAGCTGACCCAGCAGATGATCGATACCTATGAAGAGACTGTTAATAAAAATTCCGAAAGACTCAGGAAAACCCTTGAAAAGGCTGACTTTGTCTTTATCCATGATCCTCAGCCGGCTGCTCTTATAGAACTCTGCCCAAAGCGTCAGGGCAAATGGGTATGGCGCTGTCATATTGATACAAGCAGCCCTAACAGAAAGGTATGGAAATATATAAACAGCAAGGTTACAGGATATGACGCAAGCATTTTTTCAATGAAATATTTTGCCCAGCCCCTGCCCCACCCCCAGTTTCTTATTTCGCCAAGTATTGATCCTTTAAGCGATAAGAACTGCGAACTCAGCACGACTGAAATTAAAGAAACACTCGCAACACATGGTATTCCTGATAATGTTCCAATCCTCACTCAGGTTTCAAGGTTTGACAGGTTCAAAGATCCCCTTGGAGTGATACAGGCATTCAAAATACTTCAGAAAAACAATATACACGCTGAACTGGTTCTTGTTGGAGGTGGTGCTGACGATGACCCTGAAGGAGCAGAGGTTTTAAAAGAGGTTAAAAAGGCTGCTTCAGACAACCCCCATATTCACGTGCTTCTTCTTCCAAGTGATGCAAACCGCACCATAAATGCACTGCAGAGAGCATCAACCATTATTATTCAGAAATCACTTCAGGAGGGTTTTGGACTTACTGTTACCGAAGGGCTTTGGAAGGAAAAGCCTGTACTTGGAGGCAATGTTGGCGGAATCAGGCTTCAGATTCACAACCACTACACAGGCTATCTGGCAGAAACACCTGAAGGTGCTGCTTTGCGAATAATGGAGATGCTCAAAAACCCGAATCGTATTAAACGTATGGGAAAAACAGGAAAACAGTTTGTCAAAGAGAATTTTCTCCTAACCCGCCATTTAAGAGAATATCTGACTCTCATGCTTGGTCTTCAGACTGGCACAACCAACTATGTAATGGCAGAGGGAAAGTCTTAATAAGACCATCATCTCATAGGGTTTAAGTTATCATAAAAACTTAAATTATCTGAACTACCATTCCTTTTGTTCGTTCATGTTTAGCCGGAAACAGCATCTTATTACTCCTGTATAATAGGTGCATACATACTTTTTTAGCTTCACATTTCCTGGAACCATAGTATAATTTTTTTGGCAGCAATAAATTTTGCAGTTTTACAATTCTCCACTCTTTGTGTATAATAACCCTGTGTCAAAATATGTTATATTGTAACAGCATTATTAATATAGGTATTTTTTTTGACCTTATAAAAGGAGAATAGCATGATAAAGAGCATACTTGTACCAACAGACGGTTCCAAGAACAGCACTACAGCCCTTGATTACGGTGCATATTTTTCAAGGATGTTCGGGGCAGAGCTTACAGGACTCAATGTAATAGATATACGGTCTCTTGAAGGTCCTTTTCTAAACGATATATCCGGTTCTCTCGGATTCAGCCCATACCAGAACTTCCTTCCTAAATTTCAGGAAATGCTTGAAAAAAGAGCGGATGTCATACTGGAAGGCTTCAGCTCTATATGCAAAGAAAAACAGGTACCTCATAAAACAAAAAAATTAAGCGGAGTTATAGCAGGTGTAATTACGGAAGAAGCAAAAAAAGTTGATCTTGTAATAATAGCCCAGAGAGGAGAACATGAAAAGTGGTCAACAGGACTGCTGGGTTCTACCACAGAATCAGTTGTCCGTAAATCTCCAAGACCTGTTCTTGTAACACCTAATACTTTTCGTAAAACCGAAAAAATTCTGGTTGCCTATGATGGAAGTGTTGAAGCAAATAAAGCTCTAAAAACAGCACTCGACATATTTACTCCTTACAATATTGAAATGACGGTTGTCTATGTTGCAAACAGTGAAGAAAACAGCAGATTGATATTAAGCGAAGTCCAGGAGTTTATATCCCCATACCATGTCAAGGCGGATATTCAATGGATTAAGGGAGATGGCCCACAGTATATACTTGACTTTGCCTCAGAAAAAAGTATGGACATGATAGTAATGGGGGCATTCGGCAGAAGCTGGATACATGATTTAATACTTGGCGGAACAACAGCATATATTATCAGAAAATCAACTATTCCTGTTCTTTTAAGCAGGTAGTATTAGCATTGCAGATAATAACCGGCATAAAAACTTACAATCAAAGGATAAAATATTTATGGAAACAAGAAGCAATGTTAAAACTCTTGAACAGAATGAAATTGACCATTTTTTGAGCAGCAATATTGTTGGTGTTCTGTCAATGACAGATGGAAATTCAACTTATGCCATTCCCCTTGCATACTCCTATGAAAAGGGCAGAATTTATCTTACAATCAATTTTTCAGGGAGAAAATCTGAATACATTAAAAACAACAGGAACGTATGTTTTGTTGTTTACTGGATTCCCGAAGGCTTTGGCTCTCCGGATAAAATGACATGGAAATCTGTAGTATGTGAAGGAAGGATTGAACACCTTACTGATGCTGATACAATTACAAGGGCTGTGCGTACTGCTGAAAAACAGATGAAAATGCCTGAAGGAGCATGGAACAACCTGCTTGAAATGACTTTAAAAAATAGTGAGTCTTCCAACTTCTGGTGTATTAATATTGAAAAAACAGGGGGCAGGGGCGTTGATAATGAATTTGTGGAATTTATTGAAGAGTAATTAGCAAATAAGGATTGACAAAAAAAGTTCTATAGAGTATAAAATTCATTTAAACTAACCACATTCTAATGGAGGATTTTTCATGATATTAAATCATGAAAAACGTTTGAAGCATATCTTTATTTATTCAAACACAGGGTTTGCTTGAGCCAGGAAATCAATTAACAGTATATTAGATAAAATCACACCTATTTTGCAGTCCTAACTTTTAAATTCCATATAAAATCAAGCGATCCCCTTAAAATTTTCAAAAACGCTTAATTAAGGCAGATTTTTCTGTTTTTCCACATAAGAAGAATTTTAATCTGAGAAAGGAGGTCGCCCTATGAAGGTACTTGGCCAACACATTCTTATTGAATTTTGCAACTGTGACAGTTTCATATTAAACAGAACCGACCTTGTTCAAAAACACATGACCGATGCTGCCATTAAAAGTCAGGCAACTATAGTAAATTCTGTTTTTCACCATTTCAGCCCTTATGGTGTGAGCGGGGTTGTTGTTATTGCCGAATCACACCTTGCAATACATACATGGCCCGAATACGGTTATGCTGCAGTTGATCTTTTTACCTGCGGAACCAGCGTAGAGCCATGGACTGCATTTGAACATCTGAAAGAATGCTTCAGGGCAAAATCATATACTGTAAAAGAGATGAAGAGGGGAATTCCCGACAATTCTGTAAACGACACCCCAATTCAACATAAACCTGCCTGTATGGCAATTTAAAGAATTTATATTAAAAAATCCTATGGATAAGCCGGATAATTGGTTCAGAGCAAAATTTTCACCTGATCTCTTCCTTGATGTCAGGATCAGGGATAAGCTGTTCTCAAAAAAAAGCAGCTTTCAGCAGATTGATATATATGATTCCTGTGCATTCGGAAGGATGCTTGTTCTGGACAATGTGATAAATGTAACAGAAAGGGATGAGTTTATCTATCATGAGATGCTTGCTCATACCGCCCTGTTTTCTCAAAATAATGCGGAAGAAGTTCTCATTATCGGAGGCGGCGACGGCGGTACCGTAAGGGAATCCCTGAAACACAGTAGTGTAAAACATATCCATCTTGTGGAAATAGATGAAGGGGTGGTTGAGGCAAGTTTGAAGTTTCTGCCTCTTGTAAGTTCAGGATTGAATGACAGCAGGGTAAAGAAAGTTTTTGAAGATGCATCAGTATATGTCAAGACCTGCAATAAAAAGTTTGATGTTATAATTATAGATTCTACTGACCCGGAAGGCGCTGGAACAGTTCTCTATTCAAGGGATTTCTATCAGGACTGTTTCAATCTTTTACACGATGGAGGTGTCTTGACCGCCCAGTCAGAATCACCTTTTTTCGATCCCATGATAGTTGATTCTCTGTATAAAACAGCAAAATCCGTATTTCCCATAGTCAAGATGTTTACAGCTTATGTTCCATCCTATGTAAGCGGTTTGTGGAGTTTTATGTTCTGCTCAAAAACCGTAGACCCTGTTGCTGGTTATACTCCAGAGAGTGCTGCTGAAAGCAGCATGAGCCTTCAGTACTACAGTCAGGACATTCATATCGCCTCCTTTACCCTCCCCCCTCATATAAAAAGAGAGTTTGGGCTGTAAGTCCATAACTCATTAAATCCCAATAATGGCATAAAAAAAGTTTTTAACACCTTTATCCCTGCTCTTTATATGTGCCTTAGACCCGGCAGGGAAGGACTTAATCCAATATTTTTGCAATTTTGTTATAAACTAAAGAAACTGTCAGCACTTTTATTTAAATCAGTATTTGAAAGTTTTTTAGCGTTTGTAAAAATTTATGAGACAACACAGAACCTGATGATTATAATATTAATTATGACAGGAGAAAAAACAATAACCATGCTAAAATGAATTGAGGATTTTCAGATCAGGATTAAAAATAAACGGGTCTTCATCCATGACAAACCTTAAGACTCTTTTTTTATTAAGGAGATTGATCATGAATAAAAATGAACACAGTTTATACAGTTACAAGGTTGTTTTTCGATTACTTCTGCAATTCTTTTTTTTCTTATGCCTCTTCAAAACAGCTGCCTGCACAGACAACATACCGCCTCTTGATCAAACTGTTCCGAATAAACTTGAAACAGCAACCTTGGCCATGGGCTGATTCTGGGGTTCTGATGCCCGGTTCGGGCATCTAAAAGGGGTCTATCGGACGCGTGTCGGCTACGCCGGAGGGAATCAGCCGGACCCCACCTATATTCAAATCGGTGACCATACTGAAACCTTTCAGGTTGATTTTGACCCGCTTGTACTGTCCTATCAGCAGATTCTGAACATATTCTGGGACAATCACAACCCAACGGAAGCAAATGTCTGGAACCAGTACAGGTCGATTATTTTTTTCCATAATAAAAAACAACAACAGGCTGCTCTTGAGAGCCGAACCATGATGGAACAGAAACTCGGTAAATCCGTATTTACAGAAATTGTTCCTTTTTCATTATTATACCTTGCAGAAGATTATCATCAGAAATATTTCCTTCAGGGTATACCGGAATTATCCGGTGAGCTTCGTGAGTATTACCCGAATTTTTACGGCATCATTAAATCAACAACCGCTGCACGTCTCAACAGTTTTATAGCAGGTTATGGCAGCCCTGAACAACTCCACGAAGAACTGGAAAGATATGGTCTTTCTCCCGAAGGCAAACAGCTTCTTTTAGAGATTGTGGGTTTTTAATTTTGTAATCTGTTCTGAATCCATGATCCAGATAAACCGGAATGAGTGGTTTGAAGTTGAGGGGTCACTCACAGATATATGGAGGTGATCTTTAGATACATAACCCAGGATAATTTCAACATCGCTCGCTTTGCAAATCTCCCGTGTCAACTACCTGGCTGGTGTTGCTATACCTGCTCGCAAAAAAGGCTTGCGATATTTGGTTATCCATACTATATGCTAATTAATATCATATACCGTGTGACTGGACTTTCTGTAATGCTGCATATCTCAAGCATACTAAAGTCTTCGCCTAAAAGCTGGGGTTTTTCTCCCATTCCCCGAAGGGGGCAGTCAGATTTTGCCGATATGCTCAAGCTGTTTTCTGGCACCATCAATGACCTCCTTATAGGTTATTTTCATTGCCTGGATAGCAACAGCAACAATAATGCCGGTAGTTATAACACCCAAAATGCCCATTATAACGCAGAGTATCTTGCCTGTGGCTGTCAGGGGAACAATGTCGCCATAGCCAATGGTCAGTGCTGTGACACCGGCAAAGTAGAGGGCTTCTCCAAAACCAACCTGCTCTGCTTCTGCAAATATCCAGCTCATAACAACAATAGCCATAAAAGTCAAGCCCCAGATAGGGGTGGTCATGACCAGAATCCGGTAAAAGACAACAATAAATTTCTTTGTAAATGCAAAAGGGGTATTCAAATCCATCCTTCATACCTTTCTTCTCAGCATCATCTCCCGCTTCAGTCAGGGAGAGTTCTTTGAAGTTCCTCAACCGCCAGTTCAAGAACCTTCTTCGCCTGATCCAGCAGGTCTATCATGGCAGTAGTAAAACCATGGATCACACCTGCGCAACGATAGTGTTTAATTGGTAAGCCTGCTGCTGACAGGTGCCGTGCATAAGCCTCTCCCTCATCACGCAGCACATCATACTGAGCGGTAACAATAAGCGAAGGAGGTAAACCGGGATGAGGCGGATATAAAAGTGGTGACACGCGCCTGTCATGCCAGATTTGACTGTCAGGCAGGTAATAGGAACGGAAGGCTTCCATCCATTCTTTTGTCAACATATAGCCGGTTGCATATCGCTGATATGAATCTGTATCCATTGAGGAGAAATTGGTAATTGGAGACATCAGTATTTGAATACCTATGTAAGGACCCCCTTCTTCAGCTGCCCGTGTACAGACCGAAATTGCAAGATTAGCACCTGCACTTTCTCCTGCAACTGCTATGCGTGAAGGATCGCCTCCGAAGCCCCTGGCATTTTCAGCAACCCACCTGATAGCAGCCCAGGCATCATCATGAGCTGCAGGGAATATATGTTCAGGAGCCAGACGGTAATTAAGAGAAAAAACAAGAGCCCCCGCCTCCTTTGCAAGCATTCGGCTATAGTTATCAAACTGTTGTGCACTTCCGACAACAAACCCGCCGCCGTGATAAAAGACTATTACAGGAAAAGGGGCAGAACCATTAGGAACATACATCCTCAGATTCAGCATGTTCTCCTTGCCTGGTATGACAATATTTTTAATGTCTGCCACATCAGCAGCCGGATGTAAAGATGCCCAAAAGCTTGATTCTTCCATAAAGCTGCGCATCTGTTCGGGCGAGCGCTGCCCTAATGGCTGTTGGGCTTCAGCCCGATTGATGGATACAAGCATCATCTCAACTCGAGGATCAAGGGCGCCATGTTTTTTGAAGATGCAGGAAACTGGATCTGAATGAACAGTATCGGTAGTTATGCATATCTCAGTCGGACTGAGGATAGCTGCATTCAGCCTGTATTGAACTTCTGTACTCCGGTAATCTGTACATTGAAGTTCAATCTGCATTCCGTTTAATTTTCCGAGACATATATGCGGCGATCCGGCAGAAGGTTCAAGTCGCACCGTATCTTCTTTCTGCTCGACAAACAGTGTATAGGGAAGTTCAGAATAGCAGTTGTCACTTGATGACCAGCAACCGGTTAGATCAGACACGCAATTTTCATTATCACACCCTGTAATAACGCTCATAGCTGTTAAAAGAAAGGCGATCAAAAAAAAGAAGACTGCAACATCAGCTCTATGATTAAATAATTTTATAAAGATGATCATAAAAAAACTATTGTTCCTTTTCTCCTGAGCTTAAAAGACTTAAACATACCCCTGATTTTTATTGGCATCATGGAATTTGCGTCTTGTATCAACTTATTTGCATAACAACTCTATTGCTGACAACCAATATCTGTTTTCATGTTCCGGTTTGTCAGGGATTAGGAGTACGTGCCTGTTTAATAAAACTATTTTAATTTGATATAAATGTCAATTATAAAAGCAGTGCGGGGCTAACTGTCATGTTAAAAGGCAGAATGCATTAACAATAGGAGAGGTTATTTTTTAAAATACTTTTCCTTCCCTGTAATGATTTCTATAACTATTGTTGCGTTAATTAACAGCTACAATTGCCTTAACTTTTTGGCAGTGTGCCGTGTTTGAGGCGGTATTCGAAGGTCTGTTCTCCGGTGCATCGGTTTATAATGGTTGTTTTCTCTATTGGTGCGCCCATCGTCCAGTAAACCATTCCATCCTCTTCAAAATAGGTAAACTGCCTGCTGTAGAACCTGCCTTCGTATCCATGCGCTCTGATGTGATTGACCAGCAGAAGAAACATATTTTCGTCCGTCATGTTTCGGACAAGGTACTCATGGGGCCACGTCTGTGAATATGTTTTTGCAAACGTCCACTGCTGCTGATTCACAAAGGTTTTAATGTCAGGGGGAAAGGTTTTTCTCATGCGTGTGTAAATAAACGGTTAAAGTCAATTTTTTCCGGAAATATCAATTAGTAAAAAAAAGGGCATCCAGCACTGCAGCTAAATGCCCCCTAAATAATGGAGCCTTTGACAATTCCATCCAATTACAGCAAATTATGGCGCTGTAAAAATACAGTTACAAGCCGGTTGAAGGATATCTTTAAGCACATAGAGATGATATTGTTTTCCGCTTTCAAGAGCAGACGGGGGCAGTTCATCTTCAGGGGTGACCTGATATGTTCCTTCGGGCAGAGAGCCGTACAACACACCGGAGGCAAGAGCCTTATGATCAGCTCTTACATCTAAACGCCAAAGCACCCCCTCTGGATTATCATTGCTTGGGGGAACGCCTGGATTTTCTGTCCCGGTTTCCTTAACATAAATGTAGCGGGCATCAGATAGTCTCCATATCAACAAACCATCAGCCGTAATGCCTTCATTGGCAGCACAGATGCCGGGCTCCTGGTCTATTATATCGATCAGAAAGCTACCAAATGGCGGCATTGCCGCAATATCAGCATCAGTAACACCACGCCTGTCAAGTTCATTATTGAAAAAAGCCTGCACGCGCTGTACATCTGTGGTAGGAAACCCGGTACTGTCACGGTCAAATCCGTTGTTGTCATCTGTATCAAATTTGCCCAGAATATCAGAGGATACTTTACCGGAAAGAATAGCCACACCCTGATCACTTAACATATCGGTCCATACACCCTCGGTGGCGATATCCCAGACCGCTCCTCTTCTGCCGCTTGAAGCACTGTCATGGCAGCAGATGCAACCTGAAGCGCGAACCTGCGAGTTAATCCATTCCAATTCATTGACAAAATCGGGATCTTCAAGACGGGCATCTCCGGGAGTAACATCATTGAAGGGGCTCTTATACCAGTAAGGCCGCTGTGTCAGCACCACATCACAGGAACCGTAGTCCATAAATGATCTTCCCTCTTCGGTACTGCCTGAAATCGCAACATTTGTACATACCAGAGAGTCATCGGATGGGAGGTCGTCTCCAGGCTCAAGTCCCTGGCAGGATCGAAACGGTTGAATAAACACACCATCCGATGGACTGTTCTCATAAGATCCTGTTCGTATCCAGGCATGGATTTTATCTATGGTGTCCTTTGAAAGCTTATCTTCTCCCTGCGGCATGGGACTGTAGCCGGCATTGTGATTTATAGTATTTACCAGACGTGTATTTTTAACCTCCTTTTTTACACCATCATATGTATCAAGTATAACACCGCCTGAAACACTGTTTGACAGATGACAGGGAAGACAGTTGGCACTCATTACAGGCTCTATGGTATCATTGTAAGTAATGGTAAAATCACCTGGTCCCGGAGTACAACCATAGGCAGAGAAGATAACCAGAGTCGCCAGAAGAAAAAGAATAAATTCAATTTTTTTTATTTTTTGCATAAGACCTCCTTTGCGGGTTCATGTTCTGTGCTTCACATTTTTTATTCCGGGCGGGATGATCTCAGCCACCCCCGAAATCTTTGTAACAGCTCCATTCTTTCTGAATATGCATCAATTATATGGCAGCATGTCCATACATGTCAATAAAAATGTAAAACATATTGGGATATTGTCAGTATTATAAATTTATATTTGAGTTTTGCTTCTCTCTACCCAACCTGTTCTATAGTTTCCTTTTAATTAAACGGTTGCTGTCACTTTTTTTTCGTGGTCGTAGGCGTGATCGTAATCGATATCAGTTTTTCCTTACAGCTTGAGCTAAGACCTTATTTATTCACTGCATGCAGCGCCCCCTTACAACTTCGAACATAAAACTGAAAACTGCTTTTACACACATGACTGTTATGTCCACCGTGGATTCATTGTTGTTCTTTCCTTATCACTGTGGTATTAATTTAATATACCAAGAGAGAAAATAATAACAGCCATATACTTTACAACTTTAATATCCATGAAAACAGAACACTTAACACTTCAGATTGAAAAGATGGTTTTCGGCGGTGACGGTTTTTCTCATTATGACACACAAGCCTGCTTTGTTACAGGAGCGATAGCCGGGGAGCGTGTTCATGCAAAGGTTGAGAAAGAGAAGAAACAGTTTATAGAATGTTCATGCATGAATGTTTTAGAACCTTCTGCCTTCAGACAGTCTCCGGTCTGCCCGGTATTCAATGAATGCGGCGGATGTCAGTGGCAGCATATCACCTATGAGCATCAGCTTTACTGGAAAAGAAAGATTGTTGAAGAATCTCTCTTACGCATTGCAGGTTTCAGAGATGTTGAGGTAAAGCCTGTTTACCCTTCTTCAGAAGAGTATTATTACAGAAACCGTTCATCTTTGAAACTTCAGCACACTCCCCTGCCCCGTATGGGATTTTTTAAAAATAAATCACATGATGTTGTTGATGTCAAAAAATGTTATATTATAAACAGAGCGCTTAATTCTTCTCTTCATGATTTGAGAAATAATCTGTTAGAGTACCCTGATTTATTCCGAAATATTGTTGAAATTGGCCTGCTGCATATTGAGTCTTTAAATAAAACCATTGTGAGCTATAAATACATAAACGGAAAAAGGCACATTAAAGGAAATAAAGCAGATAACCCATTATATGAAGATATTATGGGCATATCTTTTCGAAGAGATATTGACGGATTTTCACAGGTCAACACCGGACAGAACCGTGAAATAATAAAACTTGCAATAAAACATCTCGAACCGGTCAAAGGTGATAAATTTATCGACCTTTATTGCGGATGCGGGAATTTCTCCCTGTTTCTTGCAAAACAGGGTGCAGAAGTTACAGGTTATGACATTAACAGAGATCTTGTAAACAGCGCTGAAGAGAACGCATGGTATAACTCGATTAAGGGATGCCGTTTTGAAGTGTCTGATCTTTATATGGACAGACTGAATTTTAAACATAAAGGGCTTAAAGGGGTTCTTATAAATCCGCCCCGAACCGGTTGTTCTAAAAATATTTTACTCGAAACAGCCGGTTTAAAACCTGAGCTGATTGTTTATGTATCCTGCAATCCATCTACGCTTGCAAGAGATCTGAAAATACTCTCAGCGCAAGGATATAATATAGAGGACATTCAGCCCGTTGACATGTTCCCTCAGACATATCATATTGAGACTATAGTCAGGTTAACGAGTTAGCTCGCAGCAAAAACACTTTCGTGATCGTTGTCTCAATCGGCTTTACTTGAAACTTGTATCTTGTATCTGTTTAGATTTATTCGGTGCGCTCGGCGCACCTGACTAATTAGCCCCAAATCAAGCGAAGATTAGTGCGAACACTGTTTTTGCGAGTCGCAAGCCACTA
>CAZMHH010000036.1:0-34767 GCA_964566035.1 uncultured Thermodesulfobacteriota bacterium
GAAAAACACGTTTTCGGGCACCAATTTTTTTTTAAAGTGATGAAGTTGGGTTAGTAGAGTCATTCGGCAGTACCGAATAAGGTTGGCGCACCCTGCAAGCTACCGGTACCGGCAATATGGCTACGCTGCTAAATCAGCTAAAAGGTTTCAACCTGCGAGAGTTTTTCTGCTGCTATTTTCATGGGCAGAACAAAAGCGAGTATGTTTACTATGATAACCACCACAAAGCTTAAACCGATTTGGATGAAGTCAAAATTACTCAAAGGAATACCGCTGAAACCTGACATCAGAATAATATAGACAGGTCTTGCTTCAAGCACAACAACTATTCCGATAAAAACAACAGACAGAATCATACATAACAGCCCACCGAATCCTGATGCAATCTGTGCCGGGTTTTCATGTCTAAACTTAGGGTATATTGCACCGCATCCGATTGCAATTGATGTTATCCCGAAGGTGAGAAAAAATATGGTTATGCTTGAAAGCCATATCATAAATGTATCGACTCTAAGAAAATAGTTTGAAAGAAGTATTATAACCTGTGCAAGAACAGACAGGAAAACCAGATTGATAAAATATTTATGCCACAAAAGCCTCTTTATGCCCAGAGGAGATGACTTTACAATCCAGAAACATTCCCCCTCCATGCTTACAGCAGGAAAGGCAAACCTGATTGCAACCGCTGAAACAACAAATGCAGCAAGCCCGAGATTGATAAATGCCAGAACATTTTGAAGGTATATGGTGGGAATAGGACTGCTGTCAATGGGTATTACTTTGATATTGTAGATATAAACGACCACAATCGCTGCAAGGATGAAAAGCTGAGACCACTGGGTTGTATCTCTGAAAAAACTCCTTATCTCTTTTTCAAAGACCGCTCTTGCGATTCTGCTAAACGGGCTAAGCAGAAAATTTAACAGCTTTTCAACAAGGGCTTTTGATTTTACCCTGTTGTTTGATGCTTCCTGAGACTTTGACCATGTATGGGCAAAGTACTTTGTGAATATATGGTTAAGAATAATAATAAAGGCAAGGGCAGTACTCCAGAGAAGCAGGTATGGAAACCAGATTTCATAGCTGTTGGCAAAGAGCATTGAAGACATTATCTCTGTTGCCCACTGACTTGGTATAAAAGCAGAGGTTGGTGTATTGATGGCTGCAAGATAGTCAAACACAGAGAAAAATGCATCAGGGTCAACAAGACGCTCGGGTTTGAGAAACCTGAAGAGAAGATAGATTGCTATTACAAAAAAAAGAGATAAAAGAAAAAGTATATCCTTTATTCTTCTTGCTGGAAAAGACTTTACAAGAAATATTGATATTGCCATTGCAGCAGTTGAGGATATTATAAGAAAAGGGATAAAAAGCGTTAATAGAATTATGTAGTAATAGATGCTCATGCTGTATAGAATTCCATAAGAGAGGAAAACAGGCATGCTGAACAGCACAACCATCCATGAGCTGTGACAGAGTATTTCAACCAGTTTTGATGAGAAGATATGCTCCTTGTTGTACGGGGATGCGAGAACAAGGTTGAGTTCCTCGGACATGAAGAGACATGATATTGATGTTATAACTGCACTGAAAATATGAATACAGAAAAGGGTAAGAAGCACCATTGCGAGAAGTTTTGAAGCAAGGAAATCCCCGAAACCAGGTATTGTCTGAAAATAGTGAAGTACTCTGTAAAAGATGATGAAGATACCTCCCCAGAATATCAGACCGAAAACCGACATTAGAAAAGCCTTGCTGGTGTGGCTTCCCTGCCGGTGCTTTACGGCGTTTTTTACCTGAAGGAGTTTGGGGTGCAGAAGTTTAAACATGGTTTTCATAAGAACTTAACAAAAAAGATAACAGAATAAAAGGGGCGATAGATTGTAATCCTCTAAAACCTGAGAGCCTGGATAACCTCAGAGATCTCTTCATCACCTGTCAGACGGAAGAAAAGAGATTCAAGCTTGCTGCCGGCTGAGCCTGCTGCTGCCTGAAGTTCCTGCAAAGTGCCCACCGCTATTATTTTCCCGTGGTTGATTATTGCTATCCTGTCGCACATCTCTTCTGCAACCTCAAGACTATGGGTTGACATGAATATTGTAGTGCCTTCTGTGCAGAGTTTTCTGAAAACCTTCTTCAAAAGCCTTGCAGCTTTCGGGTCAAGCCCTACCATGGGTTCATCAACAATAAGTGCTTCCGGTCTATGAACAAGAGATGATGCCATAACAAGCCGCTGCTTCATTCCGTGCGAGTAGCTTTCAATCAGTTCGTCTGCATAATCGGTTATTGAAAAAAGGTTAAAGAGCATCTGTGCCCTTTTGCGGGAGGTGCTGGCTGGAATTTCATACAGAGCACTCACAAAGTCAATATATTCCCAGGCATTTAACTTCCCGTAAAGAAAAGGTCTGTCGGGAATAAATCCTGTTCTTTGTTTGGCGTTCTTTTCATCAGCTGTGATGCTAAAACCGTTTATAAAAACATCTCCTGAGTTTGGCTTTATAATACCAGCCATTATTTTAATGGTGGTGGTTTTGCCTGCGCCGTTTGGACCAAGAAATCCGAATATCTCGCCTTTTCTTACTTCAAGAGAGATATTATCAACAGCTGTCAGCGAACTGTATTTTTTTGTAAGTTCTACAATTGATATCATGAAAAGTCCAGTACCTGAATTTCTATTCTTCCGACTATGTTTAAAATTTTTATCATTGATTCAAAATCTCCGTGCACGAGTTTTATGTTCGTAACAGGTGCGGGGAATTCTCCAAAAGTCGGGTCAACACTTATCCAGTTGTTGAGATAGGCCTCAACCCATGCATGATAATAAAATTTACCATCAATAAATGCAAGGCCTGAACATATTCTAGCGGGTATTCCTGCTGCTCTTAGAAGAGCTGTTAAAAGCACTGCGTGTTCATTACAGTCTCCTTTTTTTGTTTTGATAACTTCTAAAGCGCTCGGGATTGACATGGATAGCGTTTTCTCAACAGTACTGTAAACCCAGCTGTTTAATATTTCAACAGCATTTACAGAATCAGTTTTATTGTGAATAAGTTTTTGTGCTGTTGCTATGATTTTTCTTTCATCGCTCTGGATAAAAAGTGACGGGTTAAGATATTCCTGAAATTCCATGCCGTTATAGGGCAGGATATATGAATTTGACTTGTCAACTGTTTCTTTTGTTATCTCAAGAGAATCGTTATAAAGAACCTGCCTTTCTCCGTGAATGTTTAAACCTTCAAACGATATATTTTTCAAAGCCAGATTAAGCCTTTCAAGCTGGGTTTGAGGAATTTCCCCCTCAGGTATTACTGCAACCGCAGAGACAATGTCAACAGACTCTGCCCAGTTTGCCTCCTTTGCATACTCCTTGTCTTCTTTTAAAAGAACAATTCCCATAGGACTCTCTTCTTTTAAAGTTATTGCATCTTCAGTAATCCATGAGAAGACCTCAATTCCAAGATATGACTGTTTTATCTTGTATGCGGAATATTTCACACCATGAATAAAAACATCCTCCTTTTTAATAACATCAACCTGAATCTGTCTGTCGGTAAAAGTCATGGGATCAAAAAATGATCTCTGAAAAGATGTGCCTGGTTTCAGCCCTTTCTTAAGTGCGTAGTACTTCAAGCTGTTTGTGAACATGGGGGTATCTGTTATGGGTATCTTTTTTTTCTGTGTATGTTTCCCCTGAACAGTGGTTAGGTTTATTTCATTGTTTTCAACGTTGCCATAGGAAATAACAACAGAATCACCCGACTTGAACCTGAAATTAAAAAGAGATAAACCAAGACTTCTGTCTGTTATTGTATGAAGGGAGCTTTCAAGTTTCTGCCCGACACCCATCATCTCCATATCCATAAAAAGGTTTTCTTTTATAATATATCCTTCCTCTATGGGAATGATTTCACTGTTTACATAACCTATTTTCTTATTGTTAAAATAAAGACCCGCCCAATCCTCCCGTTCCCGGACTGATACGATTTCAGGCTGAAGTCTATCGTCTCCTGAAAATTTGGGATCAAACAGGTGCCGTTTTACAAGCACACCCATCGTAACCACCCAAAAAAGAATAATTAATATCGATACTGTTTTTTTTATTTTCATAACTTTATAACCACAAAAAAAGCCCTGAGAATATGGTCAGGGCTTTCTAATAACTATTATTTTAAAGTTGAATATGGTAAAACAATCTATGGCAACTTGTTTACACGCTCTTTCAGTTCCTTGCCTACCTTGAAAAAAGGTCTTCGTTTTTCCGGGATATTAATTTCGTTTCCGGTTCTTGGATGATTGCTTTTTCTTGCCCTGTATTCACGAACTTTAAAGCTGCCAAAACCTCTTATTTCTATTCCACCGCCCTGGTCAAGTGTTTCTTTCATGCTTGTAAAAACTGTATTTACCGCAATTTCTGCTATTCTGGGCGATATGTTTTCTTTTTCCGCAAGAATCTGTATAAGCTCTGATTTTACCATAATAATAAAACTCCGGTTGGTTTTTAATTTAAGAAATATAATTTTTTTTTGAAGTTAGTAAATAGATATATATTATTGTAAAGATAAAGTCAATTAAAAGTTACAGGTTTTTTAATTTTGATGCTTAAAATCATTTAACCTATTATTTTCTTCCTCGGCTTTTTCATCAGATTCAATTCGGTAATCTTCCTCAAACCACTGACTCAAATCAACAAGTCTGCATTTATCTGAACAAAAAGGTCTGAAAGGGTTATTCTTTGAATAAACAATCCGTTTTTTGCATACAGGACATTTAATTATTACTGATAGATTATCACTTTTTTTCATAAAACATAAAGTTTATCAATATACTCTTTTACTGAATCCTTCCATAGAAAACGGCTCTTTTTTGCTGAAGCCTTCAATTTTCTCCATTCAGCAGGCATGTCTGTTTTTGTGTCAATGGCTTTGATACAGGTTTTAACAAGGTTTTCAGCCTTTTCAGAAACTGTATTTCCTGAAAATGAAAATCCGTTTATACCGTTTTTCACAGTATCTTTCAGCCCCCCTACCTCACTTGCCACACAAAGCTGACCGTAACTCATTGCAATCATCTGTGCAATGCCGCATGGTTCAAACAAGCTCGGCATTATGAACAGGTCACCGTTTTGATATAAAGTCTCTGCTGATCTATCGGAATAGGAATTGAGAAATATGAAATTTTTATAACCGGCACTTATCTCAAGCAGGAAATCCTCATATTCAGGTGCTCCGGTTCCTAGAAGGATATAGACCCCCTTATTTTTAATACTTTCAAGAAGGCTCTCAAGTGCAGTTTTACCTCCGGAAATCTCTGTTTTTAACAGAAAATATTTCTGTTCAACTATCCTGCCAATACTTGTAAGTAAGGTCTTGCCCTCAGGACTCAACTCTTTAAGTCTGGTATAAGCAATAAAATGAGCACTTGCAAGAGTTTCCCGGGTTGCCGTCCAGTTTAGCACATCTGAACTGAGAAAATCAAACATATCTTCTTTCTTCATTTTCTTTGATTTTTGAGCGGAGGAATAATTTGAACCATTCAATATACCAAAAAGTCTTTTCTCTTTAAAAGCAATCTGAAGATCTTTTTCAAGCCCTTCACCTCCATAATATTGGGGTTTTATGCTTGGTTTGAGTATTTCCTGAGCATAGGTTGGAGAAACTGTATGAACCCTGTCTGAAAGGCGGATTCCTATTGCCATTGGGTTTATGCAGGCAGGGCTTACAGGGTCAGAGAGTTTTTCACTGTCGAAGGTTTTTAACTCAGGGTACCATTGCATAAGAGAAGACTTGTCTCCGCTGACAGGCCTTGTTCCCTGAATTGAAAGATTATGGATAGTATAAACAGTTCTGAGCTTTTTTAAATAATCATATCTGCTATGAAATTCTCTTAATATAAGCAGAAAAGCGGAATGCCAGTCATGCAGATGAATAAAGTCAACATTTTTAAATTGATCTCCGATAATAAACTCTGCCACAGCTTTGCAGAAAAAAGCATACCTTGTTGCATCTGTTGCAAAAGGCTTTTCAGGGGGATCATGACAGTATATCTGAAAACGATTGTCAACCTTTACCGGAGGAAAAATCTCGGCATTATCAACAACATAATGGATTATGTTGTCTTTTATGTTTTCAGAAACGACGTAAAGGTCTGCTTTGAAAGCTTTTGAACCGAAAGAAAACATTGCTGACCCTTCAAGCCTGCTCAAACCCTGTTTATGAAGAAAACCATACGAGGGTGTGACAACCATAACCTTCCAGCCGTATTGTGCAAGCGCTGGGGGTATATCACGAACAACATCCCCTATACCTCCCACCTTGCATCCTGCAAGCGCATCATTTTCAGCAGAAACCATTAAAATATTTTTATTCGAACTCATTTCATGCCTTTAATAGTTGAAATAAAACATGTAATTTATTAAAATAAATTACATGTTTGTTAATGGCGGAAGGGAGGGGATTTGAACCCCTGATCCCGGTTGAAACGGGATAACGGTTTTCGAGACCGCCGCCTTAAGCCGCTCGGCCACCCTTCCATAATAAATGTTACAGGTTTAAAATGAACACAAACTACATTATTTTATCAGTTGCAGTTATTATTACAATAATTGTTTTTATTTTTACCTATTCTTTTTTCCGTGAAAACCCATGGCTGATAGGATTCGGTGATAATAATAAAACAACGCTTAAATATGAGGGTGATGGTTTCATTTATGTAAATATACCGGATGTTATCTCAAACCTTCAGGGTCGAGGAAGAAGAGTCTGTAAAGCAAGTCTTGATCTCAAAGTAAAAAAAACTGAGGCCGGGTTATTCTACAATGAGGCTTTTATGAATGAAATGAGAGATTCAATAATGAATATAATGTCAGATTATAATTGTGATACACTGCTGACTTATGAGGGAAAACAGCGGCTTAAAAAACATATAAAAATCAAGATAAACGATAAGCTGACCTCTCCTGCGGTATCCGATGTTTATATATCTGAATTTATTATTCAATAGTATATTCAGCCGTTAAGTACAGTATTTAAAATCCTCCGTCACAGGCGCCAGCCTCTAATAGAATTTCTAATAAAAAAAACACCTTAAAGAGCTCTTAGAAAATCCTCTCTTAAATCTCTATCATCTTTTCTTGATAATATAAAATCAAGTTCCTGAAGAGTCTTCTTTTTCTCTTTTGGAAGTCTTATGCTGAGAGGATAGAAGTTTGAACCATGGTTTGAAAAAAAAAGACAGTTATCAAGCTCCGAGCCTGCGATGATATCTCTTAATTCACGGACAAGCTCAAACTTGTCAGGCATTAAAAACTCTCCTTTTACAGACATATCATGAAGCCGGGTGCCCTGCACAATCATAAGAGTCAGAGCAGCAGCATGGTTTGGCTGAATTCTGTTTAAGGCTTTAATGGTTTCCTCTGCATGTGTTCTGCTTCTGCTTTTACCGCCGAGGCCCAGAAGAACAGTAATATTTAGTTTTATCCCTGCCGTTTTGACAAGTTTTGAGGCTTCAATCATATCACTTACTGTATCTGCCTTCTGTACAAAGTCAAGCACCCTCTGGTCTCCGGACTCGAGCCCCATGTAAACAATGCCAAGTTTTCTGCTTTTCAGTTCTTCAAGTTCAGGTAAAGATTTATTAAGAATATTTCCTGCACGGGCGTAAATCCCTGTTCTTTGAAGTCTTGGAAATTTTAATAAAATATGGTCAAGTATTTTTATGAGGGTTTCATGAGGAATTGCCATAGGATCGCCATCACATAAAAAAACACGTCTTAACAAAGAACCATATTTATTTACAGCAGAGTCAATATCGGAAAAAATCTCATCCGTCGATTTTATTCTGAAAGATTTGCTTTTATAGGCAGGACAGAATGTGCACCTGTTATGTGAACAGCCTGTTGTAACCTGAAGTACAAGGCTGTCAGCCTCGCTTGGTGGTCTTATTATCAATCCTTCGTAATTCATAAAAAGTTCCGGTAATATTTTTAATGTAAGCAACAGATTTTTCCAAAGCAACCGTTTGCTGGGTACCGTCAGTCATGTTTTTAACTGTTATACTGTTTGCCTTTGCTTCATCAGGACCAAGCAGCGCTACTATAGGAATTGACCTGTTAGATGCATAAGAAAGCTGTTTTTTCAGTTTGTCTTCTGATAAATAAACCTCCGTGTTTATACCTGCCTGTCTTAGGATTTTGCTGCAGCAAGACAGTTCCCCATCATAGAGCTGTCAAAAAGGGTTATGAGAACATCGGTCGTAGTTGTGTTGGCAGTTTGTCCGTTTAGCTCTTCCATCACTGTTACAATACGTTCAAGGCCAAAAGATGTGCCTGTTGCAGGCATTCCATTTTTTGTGAAAAGTGATATGATGTTGTCATATCTGCCTCCGCCGGTAATACTGCCAATCACAGGCTCTGTTACTGTGGTTTCAAATATTGGACCGGTATAGTAATCAAGTCCTCTTGCAAGGGTCAGGTCAAAGCAGTAATTGCTTTCAGGAATACCATAACTTACAAGGGTGTTGAATATTTTCTCAAGTTCTTCAACCCCTTCATATCCTGTATCGTTTCTGTTAATAAGAGCTGATAAGTCGTTAAAAGAGACCTTATCATCTAAAAGAAAGTCTAAAACCCTGTATGAGGACGGGCTTGAAAGAAGTTTCTTTTCTTTAAGCTCTTTTACAACTCCGTCTGCACCTGCCTTATCAACCTTGTCTATTGACCTTAAAAATGAGGAAATATCTTCGGGCTCAATGCCTGCTTTGGTGGAAAGACAGTTGAGGATTTTCCTGTTGTTAATGCGCATTATAAAATTGCTGAAACCCAACTCTGTCAGAACAGTGTGTGTTATGATTAAAAGTTCAGCATCATGGTAAACGCTTTCAGATCCTATTACATCTATATCACACTGGTAGAACTCCCTGAATCTTCCCCTCTGCGGTTTGTCTGCTCTCCACACAGGGGCAATCTGAAATCTTTTAAACGGTTTTACAATTTTATGATGCATTGCAATGGCTCTGCATAGAGGAATTGTAAGATCATATCTCATCGCAAGCATCCTGCCGCCCCTGTCTTCAAATTTGTATATCAGTTTTTCACCATCCTCACCGTATTTGCCTTCCAGGGTTTGAGCATATTCGAGGCATGGAGTATCAAACTCTTCAAATCCGAAGCTTCTGAAGATTTTTGACATTGTTTCTATTACTTTTCTTCTGAGATTCATTTTGTCAGGGAGAAAATCCCTGAACCCTTTTGGTATCTGGGGGGATATCATTTTTTTAAAACCTTTCTAATTTACCGGGTAATTATACCGGACTGCATGTTTTTATCATCTTCCTTGTTCTGAACCAAATCAGGGCTTTTGCTGATAATAAAATCTATGGCTGTTTTGATGAGCATTCTGCAGAATAGATTTCCCCCTGGTTCAATATCAGAAGATTCAAGACTTGTAGCCACCATAAGGGCTGTTTTAGATTGTTCAAATTTCCCCTTTTTATGCATAATATATGCAATATCTTCAAGCATTGATCTGAAAACTGAAATCCGCTCAGAGGTAAAGAAATCATCTGTTATATCATTTATCAAATCCTGTATTCTTCTATTTTTAATTTCGTCACTCAGCACAAGCGAGCTTTTCATAACATCCTTTAACTTTAGAATTATAGACTCTGTATCTGTGCCGCTAAAAAACCATACATACATATTATAATTTTCAATAAAATCTTTGATTCCTTCTTCCGACAAAATATCTTCAGACATATCATAGCCTAAAAAATTTTCCTTTACAGGATGAACTTTTCTTTTACCAATTATATCTGAAAAGTAGGTTTTCCATTGCGACAGACTTGCCGGTTGATTAGAAGTCTTTTCATTGGAGGTATTAATTGCTTTTTCAATCATGAAAGAAGCATAATCCAGAGGCACCTCAAAAAAACTGTTGTCTCTTCGTATTTTTTTTATAAGCTTGTTTGTATCGCCTGTTAAAAGGTTAAGAATATTAAGTTCGAGCAGTCCTTTATCATAGCTTATAATAAAATAAAACACTTTTTTTTCCGATGGAGACATTGGTTTTATAAGAACAAGAGCCCTGTTACCTTCAGGGTCAATAAGTGATGAAAAGGCAGAAGGCTCTGCAATTAAAACCTTTTTCAATATAGTGTCCTGTTCTGTCTCTTCAATATTAAAATCAACTTTCATGCCTTTGAGTTTGAAATTATGTATAATCCTTTTTATTTCCTTCATTAATTTTTTATTATCAGTGTTACTGCTTATCCACTCAACAATCTTGAGGGTTTCAGTTGGCATGTTTCTGGAAATAAACTTTATTATTCTTACCCCCAAATCCTCATCCCCTTCAGCAATTTTCAGCAATATGGGAGCAGCTCTTTTTCCTGCCTCTTCCACAAGCTGGAATATAATACCTTGAAGAGCTTCTTCTCTTTTTTTAAGCAGTTCATCAATCAGAGAAGCAGAAAATTTATCACAGCTCATTAATTTATTGTCCATTGCCTCATTCCTGATTTTATGGTAGAAAGCATCATGTTCTATGAGATTTCCTGTTATGCTTCCCTCAATCATCACATCACACCTGTTGAAGTGCTGAAGGATAAGGTTTCCTGTGCGTGGCAAAAATGAACCTTTTTGGACATGTGTTTTGAAAAAATTGATTGATTTAATGCTTGGAAAATGGCATAGAAGTTTTACAATTGTTTCTCTTTCTCTATATCCTTCGTTTTTAAATCTTTTAACAACTATGTCAAAACAGTCATCCCCTGCTTCCATGATTGCTTCTGCTTTTGATTTGTAAAAAAAATCAGATTGAGCAGTATCATATGATTGCTCAATTGTTTCATCAATTATTTTATTTATCTGAGCTTTTATTGTTCTTTTTTCATCTAAAACCTTTGACATTATTAGCATTCTCCTGAAGGATCAATTATAAAAATCTACAATTATATGTTAGCAGATTATATATGTCAAAGATATTTGTTTGGTCAGTCCCTGAGTTATTTTCCGTCAGCAAATAAAAGGGTTCAAAATATGGTTATTGATTAAAATTTTTCTGAAATTTTTCTTGACTGCAAATTAAACTTATCATATTCTATTAATTTTTATCAGCTTATTCTGGGGGATCGTACAACGGCAGTACACCAGACTCTGGATCTGGTTATTCAGGTTCGAATCCTGGTCCCCCAGCCAGCAAATTTAGGGTCCCATCGTCTAGCGGTCAGGACGTCGGCCTCTCACGCCGAAAACACGGGTTCGATCCCCGTTGGGACCATGACCCGCATCACTTAAAATCCGCATTATATTATTCTAAATTTCAATAATTTTTCCTGTTTAAAATTCAAAACAGCAGAGAAATCAGTATGCAGGCATATCAACTGTTTTTTTAATTTATTAATTCCATATTGCTAAAAAAAATCTTAAATCTGCCGATAAGATAAATAAGCTGGTTTTTTAATGTAAAAACCCTGAGTATTAGCCATGAAATGTGATATATCATAATAGATTGAATAAACAGTATTTTTCTATTTAATCAAAACCACAAAACACTGATTCTCTGACCTTGACATCTGACAGAACCCTTATTTTTATTGTATTTTTTTATTTGATAATAATTTTTATATTAACATTAAATGAACAGGGAGGTCCAAATACCATGGTAAAAACAATAGAAGAGCCCTGCTATCATGAAATAGCAATGGCAGGCATAGACAGACTTGTAAATGGGCATAAACCAAAAAAAGGCGGTCTGGAACTAATTATGGACAATGAGATAGGCCCTGATGTGAGATATGTTCTCTCAAGCAATGATATCAGGCTGGTAAAAAGATACTTAATGGGGCCTATAACTCCTGCGGAATACAGAGAACTTAATCATAAATTAACAGAACTGAAGGGCAGAGAGCTAAAACCTGATGAAAGCTTTGTCCAAACCCAATTTGACAGTAAAATTGAATCCCATAACACCAGTTCTTCTGTTAATGAAAGCAAAGAAGGCGACAGTGATGCTGCAAAACCTGATCCAGGTATCAGTATTTTTGCATAAAGATTTGGACGACCTCTCAGCAACTTCCTTCCCCTGCTTAAAGGACACGGGGTTCTAATTTTTTCATTTAATCTATTAACCTCATAAGGTTTCGATTTATATTATTATATGGGTACTAATTACTGCTGCTATCTTAAAACATTTTTATATAGCTGCATTCTGCTTTTTTGGTTAACTTCAGGCGCAGATGCAGATAATAGTACCAATGATTTATCAATATATTCTTTTGATAAACTTCTTAAAACAGCAGAGGCCGGAAATCCTGAGGCTCAATACAGAGTCGGAACAATTTATTATGAAGGCAAACAGGCTCCCCGGGACTATAAGGAGGCTGTAAACTGGTTTACAAAGTCTGCTCAGCAGGGCAATGCGGAAGCACAATTTACACTTGGCCTAATCTACTACACAGGTCAGGGGGTGGAAAGAGACTTAGCAGAGGCATTTAAGTGGTATAAAAAGGCAGCTGACCAGGAACATGACAGAGCTCAATACAACCTCGGAGCAATGTATCATAAAGGCGAGGGCGTTCCCAAAGACTATAATACAGCCCTTGAACTGTTTATAAGATCTGCCCGTCAGGGCAATGCCGAAATACAGAGGTCACTTGCAATGATTTATTTTACAGGGCAGGGAGTTTCAAAGGACTACAATGAAGCTGTTAAATGGTTCAGAAAATCAGCAGAGCAGGGACATGCCCTTGCACAGTATGACCTGGGTATGATGTATTATAACGGCAGGGGGGTTGAAAAAAACAATATTGATGCTTACAAGTGGTTTAATCTTGCGGCAGGCCAGGGTAATGAAAACGCTGCCGAACTTCGGGATGAACTGGAAACCAGCATGACCGCAGAAGAAGTTGCTGAGGCACAAAAACTTTCAAGAGAGTATCTTCAGTAATAACGGGGGAATAAGTCAACAACCGCCTCCATAGCAGACAGCCCGCCCTGCAATTAGTAAACTTGAAATTAGACATACTTGCACCGGATTTTTATATTGACTTGACATCATCTTTTAATATATGTTAATTTAATATTTGACTATGTTCATATATTTATTTTACGTCAACAAATAAGCAGAAGGAGGAAAAATGGATCCACTTGACATGTTTAGAAAAAAATTTGAAACATACAGAAAGATTCTTGATGAATCAGGTGAAAAAGCAGCCTGGGATGCTCTTTTTGAAGGCTATCCAGAAAGACAAAGACAGCATATGGGGGCTTTTATAGAGAGGCATAATACCCTTGCAGAGGCTTTCTCAGAAGCCATTCCCTTATACAAACAACTTGGCATGGAAATGGATGTTTATGATATTTCCAACAACGACTTTGATGGGGTTCTTGAAATACAGAAAACATGTCCAATGATTAAAAATGATATCCATACTAAATTTGGTTTTGACAGACCATGTAAAGTTGTATGCGAGATGGATGTTGCGGCAACAAATGCAGCATTTGCTGATATGGGTATGCAAGGATCTGTCCTCTGCCGTCAGACAGATGGATTCTGTGTTTGCATGTTTACATATCAGAGGCCTAAAAAATAGCTCCTCAAGAAGAGCTGTGACCGGGTTCACAGCTCTTCTTGTTTTATTACCCCCCTCTCCTCTCAACTTTTAAATATATATAGAATATTAGAGCATTTTCCAAAATACTATAGCCGGAATAAATTATAATCTGCAGGGTTCAGTTGCAACATTCCGGTATATTGGGTAATGGGTTAAAATCAATCCACGCATTAAATCATTTACTCATTGCTTATTAATTCAGTAACAGAGTAAAAAGTTAATTGCCATTATGCTTAAATAAATAACTTGACAATTTTAAAAAAAAACATTAGATGTTGAAGATAACTATTTATTTTTAAACATACGCTACATTGGGGGGGGTATAAATGAAAATATCTGTCTGGGGATGCAGAGGTTCACTTCCATCACCCGGTCCTGATACAATTAAATATGGGGGCAACACAACATGTATTGAGGTCAGACTCGAAGACGGAACTTTAATAATAATTGATGCAGGTTCAGGTATTAGAACACTTGGAGACAAACTGTTAAAGGATACTTCTCTAAAAGAAATTAAACTGCTTCTAACCCACGCCCACTGGGATCATCTTATGGGCTTTCCATTCTTCACCCCTGCATATACAAACAAGTTTTCGATCCATATCTGTGGTGGACTTTATGCCATGAAATCCTTGAAAGATTTTTTAGAACACAGAATGGAACCCCCTTATTTCCCTGTTACATTTAATGTCATGAAAGCAAAATTTGACTTTGATTTTGAAAATCACTCTGATATGAACCTCGGGTGCAGCAAAATACTACATATAAATTTAAACCACCCAAACGGAGGATACGGTTATAAAATAGTTGAAAACGGAAAAAGTTTTGTTTTTTTAACAGACAATGAACTCGATGCTGAACACGAATTTGGACTTAAAAGAGAAGAATATATCAATTTCTGCAAGAATGCAGACATCCTCTTTCATGATGCCCAATATACCAAAGATCAATACAAAAACACAAGGGGCTGGGGACACTCCACTTTTGATTCTGCTACAGAACTGAGCATGGAGGCAGATGTTAAAAATTTTGGTATATTCCACCATGACCCTTCCCACACTGACAGGCAGATGGATAGTTTTGTAGAGAACTGCCGGACAATAATTAAAGGTAAAAAATCAGGTGTGAATTGCTTTGGGGTTTGTGAAGGAATGGAAATAAAGATTTAGTCCTTTTAGTCTGCTGGTTATCACCTCTGTATTTTAATGTTTAATAGGATATATAATTAAATATTTGTATGTGTTTACCGGTTTACTCTTCCATCCTTCTGCCAATTCGCTTTTTGACACTAATCCCGTGTCCACTTTTTTTGCGCTTCAGTCTTTAACTGTTTTTGCTGCCAGCTATAAGAGCTGATATCCTTCCCGCTTTTTCTTTTGACTTCTGAATATCTGCTTTTAACCCTTTGCTTAAACACCGGCTATTCATATCTCAAAGCATCTATTGGATTGAGTAGCGATGCTTTATATGCAGGATAAAACCCGAAAAATATTCCAACCAGCGCAGAAAAACCAAAGGCAAGAAATATCGGAAAAACTGATACAACCGTTGGCAGGTCCCCAAACCTGGCAACCAAAACTGAACCAATTGCACCTATTATAATGCCCGCCATTCCCCCTATTACAGAAAGAGTAACAGCCTCAATTATAAACTGAAGTCTTATGTCCCATGTTTTTGCACCGACTGCAATGCGGATTCCTATCTCCCTTGTCCTTTCCGTTACCGAAACAAGCATTATATTCATGATACCGATACCCCCTACAAGGAGAGAAATTGATGCAATAGCTCCAAGCAGTATGGTCAACACCTTTGTAACAGTATCAGCTATTTCAACCATTTGGGTGAGATTTCTCACAGTAAAATCATCTTCCTGCCCGGGTCCTATTCGATGCCTCTGTCTCAAAAGAAGGGTTATCTCCTTTTCTGCCATTTCAAGAACTGACAAACCTTTTGCTTTTACCATTATAAAATCCACCATATCCGGAAATGCTGTCCCAAAAAGCCTGCGCTGAGCTGTTGTAATTGGCACATGGATAAGGTCATCCAGATCCTGACCCGTCATAGTCTGTCCCTGGCTTTCATATACACCTATAACCGTAAACGGAATATTCTTAATTCTGACTATTTTCCCGGTAGGATTAACCCCTCCGAACAGTTCCTCGGCAACTGTTTGTCCCAGAACGGATACCTTTGCAGCATTTCTTATATCTTCTTCTCTTAAGGGTCTGCCCGAAGATACATTTCCTCTGAAAGTCAGAATTCCCGGACTTGTTCCGCCCACTACTGTTGACCAATTCTGATTGCCATATACAACCTGGGCAATGCTGTTGTGGAAAGGCACAACTTCAAGCACGGAAGGGCAATCTTCCCTAATAGCTTCAACATCTGCAAAGGAGAGGTTGGGGTCTGTTCCTGCGCCCATTCTTCTTCCACCAGCAGATGTGGAACCTGAAATAATAATTATTACATTGCTAAGAGGAGAAAGCTCCTGCGAAACCTTTTGTCTTGTCGATTCGCCAAGAGAAAGCAGGGCAATAACAGATGCAACACCAATTATAATACCAAGCATGGTAAGAACTGAGCGCATTTTATTTGTTTTAAGAGCTCTTACAGCTATTTTAATATTAATACCAATGTTAATCATTTTGATATTGGTTCATCAGAGATTATTCTACCATCAAGAAATCTTATAATACGCTTTCCATATGCTGCAACATCATGTTCGTGAGTGACTATTATTACTGTTATTCCTGACATGGCATTGAGATTGACAAACAAGTCCATTATTTCTGCGCTTGTTTTTGTGTCAAGGTTTCCGGTAGGCTCATCTGCAAGGAGTATAGGAGCATCGTTTACTATAGCCCTCGCAATAGCAAGACGCTGCTGCTGTCCTCCTGAAAGCTGATTTGGATGATGATCAGTACGGTCTGCTAAACCTACCACACTTAACGCCTTCATAGCCTTCTGCTTTCTTATTTTTGCAGCAGTTCCATTATAAAGAAGAGGAAGTTCCGTATTCTCAAGTGCTGATGTCCGTGCAAGCAGATTAAAACCCTGAAACACAAAACCAATCCTGCGATTTCTTATCTCAGCAAGCTCGTCCCTTGTTAGTTTACCTACATCTGTTCCTTCAAGCAAATACTTTCCCTCTGTTGGTGTATCAAGACACCCCACTATATTCATAAATGTTGATTTGCCTGATCCTGACGGGCCCATTACAGAAACAAACTCTCCACCTGCAATACTGAACCCAATCCTGTCAACTGCCCTGATTATATTATCTCCCATAGTATATATTTTTATAAGGTTTTCAACCTCAATAAGACTCATTTTTTTTCCGTACAATCAATTTAATCTTTTTCCAGTCTCCATATACCCGGTAATGAGAAGATCGCCTTCTCTTAAATCACCGCTTAAAAACTCGGTATAGGAATAATCGTCAACCCCTGTTTCAACATTTATACGCTGTTTTTGCCCATCACTTAAAACCCACACGCTTTTATCCTGACCCCAGACATCTTCAATGTCAGCATCTTTTGGAACAAACCTAAAAGCAGCATTTGGAATTCGCAATACGTTTTTTTTCTCAGCAACAACAATAGAAACATTTGCTGTCATTCCCGGCTTTAGCTTAAGATCAAAGTTATCAAAGGAAACCACAACGTCATAGGTTACTACATTCTGAATCACTGTAGGAGAAATCCTAACCTGCTTTACAACCCCTTCAAAGACATCGTAAGGATAGGCATCAACTGTAAAAGTTACCTTCTGCCCCTCCCCTACCTTACCGATATCCGCCTCATCCACATCCGTGTTTATCTGCATCTTTTTAAGATCTTTTGCAACGGTAAAAAGAGTCGGCGTCTGAAAAGCAGCAGCCACCGTCTGCCCTACATCAACCTTTCGTGATATTACAACACCATCAACAGGGGAGTAGATTACGGTATATTTCAGATTAGTCTCTGCAAGACGTTTCGCAGCCTCTGCCTGAACCACCTGAGCCTTTGCATAGAGAACCTGGCTCTTTGCAACTTCCAGGTTTGTTTCCGCATTCTCGAATACATTTTCTCCAACTACACCTTCCGCAAAAAGCTGTTTTTGTCTATTGTAGTTTCTCTCTGCCTCGAGCAGAGAAGCTTCAGACTTGGTAAGATTTGCCTGTGCAGAAAGTAGATTTGCCCTTGCCTGCTCAAGCTGTGCCTCAAAAGGAGCTGGATCAATGGTTGCAACAATCTGTCCTTCTGTTACAATATCGTTGTAGTCAACTTCTATGGTCTGTATCCTGCCCGAAACCTGTGTTCCGACAAGAACGGTTTTCAAAGGATTCACTGTACCACTTGCTGTGCATACCACTGTTATATCGCCCCTGTCAACCATTGCAGTGTTATAATTTATCCCGTTTTTATCATCTATCACAAAAAAAAGTATGGCAGATACAAGAGCAGCCAATCCAGTCAAGACAAGTATAAATTTTTTCATCTTATGAGTATCCCATATTTCATGTTTATCTGGTTGATTCAGCCATTATCATAGTTGATGGACCGGTAAAAAGTCCACAAAACTCCCTCTCCCTTGACAGACTGTGTCGTAATAGCCAAATCTGTCATTTCTCACCCTGCGACCGCAGGGTGAGAAATCTCAAGTGCTTGATTTTGCTTGCAAAGAGATTTCTCGCTATCGCTCAAAATGACATAAAATTCGATTACGACACAGTCTCTGACGGGAGAGGGTTGGGGGTGAGGGTGATATAAAAGCAATTACAATATGTTACAAATATCTCTCCCGCAACCCCTTTTGGCAAATTAAGAAAAAATCGACTTTTTACCGGTTTGTCAAAGTTATAATCTATGACAATTAACTTTTTGCTGTATCCTTGCACTAATAGCTCATAAACAAAGACTAAATGAATCGACAGGTAAGTATGTGGACATCTTTTAAAGCACTTCAACAGATGATGCTTTGAAATAAATGTATATATCCATACCCGGTTCAAGCCCCATTTTCCGCAATGATTCCTTGGTAATAAATGCCTCAAAAAAATCACCTGCTTCAACAGAAAGTATAACAGAGTCATTATCATCTGTCATCTGGGAAATCCTGCCCTTTAGCCTGTTTCTCATGCTCGATTCAAATTGCGCTTTTGATACTGTAATTGAGTTTGGAGCAATACTTACAACAGCTTCTCCCTGCTTGTGAGTTGCTACAAAAAAGCTTATTCTGCCGTCATCAAAGACAGTTCCACCAGATGTATTATTAAGAACACCCCTGAAAACATTCTTCGGCTGTGATGAGACTATACTTCCGTTAAAAATATGAACCACCTTATCCGAAATGCGGTAAGCCTGATCCATATAATGGGAAGTAAAGACTATTGTTGTACCAAATTCGTGGTTGATATCCTTTATCAGTCTTTCGACAAGCACTCTGTTATGCTTGTCTATATTTGCTGTAAACTCATCCAAAAATAATATCTCGGGTTTTATTGCAAGAGCCCGTGCAATTGCAACCCGCTGTGCTTCTCCGCCTGAGAGTTTTCTCGCGTTTCTCTTTTCAAATCCTTCCAGGCTGACAAATTTAAGGCAGTTGCTGACAATCTCTTTCCGCAGAGGTCTGGCAATATTTCTTATCCTTAACCCGTAATCAACATTCTTTTCAACTGAAGTGTCAAAAAGAAGTGGATTTTGATGAACAAGTGTTGCCTTCTGACGCATTTCCTGAAGCGCATCATCTTTGGGAAAAATCTCTTTTCCGTTAAAAAGAATCTTTCCGGAAGTGGGTTTAGTCACAAGGGTGAGCAGTTCAAAAAGAGTTGTTTTCCCTGAACCGTTTGGTCCGTAAAGACAGTAGACCTTTGTCTTCTCAATACCAAAGGCTTTAATGTTTAAAACCTGTTTGGAGTCGTGTTCTTTTACAAGCTCAAATACTTCGTAAATGTTAGCAGTTTGCATAATCCCTTTTATATTTTATTCGTAATCGTGATCGTAAAAAACTCTATTCCACAGCCCGTATCTCTGCTTTTTTGCTCAATCCCTGGAAGCACGGAACTTACCAGCTATTTTTTTTGTGACTGCAGAAAACGTAAAAAGAAATTCACAAAGAGCGCAATTGCAAGGAGCACAAAACCAAGAGCAAGAGCAAGTCCAAAATCGCCTTTGCTGGTTTCAAGAGCTATAGATGTAGGAATATTCCTGGTATATCCCTTGATATTGCCCCCAAGCATCATGGATGCTCCAACCTCCCCTATTATCCTTCCGAAACCGGCTACTATTGCAGCTACTATTGCAAAACGCGATTCACGAACCACTGCCAGTGCCGACTGCCATGAACTGGCTCCAAGCACTACTGAGGTGCTGCGCACCTTTGGATCGATATTCTGGGTAGCTGAAACTGTAAGAGCACTAACAATAGGCATTGCAAGAACAAACTGCCCCATCATCATTGCATATGGAGTAAAAAGAAGCCCGAAAACCCCAAAAGGACCTTTGCTTGAAATAAGTGAATAAACCATAAGCCCAACAACAACAGTAGGAAAAGCCATCAGGGTGTTCAGAATTGTGATAAGAGAATTTCTGCCCTGAAACCTGTTTATTCCTATCAAAAACCCGGCAGGAACTCCAAAAAGAACCGCAAAAAATATTGCTGTAAGGGATATCCTCAGAGATATTAAGGTTATCTCAATAAGCTCTCTGTCAAGTGTCAATATCATTATAAAGGCATTTTGAAGCCCTTCTAAAAGGTGTTCCATTATTTACCTTGTTTATTCGATCGCCTTTTTTCTTTTATTGGTCATGGGTGCCGGAAGAAGTGTTTTCTCCACCTCTGTCAAGTAATCAATATCTGACCCTGCAAGGGCTTTGCTTACAATTCTTGCCATTGCAGGTATTGCAAAATTCTCAAAATATTGAGACAGCTTTGAGGGTTTTTGATATGAACCGTCAGCTGCAATATAGTTTTCCCTGAAAACACAGGAAACAGAGCTTTCTGAGTTCTTAATAAAACTCTCCTTTGGGGTATGCAGCTCTATTCCAAAGCTTGATAAAAACCTGCTGCAATATTCTGCTGATTGTGATGAGTTGTAGGTTTTCTGGCTTGTCTTGTGAGAAGAACTTCCTGAAACAATAAGAGATGAATCAATTAGCTTGCACAAAGGAATTCTGAGAGCAAGGGAATAAATACGACACCCGTAACAAACAGAACAGAATCCAAATCGTGTGGTAAGCTCGTGCTGAAATCGTCCGTTCAAAGCCCACCAGCACCGCGGAGCTCCGAGGAGCACAGGCGGAGTAACATATATCTTAAATTCTTTCTCAATTGTTTTTTTTAACAGTCTGTGCTCCCTGCCTGTTGAGCTCCACTCGCCCCATTCAGTTCCTGTATAAGAAATTGTCGGCATAAAAGCATCCGGTTTTAACTGTTGCAGAACCTGGAAAAATGCTTCTTGATGGCTTGAAACAGTCAACTCACCAACCGCAAGCCTTGGTATCTGCCTGTATTCATCAACCTTTTCTTGAGGAAGAAAACCCTCGGGAATTTTTGAAAAAATATCAGGTTTTTCAGCAAATAACTTTAAAACGTCTTTTCTGCTTGGCATAATTTCTTTTCTAATAATCCATGAAAAAAGGGTTAACCTGAGAAATTGACTCAAGACCTGACATCACCATAATCAACCTGTCCAGCCCCAATGCCATCCCTGCACATGGTGGCATTGACTCTCTAACATAGCTTAAAAATCTTTCATTTAATGGATATACTGGCTTGCCCAGCTTAATGCGTTTCTCTTTTACATACTCAAAACGGCACAGATGTTCATCATAATCTGTCAGTTCAGAAAATGCATTGCCTATTTCTATACCTTTAATGAAAAGCTCAAATCTTTCACATAAAAGCGGGGTCTCTTCTTTTATTTTTGAAAGAGCTGCCAGCTCTGCGGGAAAATCCGTTATAAATACTGCATCAAAATTTGCAAGAAAAGGCTCAACCTTCTCAATCCAATCAAGGAAATATCTGTCTTCATCCCACGATACAGAAGGTTTCCACCCTGCACACTTTAAGAAAGCATCATCTGCAGTTATTCTTTTTACCGGAAAATTCACACTGTACTCTGCAATGTCAAACTCATGCAGAAGATGTTTCAAGAGATATTCCGCCTCATTCATAATATCCTGATAGTTTGCATCCGTTCTGTACCATTCAAGCATTGCAAACTCAGGGTTGTGCAGACCGCCCTTTTCTTCAGCCCTGAAAGCATGGGTAATCTGATAAATTGCCTTAACATCTTTTGACAAAAGACGCTTCATCTGAAGCTCAGGAGAGGTTGCGAGATAAAAACCATCATCTGTGCTTATTGCATCAATGTATTCATCAAATCCCGGGCACTGAACCCTTATCGGTGTATCAACCTCGATATAGTCATTCGAATCAAAGAATCCTCTTATCTCCTTCAAAAATTTATGTCTTGTTGTTAAAACAGCAAATAAGTCTTTCACCTTCTCATTCATAAAGTTCTTCTATCAATCATATCTCACATTCATTATCGTTGCTATCATCAAGATAAAGAGACAGAGTGACAAGGCAACAAGTTTCTGTCTTTCCCATAGCCCGTCAACTGTAGCTTTTCATACCTTTTCTCAACAACTATTTTTTAACTCTTTCCACATACCCGCCTGTTCTAGTATCCACAAGTATCCATTCATCAGAATTTACAAAAAGCGGAACATTTGTTGTATAGCCGGTAGAGAGTTTTGCAGGCTTTGTAGCTCCGGATACTGTATCTCCTTTAACAGCAGGCTCCGTCTCTATAATCTGCAGTTCCACAAAATTTGGAAGCTCTATTCCTATAGCTCTTCCATTAAAGAATAAAACCTCTGTAATCATGTTTTCAACTAAAAAATTTATGACATCTCCAAGGTTTTCAACAGGTATCTCAACCTGTTCATAATTATCATTATCCATAAAAGCATACATATCACCCTGGGAATAGAGAAAAACCATCTGCCTTTGATCAACACTTGCCTCTTCAAGCTTTTCACCCGAGCGGTAAGATTTTTCAACAACATTTCCTGTTATCATATTTTTGAGCCTTGTCCTTGTAAATGCCTGCCCCTTGCCCGGTTTTACAAACTGAAAATCCACCACAATCCATGGTTCTCCATCGATCTGAATCTTTAAATTTTTTCTTATTGACGAAGTATCAATCATAAAAAATCACTCCTTGTAGGTTTATCTGGTATTTTTGTTAATAATCATTTTCGTAATCAAGATAAGGCGGTCAAAAACAGCCCGCACAGCAGGTGGCTTGGGCTTGCCCTGAAAGGGCGAAGATTAAAAAGACTCCGTCATTTAGTTGCACTTTGCTGGGAACCATTGCCAAAGACTATGGTTTTACCGAAAAACAATAAAGAGCAACAGGGTTTTTCGGCTCTTCCTATAGAAAACAGCCATTTTTACAGTATTTGCTTAACAGCTCTTATATCTGTTTCCTGTTAAAAAAAACTATCATTATTATAAACACAGCAGCAGAGTAAAAACCAACATTTATCAAATAGTTTGGCAGGTTTGTTAATTCAGGAGTTGAATCTATAAAAGAAGCCCCCAAAAACTGAAAATCACCAAATGCCGGCAGATAATCATGAATGTTGCTAACCCTTTTTGTGGGTGTCCAAACATATTTTATTTTTTCAATATGAAAAGGAAGAGCTGTCCAGAAAGTTATAAGATATAGAAAAACAGTTATCATAGGAGTAACTATCCTGGGCAGAAACATCGAAAGCATCATATTTAGAAGAGCAAAAAGTATAAAGTTAATAAAAACTAATAACAGTCCTGGGAAAACCCCAAAAAATAATTTATCCGACTGGAAATAGAATATTAGAACAAACACAGCTCCCAAAAGGAAAAGGTTGAAAGCTGATATTGCAAGAACAGAAAGCAGTTTGCCGACAACAAATGATGTCCTGCTTATAGGTCGCGAAAGAGTAAGCAAAGCAGTCCCTTCGTCAATCTCCCGGACAAGAACAGTCGATGCAAGAAATCCACATAAAAGAATACTCCATAAAACCATTCCATGATAGGTAAAAAGAAGAGCAAAATAGCTTTTTGTATTTTCATCAATTATTTGTATCTCATTATGCGATACTTCAGGTCCTCCGCACCCCTTTCCGATCAATATGAAAACAACCGCCATAAAGAGAATAAAATAGAAAATCCTGAAGCGCAGACATTCCTTAAAACCTGCCTTAGCTATTTCCATCATTATATTGATTTTCCTTCTTTATCAGGTTATAAAAAACATCCTCAAGAGATTCTCCCTTCCAGGCAAAAGACAATACTTTTGCACCTGCACTGAATATAGCCTTATGTATTTCAACAGCATCTCCTTCACTGTCAGGATATAGTTTCAATACATTTGCGTTTACCTCGACCCTTCCTTTACATATATCATTAGCAGCGCCAACAGCAGCATCATTTAAAGAATCAACCACTATCTCAATATACTCTTTTCTTGAAGCAAGTTCCTTCATTTCACCCGACATAACAACTCTGCCTTTATTGAGTATGGCAACCCGATCGCAGGTTTTTTCTATTTCAGAGAGCAGATGAGAGCTTAGGAATATTGTTGTTCCCTCCTGCCTTTTTTTTAGAAGCAGCTCCCTAAAATCTTTTATTGAAACAGGGTCAAGCCCTGAGGTTGGCTCATCAAGAAGAAGGAGCTTGGGATTTCCAAGGATTGCCTGAGCAATGCCGATGCGCTGCAGCATACCTTTGGAGAGGGTTGAAAGTCTCCTTTTTTTTATTTTCTCCAACCCTACGGTTTTAAGACAGGTTTCAATTTCATGATTTATTTTTTTTCTATCAATTCCAAATAGTTTTGAATGAAACCTCAAAAACTCATCAACGGTAAAAAACCCATAAACTCTTATATTTTCCGGCAGGTAGCCAATTTTTTTCCTGGTTGATGATCTCCTTACAGGAGCTCCAAAAACAGTGATGCTGCCTTCATCATAACTAATGAGCCCTAAAAGAATCTTAATAAAAGTGCTTTTACCTGCCCCGTTTGGTCCCAGAAACCCGAATATCTCCCCCCTGCTCACCTTAAGACTCAGACTGTTGAGGGCGATAATATTGTCATATTTTTTTTTAAGCTGTTCAGCTTCAATTGCAAAATTCATATTAATATATCTAAACCGCCTTCAAAATTACAATTCCGGAGAAAATTTGTACAAAAAAAATAAATAAGGAACTCGAACCAGCAATCCTGTGGAGAATAAAATAATTTCTATTTTTGAGCTTTAAAAAAAGAAACCCTGTAACAGGTATAAGGGTTACAAGTACTATCATAACAAAAGATGTTATCCTGTGAAAAGAGGTCAGGAGAACAATATCGTGTTTCTGCATCATCCACACAGTAACGAACCTTCCTAAACCGGCTCCTATAATAACTGAAAAACAGAATATAAGGCCTGCATTTATATGTATATAAAGGTTCAACCCCTTTCTTGTTAATCCTGTTATTAGATTGAAAACCCCGAACAGCAGAGATATTGCCTGACCTATAGGATGAGCTAAAAGAGTTGTGAGCATTGTAACCTGTGAAAAGATAAAATATCTAAAAGATTATTTTTAACCTACTCTTTATTTTATGTCAAAGCTTATTTCCAAAAAACGTTCAGAGCTTCATAAATATACAGGAAAAAGTACGCTGTTTTTTTTAAAATCAGGAAAAATTTCTTGCTTTTTTTTTATCCGAAAAAGTATATTAATAGAAAAACAATCATAGTGTGCAAAAAAAATGACTGAAAAAACAAGAAAAGACTATGAGTATCACAGAAAGAGATTAAAACAAAAATTTCAGAAATCAGCCCTTTCCTCATGGCAGGATTATGAGATACTTGAATTTATTCTAACCTATGCTGTAGCCCGCAAAGACACAAAACCTGCTGCAAAAGCTCTTATAAAAAAATTTAAAAATTTTCACTCTGTCCTTGAGGCTCCGCTTGAGGAGATTAAAAAGATAGATGGCATCGGTGAGCACTCCGCAATTTTAATTAATCTCATCAAGCAAAGCTCTGACTACTATCTAAAGGAGAAAGCCTTTGCAGGCAGGGATGTTATATCTTCCCCTGAGAACCTTATGAATTATTTTTATTCATCAATGAAAGGGCTCAAAGATGAACATTTCAGGGTAATATATCTGAATGCAAAAAACGAAATTATAGATGATGAAACGGTTCAGGAAGGAACTGTTGACCAAACAGCAGTATATCCCCGAAAGATTATTTCAAGGGCTCTTGACAAAAATGCAGTATCGCTTATTTTTGTTCACAACCATCCAAGCGGAAACCCCTCCCCTTCAGAACAGGATAAACAACTCACTGCCTCTCTTGTCAAAGCCGCATCAGTAATGGGCATCAGAATCCACGACCATGTCATAATCGGAAAAAGCGGTTATTACAGCTTCAATGAAATGGGGATAATTTAACCCTTGTCCTAATTTTATATCTCTTCCACTATCAGCTCAAAAAAAGTATTATATTGTATTTATCAATATTTGCCAATTATGGAAACAGGTGAACTCCATCCCTAACATATTTTATTAAGGCGGTAAACTTTAAGTTCCTGCATCATACCCTCAGAGGCCTGCAAATATTCTTTAAGATGTTGAGACTGTAGGTGATTCTCAAGACACTGGCTGCTCTGCCACTTCTCCAAGAAAACATAAGTTGATGAATCCGTGTCGTCCTGATACATATCATACTCCAAACACCCCTGCTCTTTCCTGGTGGGCTCTACAAGTTTTACAAGTTCTGTTTTAATCTTTTCTTCAAACCCCGGTGCTGATTTAATAACCGCAATAACCTTCACCTCTGACACTTTTTTCTCCTTTATGATATCATTTTTAAAATTTTTGTCTTAACAGCTCTTATGGTTTTACTGATAACTGCTAACAGATAACTGCTTTTAACCTTTTGCTCAATCAATAATTCTCTCTCTGTTTTGCTGCTAACCATGAGCTAATCAGCTGTTTTCTTCATCAGCCACGCCATATTCCTGCCAAGTATCTTCATGGTGTTTATCCCTTCCTCATCCTGTGCAACATCACCCGGCTGAAGTCCTATTGCCATGTTCCAGTAACAGGAACCCGGTACTATCATCTGACTTATAAGAAAAAAATGATTCATTGTATCAAAGGCATGTATTGAACCTGCCCTTCTGACAGCCACAACAGCAGCACCAACTTTCTTTTTAAACATATATTCATTTGCTCTTGATACAACTGTTGCTCTGTCAATAAGAGCCTTTATCTCAGGTGAAACATCTGTAACATAAGTAGGGGAGCCAAGTATAATGCCATCAGAGTCAAGCATCTTATCAATACAGTCATTTATCATATCATCCTTAACAGCGCATTTTCTGTCCATGTTCTCTTTACATCTGTAACATGCAACACACCCCTTTATATGTTTTCCACCTATCTGAACAAGCTCGGTTGTTATACCTTCTGCCTCCAGTTCTTTTAAAACATATTTTAAAAGTATGGACGTGTTTCCCTCTTTTCTCGGACTTCCATTAAATGCTGTAACCCTCATAATCCTTCTCCTTTCCAATAATAATTCTTTTAAAAGCTGTTAAATCATTGTTTATAACTGAAAACTTCATTATATACCAAAATAGTTCCTTATCAAGAAAAGTTACTGAAAATCTTCACAGTCTGACTATTTTCTATTTATATTAAAATGTGCTCTGAAACAGTCTTCATATAAAGCAGAACTATAAGATTACAACTCTGTTTCATGACAACAATCCATAATTTTTATTGACATATAACCAGCTTAATGCTACTGTTTTTTTTATGTCAGAGTCCGTTAAAAATAAATTATATTTAGGTGTTATTATGAAATTAAAAAAAACCTGTTTTTTTATAATCGTAAATCTTTCTGTATTGTTTGTTATTACAGGCTCAACTCCTGAACTTACTTATGCCCTTGATAACAGCACCATACCTGAAATGGTCTTTGTGCCGGAAGGTTCTTTCTTTATGGGGCAGAATATGTTTGGCAGACCCGCAGATGATACAGATGCTGTTTCAAGAGCAACCGATCAACCCTCTACACCTGATTCAGAGGCAGATGCTTTTACAGGAGCAACCCCTTTTAAAGAGAGTCCTGCCCACCATATTTTTATGTCCTCCTACTATATAGGAAAATACGAGATTACAAATGAACAGTATGCAAAGTTTATTGATGCCGGGGGTTATGATAACAGGGATTACTGGCTTATTGACCCGGAATACAATGAAGACGCAGAATCCGGCTGGAACTGGAAGGAGGAAAACAACCGTACATGTCCGAGATTTATTGTAAGCTACAGGGATTTTCCTTTTGTGGAAGGCGGATGGGATCTCAATGATGCCCCTTACTGGAAAAACACCCCATATTCAAACCAGGCAGACACTCCTGTACTTGGAGTTTCATGGCATGAAGCCTATGCATACTGCAAGTGGCTGAGTGCTGTAACAGGAGATAATTACAGACTGCCGACAGAAGCCCAGTGGGAATATGCAGCAAGGGGACCTTCAAGCAACATCTTTCCATGGGGTAATAAATACCTGAGCGCGTCAGAAATGTGCGGGCCTCCTGGCAGCGGTGCAAAGGCAAACTGCAGATACAGCGATGAAATCAAAGCGGAACCTGTTGCAAGTTATCCGGAAGGCATATCATGGTGCGGAGCATATAATATGGCTGGAAATGTTGCTGAAAGAACTGCAGACTGGTTTAATTACCTGCACTACTATAAACGCTTGAGGGAGGGTGATGTAATCAATCCCAAAGGTCCTCAGGTTGCAACGCCTCCATTTTTTGTTCCGATATTTCCATTCTGGGTAGAACCCTGCAGGGTTATCAAGTCAAAGGGATTTAATACCGACCCAATGGACAACAACAACTACAACAAATACGGTTCATCCTACCCTCTCAGAAGCGCTGCCAGAATGTTTAATGTGCAGTACGGTGGGCATTATTTTATAGGGTTTAGAGTAGTCAGGAATATTGATCAATATTAACCTGACCTGAATAAGCAGCAAAGGGGTTAAAAAGCAGCTTTCTGCAGGCATGATTTATCAGTAACTACAACAGTTTATGTGTATATGTATCCGGGGGACAGCCCGTTCAATCACTATAAGCAAGTCGGGTTAATTTAAAGATAACGGGCAGTCTCATTAATTCTATATCCTTACCTGGAATATATTGTAACTACCCTATTACCCCTCACGCCTTCTTCTCCATGCTTCATCCGGTGACATTTGCTGAATACCGGCCAATTTTGCGGCAAGTTTCGGATTTTTTGCTGTAACCCCTGGCATATAGTTTTTGAAAAATTCGCCTATCAGTTTTTTTGCCATTGATGGTTCAAGGGAACCGGGAATCTGCTCGGGCATGTCTACAAACAGTTCATCTATTTCCTCTCCTGTGAGTTCTTCCATAAAATTCGCACCGGGTGTATTGTAATGATTAATATAATATCGCTTCCACCACAATCGATATGGTTCATAGATAGTATCTTCTTCAAGATTATTTTTCAATGCCTCAGCACAACACTCTACCGCACGGGTACTGCACAGGGCAGCATGAGTGTTACTGGTCTGTCCAATCCATGCGGCATCTCCTGTTATGAATATGCGTCGCCCACAGGGATTTTCCATCGGACTGCGAAGCTTCAACACACAGGCAAGGCTGCGCAGTATCTTAAAGTCCGGCGTGAAATGCCTGGAAAGAACAGAGCATTTTCGAACACGTTCAAATATCGCTTCGTAGTTTGCAGCAGGGTTAAACCCGCTTATCATTACATTGTACTGTCCAGGCAGCGCTCTGGGACAGAAACAGATTGTTGCCGGTCCGCCTTTGCCCTCAATGAGATGGATGTGTGCGGATTCATCAGGTTCAAAACCGGTAATGTGCCAACAGGCAACCGATAGAGTTGCAAAAGAATTACGTCCCGTATTAAAACCAGCCAGTTCAGCGCATTTGGAATTGTGACCATCGGCTGCAACAAGAAAACCGGCGGAAATTGTCCCGGCATCAGAAGTTACCTTTACCGTGTCGCGAGAGGTTTCAACAGCAGTTACTGAACTGCCCGGAAAAAAAACAGTGCCCGCCCTGACTGCAGCCGAAAGGTTCTCCTCCAGGAATGATGCTTTATCATAGACCATATGTATCGGCTCTCCATCATAGCGCACAATTTTCATCCGATGGCCTGCAGGGGAAATATTTGCAAAAAAAGGCACCTTGCGAATTGGTCCTGAATAAGCAAAAGAAAAGGGATTTTTCAAAAAGCCTATCCTGCCGCTATTGGAATCAATATGCGCCGCATCGCTATTATACACTTCATCATAGAGCAGACCTTCAGAACAGGCTCGCACAAGGGGGGAAAGCTGGTGTCTTCGCTCAATAAGAGCTACACTCAATCCAAGTTCACGGGCACGGAGACAGGCACCAAGCCCCCCTGGACCTGCCCCGACTACTATTACATCATACTGCTGCATTGAAAAATACCTCTCAAAATTAATTTATCCTCTTTTAGGATTTAGATTTTTGCCTTTTCTGACCCCTGCCCCGGCTACTGTTTTACAATATATCAGTCTTTTCGAACTCATACCTGTCATCATTTATTATTTCTCACCACAAATCACCCTTTCAATCTCTTTCTCCAGGGCATCAAGCATATATGGCTTATGAATAAAACCCGAAAGTCCCTGTCCCTCAAACCTTTCTGTGGCTTCCTCTATGTCATACCCGCTTGAGAGTATTACCTTAACATCAGGGTTAATCTTTTTTAACTCAATAAAAGTGTCATAACCATCCATTTTGGGCATTGAAAGGTCAAGTATTATACAGTCTATCGTGTTATAACGCTCCTTGAATATCTCAACCGCAACTTCACCGTTTTCTGCTTTAACTGTCTTATACCCAAAATCTGTTACCATTTCATCGCACATCTCAAGAACCATCCTTTCATCATCAACAATAAGAACTGTTTTCTCTGATTTTCCGTTTGCAATATCACTTTTTTCAGAAGCTGTATCATTGTCTTTCTCAATTTTTTCCTGCCCAGCTCTTTTTGAGACAGGAAAAAGCACCCTGATGGTAGTACCTTTTCCTAATGCACTCTCAACAAAAACAGCTCCATTATGACCCCTTACAATCCCGATAACAGCAGCCATTCCAAGCCCCCTGCCTGTAAACTTGGTTGTGAAGAACGGATCAAATATTTTCTCTATTGTCTCCTCATCCATACCGCAGCCGTTATCTGTAACCTCGAGATAAACATACCTTCCAGCAGGCGGTTTCTCCTCTGTAAAACTGTTTTTAAGATAATCATCATTACAGTCCATAACGCCTGTTGAAATATTTATGCTCCCATGCTCCTCGCCTATCGCCTCTGATGCGTTTGTAATGAAATTCATCACAACCTGCTGAATCTGACCCGTGTCAGCAGAAATACCGGGAATATCATCAGCAAGATTCAAATGCATGTTAACATTCTTTGAAAAAGTTGATTCCAGCATGTATAAATTCTCATTGATAAGTTCATTGATGTTTATATCTGTAACAACGAAGTGTCCTTTTCCGGAATAGGCAAGCATCTGGCGGGTAAGATCTGCTGCACGGTGTGCTGCTTTCATTGCATTTTCAATTCTGCATCTTGCCTCCGAGACAGGTGAAAGTTTACGAAGTGACATATCAAGGTTTCCTATAACAGCCAGCAGCAGATTATTGAAATCATGGGCAATGCCGCCTGCAAGTATACCCAAACTCTCAAGTTTCTGTGAATGAAGAAGCCTGCGTTCCATTTCGAGCCGCTCTTCTTCGGCTTTTTTCCGTTCGGTTATATCAGAAGCCAAACCATTCATAAAAACAGGTTCCCCTTTTTCGTCATAAATTATTTTTACACGATCACGTACCCATTTTATGTCTCCATCCGGTCTTATAATCCTATATTCAGTTTCAGAAAGACCTTTTTCTCCAAGTTGATTATATCCATCTTCGATAATATTTATATCATCTGGATGAATATATTCCATCCACAGCTGTTTGTTCTCCTTAAAATCCTCTACCTTTCTTCCAAACAGTTTCTCAGCAGAAGGGCTAAGATATATTAGCTCTTCTGCCTCAATTGAGAATGACATTACAACATCTTCAAGTGAGTTAAGGATGCTGCTTACCTTGGCTTCACTCCTGCGCAACGCCTCTTCCGCCTGCTTTCGTTCTGTTATATCACGAATAAAACCACCGAAAAAGGTCTTGCCACCCTGTTTCCATGATGTTGTTGAGACCTCTACGGGGAATTCTTCACCACTCTTTCTTACAAGTGAACTCTCCAAAAATCTGTTTTCAAATTTTCCTTCCAGAATATATTTCTCCAGTTTTTTTGCCTGGACATCTCTTAGACGAGGAGGCCTTAACAGCAAAGAGGATTTTCCCAAAAGTTCATCTGTTGTATATCCGGTAATAGTCTCTGCTGCGCTGTTACAATAAACGATTTTACCTGATTCATCTGCTATCAGCACTGCATCCTTTGAAGATGTTGCAAGTGATTTAAATCTTCCTTCACTTGCCTTAAGTTCCTCTTCCTTTTTCTTCTGCTCAGTTATATCTGTAAACAGTCCATCCACCCTTTCAGGCTCTCCATTTTCATCATATGCTAATTTTACACGGTTGCGTATCCAGCCAATGCTTCCGTCCTTCCTTACAATTCTGTGTTCCTCCTCGGAAAAACCTTTTTTTTCAAGTTCCCTATACCTTTTTTCTATCACCACTACAATATCTTCGGGGTGGGCACATTTAATCCATAAGTTTTTATCCCGGCTGAACTCTTCTGGTTTTCTTCCAAGCATCTGTTCAACAGAAGGGCTCATGTAAATCAGCTCCCCGTCCTTTAAAGAAAATGACCATACCACGTCTTGAATTGATTTCAGTATACTGCTGAATTTTTGCTCGCTCTCCCTCAAGGCATCCTCTGTTTTCTTGCGATCAGTGATATCCACATTGAATTCAGACACCAACCACTCTCCATTTTTATCCTGAAAGGGAATGGTATAAACCAGCACAATACGGTTGTTTTCACGAGGCAATACTTCTTCAGCAATTACGGTTTTTTTGCTCTTAATCGCTTCAGGGATACTGCATGTAGGACAGGGCTTATCCAGTCCCATAAAATAGTCATAACATTTCCTCCCTGTCGGATCGCCATAGATTTTCTGCCAACCTTTATCCACAAAACGAAGATTAAATTCAGCATCAATTATATCAATACCTGTCCGTGTAATATCAAGAATGAGTTCAATCTGTCTGCGCTCTTCCGCCAGTTTATTCTCCTGCTGCTTCTGTGCTGTAATATCTCGGACAATTTCAACAACACCGGTGATCTCCCCGGTATCACTGTTTTTCATTGGATAAGCTGAGAGTTCAACCAACTCAACCGTTGAATCAGGAAGGCCAGAAACTATATCCTTCTCTAATTTTCCGGAATTCATGCATCTCATTGTCGGGCAGGGATTACAGGGAGCGGTTCTATTATGATAAACCTGGAAACATTTCTTCCCTTCAATGGGAGCATTCTTTTTATAAAAATCCTGCAAAAACTTATTTGCATACCTGACTGTCATATCAGGATTGAGAACACAAACACCCTCCTGAATAGTTGCAAGAAGAGTTTTAAAAAAATTTCCGTCATTTAAAAGCTGATTGTGAACCATAAGATAATCTCTGTCCATTATTGCCACCATTTTCAATTAATCTTTGGCTGTAAGAGGCTTTATTGTCTATCCCTTTCAGAATTTTCTTCTCAGTTTCGACCCTCCAGGGAATAAAGAGATGCATCAGGGTTTAGCCATATACCCATTGGCTCATCTAAACCTCTGTTCCCTTCCTATAAGCTGCGAGCCAGCCCCTGTATCGCCTTCAATGGAATTACTATCCACTCCGGTCTGTTGTTAAGCTCATAGGATAGTTCATACACCGCCTTTTCAAGCATATATATCTGTAACAGAATATCCTGCTCAGCCCTGTCCTGCGGGATAAACAGAGCACCGTCTGCTGTTGTTAAATATGCTTTAAGAAAAGTTCCGCTTACTATAAAATACCAGGGATAAAGCCACTGCTCCAGACGCTGAATCTCTGTTTCATGAATAGACTGGTTAAAATAGAGCGAACTTGAAACAGCATAATGAAAAGAACGTATCATGCCCGCTACATCCTTGAACGCAGACTGTTTCAGTTTTCGCTGACTAAGTGGCCTTGCCGGTTCCCCTTCAAAATCAATTATCACAATATCTCTTCCTGTTGAAAGAACCTGCCCAAGATGATAATCTCCGTGAATTCTGATTTTATTTGTCTGAATTTTCTTATTTATGATTTTCTTATAAATCTGTTCTATCCTGTTTTCTAAAGCAATAAGCTTCCGTGCATCTTCACTGAGATGTTGAGGAATTTTCGGTAACTGTTTGCCAAGCAGTCCGAGAACCTTCTTGGACTGACCCTGCATTGACTGAAAAAGAGACCTCTGGTAAAGCATTGAAAAAGCTTCAGGGCTAAAAACATCATCATCCATGCAGTTGGAACATAATGCAATATGCATCTGAGCTGTTCTTCTGCCAAGCAGCTCTGCAATTTCAAGAAAGTTACCCCCGATAAAAACTTTTGATTGATCATCTGCCAGGTCCGGATCAAACTCAAACAGAGAAACATCGGTTAAGTTAGGCTGTTTTAAATCAGGATCCGTGCATGAAAGTATGTTTTCAAAATAGGCGGATGCCATATCTGTTGTAACAGCCCATAAATCACCCGCATTCTCAACAAACTTCTGGGTTATGGCTATTGTTGATCTGCCTTTCTTTTTATTTTCATACTCAACAAAACCTTCAAGGGGTGCAATATTTGGATATTGAGCTCTGTGGGTTAGATGCTCAACTATTTCAAGTTCAGGATTTACCTGATCTTCAATACGGCGGTAGAACTTTACAAAATATCTGTCATCATAGACCACGGATGAATTGCTCTGTTCCACCCTTAAAATATTTGATGAGGCAGGGGAGTATCTGCCTGAGAAGATTTCATCTCTGAATTTTTTATCAGCATAGCAAACAAAATCGCCCTGACTGCCTTT
>CAZMHH010000037.1:0-34592 GCA_964566035.1 uncultured Thermodesulfobacteriota bacterium
CAGATATTTAAGTTATTACACTTTTCCGGAATGGTCATACGATAACAAGAAATGGGTTTTTTTCTGTACCATTATAAGTCTTCTTGGAGGAGTTGCGGGTTCATATCTTTCACATTCAGGAAATTTTTACGGTATTTTTGTCTGGCATATTGGTGTTTTTGCTTTGATAATATGTTTTATCTGTTTTTTGAGAGGTACATACCAAAAATATATGGATAAAGGATGGGACACCTATTATTAAATATAAAAATTAATTAAACAGGGTTTTAAAAAATCCTTTGTCCTGCTCTTCCTGTTCAACCTTTGCAAGTTCTTCAAAAATTTCCTGCTCTCTTTTTGAGAGTTTTTTAGGTGTCTTTAGCACAAACTGAACAATCTGATCACCTTTGCCATATCCCTGTATGTCAGGAATTCCGGCTCCTTTTATTGTTATATAATCACCTGTTTCAATACCCTTTGGAATTTTAATTTTCTCATTTCCATTAAGCGTTGGTACTTCTGTCTCAGCTCCAAGGGCTGCCTGTGAAAAAGAAACCGGCAGTTCAAAAACAATGTGATTGTTGTGTCTCTTAAAAACAGGGTGTTCTTCAATATTGATGAAGACATAGAGATCACCCGGCACACCCCCTCTTTCTCCTGCTTCTCCCTCATTTGAAAGTTTAAGCCTCATTCCTGATTCAACCCCTGCGGGTATTCTTACTTTCAGTGACTTTTTCTGCTGAATTTTTCCGCTTCCCTTACATTTACTGCAGGGATTGGGTATAAAAGATCCTGTACCCCTGCAGGTAGAACATGTTGTGGCAATACTGAAAAACCCCTGACTGCGTGTTACTCTTCCTGAACCATGACAGGTCCTGCATGTTTCAAGGCTGGTTCCTTTGTCACATCCTGTGCCATTGCATTCATCACATGTTGCAGGTTTTGTAATCTCTATTTTTCTTTCAACCCCAAAAGCTGCCTCCTCAAGGGGAATGCTTATATCATATCTCATATCTGCTCCCCTAACGGCAGATGAACGGTTTCTTCTTCTTCCGCCAAAACCTCCAAGGCCAAAAAAATCTTCAAAAATATCACCAAAAGATGAAAATATATCTTCGAATCCTGAAAATCCTGAAAAGCCTGAGTTTTTAAGACCATCATGCCCAAACCTATCATAAAGGCTTCTTTTTTCGGAATCTCTTAAAACTTCATAGGCTTCACTTGCTTCTTTAAATTTTTCCTCACAGTCTTTATCTCCGGGGTTTCTGTCAGGGTGGTATTGAAGCGCTTTTTGACGGTAGGCTTTTTTTATTGCCTCATCAGATGTGTTTCGGGGTAAACCAAGTATTTCATAGTAGTCTCTTCTGGTCATTACCAAGCCTTTTAATAAAAATTTATTGTTTTTAGTTATTAAAAGAAGTTAATCATGATATATTATGAGTCAAGGGGGGATAGCGATTTATTTTTCAGGAATCTCTAGCTGGTCAAAATCGTGAAGCTGTTCTTCCATGTATGTTTTAATCTTGGATTTCAACCTGTTTTCGAGCTGTCGAACCCTTTCTTTTGTTATTCCATAACGGTTGCCAATATCCTGAAGTGTTGCCGGCGGGTCAGCCAGAAGTCTGTTTTCAAGTATATCAAGCTCTTTAGCTTCAATGCCTTTTTTAAAAATATCCAGTTTTTTGTTAAATAGCTCCTGAAATTCATGGTTGGCAATTTTTTCATCAAAAATCTCTTCATCTGATGAAAGCATATCACCCCTTGTTTCTTTCCAGTCATCTCCCACTGGCTGACTAAGCGAAGCCTCCCAGTCTCCCATACGCTGCTGCATCTCAATTATCTTATATTCATCTGTGCCGAAAGATTCTGCAAGTCTTGCTGGTCCTGAATAAAAACCCATTTTTTCAAGTCTTGTTTTTTCTTTCTGAAGGTTGAAAAAAAGTTTTCTCTGCATCTGCGTTGTGCCGATTTTAACAAGCCTCCAATTATCCATAATAAATTTGATCATGTATGCTTTTATCCAGTAGGAGGCATAATAGGAGAGCTTAACACCTCTGTGAGGATCAAAATTCTTAACAGCCTGTATAAGCCCAAGATTTCCCTCCTGAATCAAATCCATAAGGTTTGACATCCACTGTCTCTGGTATTCAAGGGCTATCTTTACAACAAGTCGCAGGTTTGCTTTTACAAGGGTATAGGCTGACTCCATATCACCATTTTCTTTATACCTGATTGCAAGCATCTCTTCTTCTTGAGGACTGAGAAGAGGTATTTTTCTGATTTCTCTGAGAAATATTTGAAGGGGATCATATTCAGCGGGAAGCCCCCTCGGTGAGGGAACAATGTCCTTGACTTGCTTTTCCATACTTTCAATATCAGGTTTTTGTTCTGGGGTTTGCTCTTGCATTTGTATAAGTTAATTCTATTAAAAATTGATATCAGGTTAGAATATATTTTTAAGCCCTGTTCTGCCATTCAAGGTGAAGTAAAAAAATAATCATCTTTAAATGGTTTCTATCCTTGAAAAAGCTGTTATATTTAGACCATTTTTTTATTATAATTGATTATACAAGGTTTTTGAAACAAAAAATTCTCTGCACCCATAAAAGAGACACAGAGAATTTTTTATTTTTTCGGATGAATGGTTTTTCAGGAAGTTTTTATGTCAATTTTTTTAGGTTTGACCTTTTCGCTTTTTGGAATACTCAATTTTAATACACCATTGTTTATTGTGGCTCTGATATTATTTTTGTCCATTTCATCGCCTATCGTGAAAGCCCTGTAATAATCTTTTTCCGCAAGTTCTGTATAATAACGTGAAGGTTGTTTTTCACTATCTCTTTTGAGCTTTCCCAATATATATAGAGTTTGGTTATCAATCTGAATATCCAGGTCTTCTTTTCCAACTCCTGGAAGATCTGCAAAAAGGGTTACAGATTCCTCGTCTTCAAGTATATCCACAGGAGGAATAAGAGCATTTTTTGCAATTTCTCCGAGACTGTTCTGTTTATCCTTTGTTACTGTTCTTTCAGCCATGTCAATTTCCTCCTTTCTAATTAACCTTTATTGCTATCTGTTTTGGTTTCTTTTCTTCTTTTTTCAATATTGAAATATCCAGCACTCCGTCCTTATAGGAAGCGTTTATCTTATCAGGATCAAGTCCATCCGGAAGGCTTATTATTCTTGAAAAAGGTCCAATAAACCTTTCTCTTCTATGATATCTTTCCGGTTCAATATTTTTGCCGTCAACAACACAAGTGTTTCTTTCCCCCTTGATTGAAAAGGCATTGTCAATAAAATTCAGATCAATACTCTTGGGGTCAACCCCTGGTACATAAACCTTCAGATTGAGTCCATCCTTATGTTCAACAATATTTATCGCAGGAAATGTGCCTCTTGGAACGCTTCTTATGTTTGAAAGAGGCCTTTCTGACCCAAACAAGGTATCTAATTCATCTTTAATTCTGTTGAAATCGCTAAAAATCGGCTCAAAATCATAAAACCATCTTGTTGTCATTTTTAAACCCCCTTTCTTTGTATATAGTTCAATTTTATTAAATGCTTCTTTTTCCTGATTTCTTAAGGAAATACCCGACAGCCTGTCTAATCTGAAAAATAAAAATTTTTTATAAAAAGTCAAGTATCATGTAAGCAAAATTTCCAGATAAAAACATTCAATCTAAGAAAACCTAACCTCTATTGTTTTTGATAAACTCTCTGATTACCGGTTTAATGAAAACAGTCTCCAGATTAACTTCTTCATTCAGAACCCTTGAAGCTATTACAGCAAGATCTACATCAGGGACCTTGTTGTTTAAAAAAAGTATTTTTTTACCGTCAATTTTGCACAACCCCCCATTTGAATCTTCCATTAACTCAATTCGGGTTTTAATTCCGACAGATTCCAGTACCAGTAAAAGTTCTTCAAGAATTTTATGTTCTTCCATAAAGTAGCTTTTAAATTGATAAATTGTTATTAAGAAATGTTTAGTAAAAAAAATAAATAGCAATACGGGGTCGAATAAAACATAAACCCCTTACTCAATTACTAATTGCTTTGCTCTTTTTCTATAGTCTGTTTTTTTACAATATAATACCACTGCTTCCTGATTAATACAAATTCCGTCATTTATTTTATTGAAATAATTTATTGTATTTGATAAAAAAATATAATAAATAACAATTGAGCAGTAATTTGACTTTTATTGCCATAAAAAGCTAAATTGGTTTTTCATATAGAGGCATAATTAAATGGATTCAATACCTGAGCTGTATATACTGTTTCAAAGATTTGGAATTGCCCTTGCTCTTGGGCTTATTTTAGGAATTGAAAGAGAGAAGGAAAAAAGTACTGCCTTTGCAGGAATAAGAACCTTTCCTCTTATAGCGCTTTTAGGTTGTGCGGCTGCAATGATAAATGATGTTTTTTCACCTTTTGTTTTTGCTGTCTCTTTTTTAATGCTCTCGGCTCTTGTAATAACAGCACATATCTTTCAGTCTTCAGAAAAGTCCGGAACCACAACAGAGGTGGCAACTTTTCTCTGTTTTATTTTTGGCGGTTTTGTCTGGTGGGGAATGACTTCTCTTGCAGCAGCTCTTACAGTAATTACGGTGCTTCTGCTTGCCTCTAAAGAACCCCTTGAAGGAATGTCTAAAAAACTCGGTCAAAAGGACATTGCAGCGGGAATTCAGTTCGGGGTTATCACACTGATTGTTCTTCCGATACTGCCCAACCAGACTTTTGGACCTCTTGATGTTATAAATCCTTATGTTATATGGCTTATGGTGGTGCTTATAGCCGGAATTAATTTTATAGGCTACGGACTTATAAAAACACTTGGTGCTCAGCAGGGGATAGGCCTTGCCGGGATTCTTGGAGGGTTTGCATCAAGCACAGCCCTGACGCTTAGCTTCACACGAAGGAGCAGAACAGATAGCGGTTTTGCTCCTGAGTTCGCCCTTGCCATAGTTGCTGCTTCTGCCATAATGTTTTTAAGGGTACTTGTAGAGGCTTTTGTGGTAAACCCGTCAGTTGGAAGGGTGCTTGTTGTTCCAGTCGGGTGCACATTTTCTGCAGGATTAGCAGGGTGCTTATTTGTCTGGGTTTCAAGAAGAAAAAAAGCAATGTCTTCTGATATAAAAGAGAATATAAAAACTACAAATCCTTTTGAACTCTGGCCGGCTATTTTATTTGGAATTCTATTCGGGCTTATTCTGTTTGCTGCAAAGGCAGCCGAGACTTTCTGGGGAGATACAGGAATCTATATTTCAAGCATTGCAGCCGGAATGGCAGATGTTGATCCAATAACTCTTTCACTTTCAACGCTTGCAAAGGATAATACAATAACTGATGGGACTGCTGTAAGGGGCATAATGCTTGCAGCCGTAGCAAACACAACCGTAAAAATGTTTCTCACTCTAACAGGCGCTTCATATCTTTTTAGATACACCCTGCCTCTTTTTGGGGCTATGATTGCAACAGGTCTTTTTGTATCCTTTATAGTTATTTGACAATCAAAAAAACAGAGCAGCCAGTAAGCCGGGTTCTGTTCCTGAACAATTTTCAGGCAATGGCCATTCCTCTGGGACTGCTGTTGCCAGCAGCCTCAAGCAACCTACCCGAGAGCTTTGAAGACGGGCAGTCTCCTTGCTCTTCTATTTGGTTTTGCTCCGGACGGGGTTTGCCAAGCTATCCCGGTCACCCGGGATACTGGTAAGCTCTTACCTCACCTTTTCACCCTTACCCTGCAATGTTTGTTGCAGGGCGGTATATTTTCTGTGGCACTTTCCTTAGGATCGCTCCCAGTCGCTGTTAACGACCGTCCTGCCCTGCGGAGCCCGGACTTTCCTCCCGAATGCCAAAAGACATTCCAGCGGCCATTTTGACTGCTCTGAAACAAAAATTATATCATATATATGATGTATTGATATATAATTTTTTGTCAATAAAGGTGTATAATAAAATCAATTTTGATAATTCCGTAAAAAGTCACTGCTCCTTCAGACTTTTTACGTGTTCATAGATTTTTAAAAATCCAGAAAACAAAAAATAAATAGATAAACAAAAAATAAGAAATATAATATAATTATCGTTTATCAAGAAACTAATATTGTTAAAAGGAGAAACAATGAATCTCAGTCTCAAAAACAAAATAATTGCACTTGCTTCAATGGCTGCACTCTTTCCGGTTATTGTTCTTCTGGTTATTACCGGTATTCAGAACTGGCGAATCAACGCTATTGTTACAAACGAAATAGATGATTTTTCGAGACAATACATTGTCCAGATTGTAAATGACACAACAGGACTTTGCAAAACAGCAAATGACCTTGTTCAGTCTCAGGTAAACAACAGCATGAAGGTTGCCTCGCAGGTTCTGAGTGATGCGGGAAGGATTTCGCTAAGTAATGAAAAAATATTCTGGGATGCAAAAAACCAGGAAACAGGAGATACCAAAAGAATTGAACTGCCCAAAATGACAGTCGGCAAACTATGGCTTGGGGATAACAGGACTTTTTCCGTTAAAACACCAGTTGTTGATAATGTAAAAGAACTTACAGGTGCTACCTGTACAATATTTCAGAGGATTAATGAAAAAGGTGATATGCTCAGAGTTGCGACCAATGTTGAAACACTCTCTGGAGAAAGGGCAATAGGAACCTTTATTTCCGCTGTTGATGTTCAGGGCAAACAAAACCCTGTAATAAACTCCGTTCTGTCAGATGATAAAAATAAATACATGGGAAGAGCCTTTGTTGTAAATGACTGGTATATAACAGCTTATGAGCCGATAAAAGATAACCGTGGCAATGTTATCGGGATGCTGTATGTGGGCATAAAACAGGAGGCAGTGGAAACCCTGAGGCAATCCATTTATAATATACAAGTTGGTGAAACCGGTTATGCATGGGTTCTTGGCGCAAAGGGCAGTCATCGGGGCAGATACATTGTATCAAAAAATGGTGAAAGGGACGGGGAGAATATATGGGATCTGCAGAATATAGACGGCATATACCCTGCCAGGGAGATAATAGACAGAGCTCTTTCACTGGGAGGCGATGAAACAGGATATTTGCAATATAAGTGGATAAACCCCGGTGATAAGGAAGCTAAGTCAAAGATAGTCGCTTTCAGGTATTTTTCGCCATGGGACTGGGTAATAGGAGCTGGTATGAATGAAGATGAACATTATGAATTAAGACGCAAAACCAGAATTGAATTAAACAGCCTTTTTCTCTGGACCCTTTTTGGAGGACTCTTTTTTCTTGGTATATCAATCACAATAGCCTTTGTTCTTGGCGACAGGATAGCAAGACCTATTGTGGAAATAATAAGCATTATCAGAAAAGTTGCATCAGGAGAACTCTTTTCAGCAAAGAGGGCAATAGATTTAATTGATAGACGTCATGCACAGCATAAACCCGTAACAGAAGACCAAATAACAGCCGGTCCTGAAAGAAAAGAAAAAGATGAAACCTATCTGCTCTTTTCAGCAGTAAAAACAATGACAGAAAACCTGTTTGCGCTTGTAAAGCAGGTTCAGCGTTCAGGTATTCAGGTAACAACCTCCACAACACAGATTGCCGCTTCCGCCAGACAGCTTGAAGCAACTGTCTCCGAGCAGGCTGCTTCCTCAAATCAGGTGGCATCTACCTCAAAGGAGATATCTGTAACATCCGGTGAGCTTGTAAAAACAATGGGCCAGGTAAATAAAGTGGCTATAGAAACTGCAGAAGTAGCTGACAGCGGAAAAAAAGAACTCCTTTCAATGGAAGGAGTAATTCATCAGTTAACAGGTGCAGCAGGGTTAATATCATCAAAACTTTCTATAATAAGAGATAAAGCAAACAATATTGACAAGGTTTTGATTACTATCAATAAAGTTGCCGACCAGACTAATCTGCTCTCTCTAAATGCAGCAATAGAGGCTGAAAAAGCAGGAGAGTACGGAATGGGATTTTCCGTTGTTGCAAAAGAGATAAGAAGGCTTGCCGACCAGACAGCTGTATCAACCCTTGATATAGAACATACTATAAAAGATATGCACTCTGCTGTTTCAGCAGGGGTGATGGAGATGGACAGATTCACCGAGGAGGTCAATAAAGGAGCAGATAATATTGGCAGGATAAGCATACAGCTTGAAAAAATCATTGAAAAGGCAGGTGATCTTCAGCCCCGTTTTGAAGAGGTAAATCAGTCTATGCAACTGCAGTCGCAGGGAGCCCAACAGATAAGCGAATCTATGGTCCAGTTAAACGAGGCTATTCGTCAGGTATCAGATTCGTTGAAAGAGTTCAACACAGCAGCAGACCAGTTAAATGAAGCTGCAAAAGGTCTGCAAAAAGAGGTTACCAGTTTTAAGGTAAGTCAGTAATATGCTTCTACTTCCCTTTTCATTAAACGGTAACAGATATGCACTTGATGCCACAAAAGTGGTGGAAATACTGCCCCAGGTTTTTTTAAGAAAAATACCGTATGTCCCTGATTATGTCAAAGGGGTTTTTGTCTGTCGGGGAAATATTGTACCTGTTATAGATATGTGCAGAGTTATTTATAATAACCCATGCAGCCCTTTTATAAGCACACGAATTGTTCTTGCAATAAAAAGTAAGCGGATAATCGGAATGCTTTGCGAAGAGGTGTTAGAGACAATCAGGGTTGTCGAAAACAGCCTCTGCCCCCCGCCTCTGGAAACAGATAAAGCACCTTATCTTGGAAAACTTGTAAATTTCGAAGATGAACTGATTCAGCTTGTTGAGCTGGATGATCTTTTCGATAAAGAAGTGGAGACGGCAATATTTGGGAAGATAGCATGTTAGTTTATTACTGTTATACAAAAAGACTTGAGAGAAAAAATGGATCTTAAAAACATAGAAAATATACTCTCTGAAAAATTTGGAATAAATCCTGTGTTAATAGGTTCGGAAAACATAGCAGCAGCAGTCCAAAAACGTATGCACCTGTGTTCTATTAAGGAAACAGTGGAGTACATCAGGTTTTTAACTTCTTCAAACGAGGAAGCAGAGGAGCTTTTTGAGATGATTGTTGTGCCTGAAACATGGTTTTTCAGAGATAGAGCACCATTTGTATTTCTAAAACAATTCATGCGGAATGTCTGGCTGCAAAAAAATAGAGGCAAAGTGCTTAAGGTATTAAGTGCACCCTGCTCTACAGGAGAAGAGGCCTATTCAATTGCAATTACTCTTATAGAGGCAGGACTGAAAGAGAATGATTTTAATATCAAAGCCGTTGATATAAGCAGCAATGCAATAAAAAAAGCCCATAAGGGGGTTTATGACAAAAATTCTTTTCGCAGCACAGACTTGAATTTTCAGAAACAGTATTTTACCTTTTCAAATGATTTATTTTTTATTGCCCCTTACCTGAAAAATAATATTAAATTCATCAAGGCAAACCTGAAAGACAGTTATATTTTTAATGAAAATAATTTTTTTGATCTTATATTCTGCAGAAACCTTCTTATTTATCTTGACCCGGAGGGGAAAAGGAATTTGCTTAACACTATGGACAGGATTTTAAAAACAGATGGAATTATTTTTCTGGGTTATGCAGAAACATTCAATCTGCTGCAGAAAAACTATGCTGTTGTTGATTATAAAAATTCTTTTGCTTTTATCAAAAAAAACCCGTCAGACACAGAAGCAGGCTTTAATGATAAAGGCAGAATTCCTTTAAAAAGGAAAGAATCCATTTTATTGTCAAAAAAAACTAAAACTTCCGGACAAAACCTCAATAAAAATGTTCAAAAAGAAACCGGGTCAAATACTTCTTCTGCTCCTTCAGAAACACTTTTTCAGAAAGCAAGAAAACTTGCAGACAACGGGTTCGTTGAAGAAGCTTTAAGTCTTTGCCAAAGAAGCATTACTGAAGAAGGACCCCGGGCAGCCTCTTTTACATTGATGGGGGTTATTGAGGATATAATGGGCAATACAGAAAAATCTGAGGAATATCTCGGCAAAGCCCTATATCTTGAACCTGATAATCTGGAAGCAATGACACTGCTTATTCTCATAATGGAAAAGCAGAACAAAAATCAAAAAGCCACCCTGTTTCGTCAAAGAGCAGAGCGTTTAAGGAATATATATGTCTGAAACAAATTATTGCTGGAATAAAAAAGGGGTGCACGGTGATTCAAGTTGCGCTGAACTCTCAGAGGTCATTCACTGTCGTAATTGCAAAGCATATAAAAAGGCTGCGGTAGAATTTTTTAAAAAAGAAGCTGGAAATGACTATAAAAAGGGGTGGACAAAATATTTTGCGCAACAGGTAAAAAAGCAACCGGAAGACAATATTGCTGTGGTTGTTTTCAGGATAGGCATAGAGATGCTATGCATCGCTTCGGAATATGTTGTTGAAATAACAGAAGCAAGAAATGTTCATACAATACCTCATCATTCAAATAATATACTCAAAGGGATTGTTAACATTAGAGGAAGGGTTCTTTTGTGTGTGAATTTAGGATCCCTGCTTGGAATTGAACCTGATGAAAGAGAAGTTCAATTTCAGAGTGGAAAAAGTTTCAAACGTATGATTGTATCTAAATACCGATCAGACTTATGGGTTTTTCCTGTTGACATGGTGGAGGAAGTTATGAAAATTTCGAAGCAGAACATAGAGAATGTTCCAGATACAGCAGCTAAGTTATATGGCGGATATACAAAGGGGATTATCCCCTGGCAAAACAGACACATCGGTTTTATTGATGAAGAGGTCCTGTTTAGAGGATTGGAAAGAAGTTTATAACTGTTTAAACAACCCGTGCTCTTTTCAGTTTAATGTTTGATGGTTTTTCCTAACAGCTTTTCAGGCAAAAAGCAACTTATTATAGGTTTTTATGTCATCTGATTTAAGCGCATTTTCAATGCTTGATCTTTTTCGCACAGAGGTTGAAACTCATTGCGGTGTTTTAAACACAGGTCTTCTATCTCTTGAGAAAAACACAGGTGCAATAGATGTTATAGAGTCTCTTATGAGGGCTGCCCATTCACTGAAAGGAGCCGCCAGGATTGTTCAGCTTAACTCTGTTTCAACATTAGCTCACGTAATGGAAGATATATTTGTTGCCGTTCAGGAAGGGAGATCAAAGATAACCACCTCCTCTATTGATATTCTGCTAGAAGGTGTTGATATATTTACTGATATTTCAAAACTTCCGGAAAATTGCATAGAAGCCTATGTAGCTGAAAAAGAGATGGTTATTAAAACAATTTCAGAAAAAATTGCAAAACTCTCCTCCACAACTCAAGCACAATTAGAGAAAAAAAGCTCTGAAGCTCCTGGGAATAAGCAGGCGGCCATATCTGATAACCCGACAGAACCGGAAATGAAAAAACAATCTCAAGAAACTCTAAATAATGTAGTCCGGGTTACTGCTGAAACCCTCAGCTCGTTGATTGTTATTGCAGGCGAGTTTATTGTCGAGTCCTCAAGACATGAGCCCTTTTTAAAATCAATGCTGCACAGGAAAAAAGCCGATACAGAACTCCACCAGAAATTTGATCGTCTGTGTGAGGCAATAGAAAATGGTTCAGATCACTCTGTTGTCAAAAGTATTCTTTATGATCTCGGCAACTGTATCAATTTTTCCCGAGAGCTTTTATCTGACAATATTTCTGAATTTGAACTATTATCCCGTAATATGGACAGGCTTTGTAACCGTCTCCACAGAGAGGTTGTTAAATGCAGAATGAGACCATTTTCTGATGGATTAAAAGGGTTTCCACGACTTGTCAGGGATTTGGCAAAAGAGCTTGGCAAAAAAGTTTCCTTTATAACGGAAGGAGATTCTACTCCGGTTGACCGTGATATTCTTGATCTGCTGGAGGCCCCTCTTAATCATATTCTTAGAAACGCAGTTGATCACGGAATTGAATTACCACAGGAAAGAGCCCTAGCAGGTAAAAATGAGCAGGGTGTGATAAAGCTGAAGGCATCACATAAACTCGGAATGCTCTCAATAATTGTTCAAGATGACGGAAGAGGAATTGATTTTGCAAGGCTGAGAGAAAAGATTGTTTCGAAAAACCTTGCAACAGTAGATATGGCAGAAGCTCTTTCAGATGGAGAGCTAATTGATTTTCTGTTTCTTCCCGGGTTTTCAACAGCACGTGAACTCTCTGAGATATCGGGCAGAGGTGTAGGGCTTGATGTTGTCCAGAACATGATAAATGAAGTAGGAGGAACAGTCAAAGCTATTTCAGAACAGGGAAAATCGATGTTTTTTGAAATGCAGCTTCCTCTTTCTCTTTCAGTTATAAAAACTCTTCTTGTTGAGATAGCCTCTGACATTTATGCCTTTCCGTTATCTCGTATTAAGAGGTGTCATAAAGTGCTTCTGAGTAAAATAGAACTTCTTGAGGATCGCCAGTATTTGAATCTTCAAGGCAGAAAAATAGGCCTTATAGATATGAGACAAATTTTTCAGCTTCCTGGTACTTCCTGCAGTGGAGAGGAATTTGCTGTTGTTGAAATTTCTGTCGACGGGATATGTTATGGACTTATTGCAGACAGTTTCATAGGAGAATCAAATCTTGTTGTGCAGCCGCTGGACAGAAGACTTGGGAAGGTTAAAAATATAAGCTCTGCTTCTGTTATGCTTGACGGATCCCCTGTTCTTATTATTGATGTTGAGGATATGGCCAGATCGATTGAAAATATTCTTCGATCTGAAAAACCTGCAAAATTAGGTAAACATTCTGAAAGAACAGGTGTTAAAAAAAAGAAGAAGATTGTTGTGGTGGATGATTCTATAACAGTAAGAGAAACAGAGCGAAAACTGCTCGAAAACAGAGGATATAAGGTTGTAACTGCTGTTAACGGAATTGATGGATGGAATGCCATTCGGGCCGGGGTTTTTGATCTTGTTATCACAGATATAGACATGCCACGGATGAACGGTTTTGAGCTGACAAAGCTTATTAAAAACAGTTCTCTGCATAAATCAACACCTGTTATGGTATTGTCCTACAAAGACAGGGATGAAGACCGTATAAAAGGGCTTGAAGCAGGTGCGGATTACTATTTGACAAAAAACAGTTTTCAGGATGAGACATTTTTAAACGCAGTGACAGATCTTATTGGAAAACCATAACCTGGAAAAACCTCTTAGCTCGTGGCTCGTAGTAAAAGCTTAAACCCTATCGTGATCGAAAAAGTTGTTGGCCTTTAAAAAGCAGGTATCAGTTTTATGGTCATAGTCGTGATCGTAATCTTTTTCGTCATCCTAATAAAAGCGATTACCATACGGAAGAATATTTTGTAATTAAATTAAAACGGATTGTAATATAATAAAACATTATGAGAATTGCAATAGTAAACGATCTCAAAATGGCGGTTGAGGTTTTAAAAAGGGTTGTAAAAAGCATTCCCGAATACTCAGTAGCATGGATTGCCGAAAACGGAGAGGATGCCTTAAAAAATTGTCTTGAAGACCGACCGGATATAATTCTTATGGACCTGATAATGCCCATAATGGACGGGGCTGAGGCAACCAGAAGGATAATGCAGGAGTGCCCATGTTCAATCCTTGTTGTCACAGCTACTGTTGAAGGAAATATGTCCAAAGTATTTGAAGCTATGGGATACGGTGCGCTTGATGCCTCACAAACCCCTGTTGTAAAAAAAGACGGAACAATTGAGGGTGGAGATATACTTATTGGAAAGATTGCCACAATAGGCAAACTTATCGGAAAAGTTTCACTTAATCATTCTATTGAGTCAAAAACTGCAAAAAAACTTCCTCCACTTGCAATAATCGGTGCATCAACAGGCGGCCCCAAAGCACTTGCATCAATTCTTTCACAAATACCAGAAGATTTCCCGGCATGTATTGTTATAATACAGCATGTGGACGCAAGGTTTGTAGGAAGTTTTGCACAATGGCTTAATAGCCAGACCCCTCTTCAGGTGGTTATTGCCAGGACAGGAGATGAAATCTGTCCGGGAAAAGTCTTTATTGCTGGAACTGACAATCACCTTGTTTTGTCTCCTGATTTAACCCTTAGTTACAGCAAGGAACCAGTGAAAAGCCCCTATCGTCCTTCTGTTGATGCTTTTTTCAAAAGTATCGCAGGTTACTGGAATGACAAAGGTATGGCTCTTCTGTTAACAGGGATGGGTAATGACGGAGCCAATGGACTTCTGCTGTTACGCAACCTTGGATGGTATACTGTGGCCCAGGATCAACAGTCGTGTGTTGTTTACGGCATGCCCAAAGCCGCAGCCGGTGCAGCTATAGATATACTTCCGCTTAATAAAATAGCAGATGCTATGATAAATTACTTTAAGTAAGTTAAACAAATGCAAATAAATTCTTATAAGAAAAGAATACAAAATGTTTGGGATTGTGTAGCATCAACAGTAGAAGGGGTTCTTATTACAAGTCCAGAGAATGTCAGGTATTTATGCGGCTTTACTGGCTCAGAAGGCAGTATTTTGCTTTCTCGAGAATCAGGTTTTTTTTTGACGGACGGCAGATATTATGCTCAGGCTGAAAAAGAGGTACAAAACCTTACGGTAATAATCTTTAAACAGAAAATAAAAGAACTTACCTCTCTTGTAAAAAGACTCCAGATAAAAGAACTTGCTTTTGAATCAAATCATATAACGGTAAGCTTCTTCTCTTCTCTTGAAGAGAACCTTCATCATGTTAGACTTTTACCATGTTCTGATAAGATACAGGTGTTGCGTGCAGTAAAAGATGAAGAAGAAATATCAATGTTGAAGGAAGCTGCAGCTGTTGCAGCAGAAATACTTCAATCAAAACTTGAGCTCATCCAGCCTGGTGTGAGCGAAATAGAAATAGCCGCAGCAATTGAATATGCTATGAAGCAAAACAATACATCAGGCCCTGCGTTTAGAACCATAGTTGCATCCGGTTCCCGCTCAGCTCTACCTCACGGTGTGGCATCCGATAAAATAATTAATAAGGGTGATTTTGTTACCGTGGATTACGGGGTTTTGTATAAGGGATATTGCTCTGATGAAACCTGCACATTTGTTGTGGGAAAACCAGACAGCCGTCAAAAAAAAATATACAGAACAGTGAAAGATGCCCATGATTATGCAATTGAAGCACTTTCTCATGGAAAGCTTTTAAAGCAGGTGGACGCTGCTGCAAGAGACCATATAACTATGGAAGGCTTCGGAAAATATTTCAGCCACGGAACAGGACACGGTATTGGGCTGAACGTGCATGAACCACCGGCAGTTTCGGCCAGGTCAAAGGACAAAACTCTTAAAGGAATGGTTTTGACCATAGAACCAGGTATTTATATTCCTGATTGGGGTGGTGTCAGAATAGAAGACACTGTGTTGGTTACAGAAACGGGGTGTGAAGTTATAACAAAAATGGATAAAAAACTGATCTGTCTTTGAATATAACTATAGAACTTTAAGCAACTACTGGTTGCTGTTTTTTAGCCTGTACCTCATTCTCGAAAAATTTCTCGATTTTATCTCGTATCACTATAAAACCAAAGATTATGAAAATTCTTTTTTTATCAGTTAAAATGGATTCTCTGATAATGCCGACTCTACCAATTGGTGCTGTATGTGTAGCCTCGGCAATACAGGAAACAGGAAAGCATATTGTCCAAATTGCAGATCTGCCCTCAGATGAACCTGCCGAAAAGAACCTGCGCCCCCTGATAAACAGGTTTTTCCCCGACTGTATAGCCTTATCTGTAAGAAACATTGATGATCAGAACATTGTGAACCCTGTTTTTCTGCTTAACTCCTACAAAGATATTGTATCAGCTTGCAGAAAGCTGTCTTCTGTACCTGTAATTCTCGGAGGTTCTGGATTCAGCCTTTATCCTGATGAAATACTTTTATATCTTGATGCAGATTTTGGAATAACAGGGGAAGGAGAAATTGTGATGCCTCAACTCCTTGAAAATCTGAATAACAACACCCCCCTCTCTCACCTGCCGAATGTTCTGGTCAAAGGAATAAAGCTTTCCCAAAAAAAATATTTTCCTGTGCGCATAAACACACTTCCTGCCATGAACCCTGAACTTTGGCCCTGCACCCCTGAAAAGCGTAATGCAACATATCTGCCTTTTCAGTCAAGGCGCGGATGTCCTTTTAACTGTACCTACTGTCCGAATACTCTGATTGAAGGATATACCTTGAGAAAAAGGTCAGTTGAAATGGTTGTTGAAAGTATTATAAGTCATGTCTCAAATGGTTACAGAAAGTTTTATTTCACAGACAATGTGTTTAACCTTCCCCTTTCATATTCTAAAGAACTTTGCCGCCAAATAATCCGCTCAGGTGTTGACATCTCCTGGGTATGCAGCATATATCCCAAGACAGCAGATGACAGTCTTGCAGAGCTTATGGCTCAAGCAGGATGTGAAGAAATAAATTTAAGCTTTGAGAGCGGCAACAATCAAATACTTGAAAACATGAATAAGAAATTTACCATAGAAGAGGTGGGCAGGGTTGCAAATATTTTTAAACGTTATGGAATAAAACAGACCGGATTTGTACTGCTTGGCGGACCCGGTGAAACAAAACAGACAGTGGAGGAGACTTTAGCTTTTACTGAAAAACTTGGCCTTGACACGGTAAACCTTACCCTTGGCATGCGCATCTATCCGGGAACTACATTAAGTAAAATTGCTGTGGAAAAGGGTTTTACTGAAAGGGGAGACAGTCTTCTTCGGCCTGTATTTTACCTGGAAAAAGAACTGCGGAACTGGATATTTGATAGAGCAGCGTCATGGTTGAAGGTAAGACCTAATTGGCAATGTGCGGCTTGTGCTTCAACTGATTGAGTACAAAGATATGATCATCCTCTGTATTAATGCTCCGGAAAATATGTTTTAAATCGGTTCTTATTACTTTTACATTAAGTGAAGGAAACAGATCGATTATCCTGTGTTCACCATGATCTATAAGATCATAAAGGGCAGAAATACAGTTTTTTCTGTATATGGCGCATAAAGGCTCAAAGTTCTTATGTTTAAAAATTGTTATATCAAACCCCGGATAGGCATACACAAGGGGATGGAGATTTTCCCTCCGCAACAGCGGGATATCACATGACAGAACCAGTACATATTCTGCGGGGGCTTTTTCAAGGGCAGCATGGATACCCGACATTGCTCCTGCTCCCGGCTTTATATCCGGCACACACCTGAGTCCTAACTGCTTGTATTCATAAGGGGTATTGGTCACAATAAACAGATCCGAGACGAGTCCAGAAACCGCCTCAAGCACCCATTGCACAGCAGGTTTTCCGTTTAGCTCAACAAAGGCTTTATTCTTACCAAGACGACTTGATTTACCTCCGGCAATTATGGCTGCACATAGAGAGGGCTTTAAATATCTCTCTTCTATAAAAAAGCAGAGAGGTTCGATCTGTTCAGGGTAAAAATGAGGGATAGCATCTAAGACCGGTTCCTGACAGACCACAGCACTTAAAGGGTTCTCCTGCCTGCATATAGGTTTTTCTCCTTTTGGAACAACCTCAATCCTGTCACGCCCCTGCTCAATCCCTCCTTCAATAATTACAAGATGATAGGAGCTGAAAACCTTTTGAACAAGGGATATTTTTTCATCCCATGAAACTGCGGAAAAGAAAAAAGCCGTTTCATCAAGTGTTATGAGCCCTGAGCCGGAAGAGCTGTTTTGCCTGAAAAGAAAAGAGTCTGTGCCTTGCTTGTTGATACAGTGTCTGTGAGGGGAATGGCGAAGTGCAGCCACCCTGTATCCTTTTTCGGCAAGCATGTTTAAAAGCTTTAAAATCAGGGTTGTCTTGCCTGAACCCTTTGCACCCACTACATGCAAAATATTTGGACTGTTTTTCATCTTCTACCGCAGTGCCATTTTAATGCCTGTTTCAAAAGCATAGTTTAAGTCGTTCTCTTTGTTCTTTACCGCTGCTCTTTCAATATTTCCTGTGCTGAAAACCTCTCCAATCCTTCTGAGATGAAAATCTCTAAGGTTTGAATCCATAACTCTTAACAGAAGAGCTGAAGCAGACGGTACAAAATCGCCCTGACTTACAACAACAACTGCTTTTTTCCCTTTTATAAGAGGTCTTGCTTCTGCATGAATTATTTTCCCATTTTTATCCTTTTCAACATGCATTTTAAGAAGCGGCATCATTCTTGCGAAAAAATTTACCATGGCAGCCGACATGGTATGCCCATGATTCGGGGTTCCGAAGATAAAGGCATCTGCTTCAAGCATTCTGTCTAAAAGCCCCTTCATATCATCTTTCAGGGGACACTCTTTGCCTCCCTGAAGGACATTATGAGCACCGCACCCTGTACAGTATTGTATGTCTGCCTCGTAAAGATATATCTTTTCAGCCTCAACCCCTGTTCTGCTCCTTGCTCCTTCAATAATCTTATCTGTAAGAATATCAACGTTTGAGCCTTTTCTCGGACTTCCTATAAAAGCCATTATTTTCATTTCTTCTCCTTTTTGATCATTATTTTGCAAGTTATAAACTTCTATTTAAAAAGCATTTTATCACTTTATACTCTATTTTCAAAGAGACATGAAAAAATATTGGTTATTTCCGCCATATTGTGATATTTTTATCAACCCTGAAGGAAATAAGTTGCAAGGAGCAAGCTACAGGAAAAGAGATTTCCGGTTCATCTGTATTCATTGGTCTGTTTTTACCTGGAGACAGATAGCTGGTCTTATACCGATCACGAGTTCGAAAGGGTTTGATTTTTTTACTTATCAGCTTAACAGCCAACAACTCAACAGCTATTTTATGATTTTTTCACTCCAACACACAGATACATCATCCCGGGCAAGAGCGGGAACCCTGCTGCTTCCGCATGGCGAGGTCAAGACACCGGTGTTTATGCCTGTAGGCACTCAGGGTGCTGTAAAAGGGTTGGCCTCAAGAGACCTTGCCGATATCGGTTCTGAGATTATACTCGGCAATACATATCATCTTTTCTTAAGACCGGGCTGTGAGATAATTAAAAAGGCAAATGGGCTTCACCGGTTCATCGGGTGGGAGAGACCCATTCTAACAGATTCCGGAGGCTATCAGGTTTATTCTTTGGCAGACCTTAGAAAGATAAACGACACAGAGGTTGTCTTTAAATCCCATGTTGACGGAACAGAGTTTAGCTTTACCCCGCAAAAAGTGGTTGAGATACAGGAAGGCCTGGACGTGGATATCATGATGCAGCTTGATGAATGCCCTCCTGCAGATGCCTCCAAAGACAAAATCAGCACAGCGGTCAAGCGTAGCCTCTTATGGGCAGAGCTCTCAAAACAGGCATGGACGAGCCCTTCTTCTCACCTATTCGGTATTGTTCAGGGCGGTCTTCATGAAGACTTAAGACAACAGAGCGCTGAGGGGCTTATCAGTTTTGATCTCCCCGGATATGCGCTTGGAGGATTTTCCGTTGGAGAAGATATGCAGGACTCCTATCCTGTTATTGAAAAGACCGCCGCACTGCTGCCCATGCAAAAGCCGCGATACCTTATGGGGGTGGGGTTTCCGGAGGATATTGTACGTGCAATAGGTTTTGGTATTGATATGTTTGACTGTGTTCTGCCAACCCGGTGCGCAAGAACCGGATTGTGCTTTTTCTCTCAGGGCAGGCTCAGAATAAAAAATACTGTTCACAAGGATGATATGTCACCTGTTGACCCAGCATGTGGTTGTTATACCTGCAGGAACTTTTCCAGAGCTTATCTCCGGCACCTGTTTATCGCCAACGAAATTACCGCCATCATACTCATGACCATTCACAATCTCTATTTTTATATTGATTTAACAAGACAGGCTCGGGAGGCAATCCTGCAGAACAGGTTTAAAGCATTTTCTGAAAACTTTTTAAAAAAATTAATGTATTTATAGAAAAACAAAAATCCATTTTTTAAAAAGAGATTGATTTTGTCGTTTCTATATGTTAAACTAATCAATTAAAAATCGGGGCGTAGCGCAGTCTGGCAGCGCACCTGCCTTGGGCGCAGGGAGTCGGAGGTTCAAATCCTCTCGCCCCGACCACACCTTTTTATATCAATTTCAACAGTTCAAAAACCCGCAAAAAATCGAAATTAACATTTCGAACCCTGCTTTAGCAGATGAGGAATCTGGTTTTGCGTTTTATGATATTTCTCAGTCGCTTCCAGTTCCTTTGAAATGACAGTAGAGGAGGGGGTTAAGTAGTTACAAAGCAAAAAATTAGCCCCGTAGCAGGTAGTAAAAAAGGCTTGTAGGGTGTTTTTTTCTTGAAGCTTGCAACTTGTATCTATTAAATTTTCATCGATAAAAAGTATTCTGATTTCTTAACCCTGCCTTTCTGTTTTATTAAATATTTTAATATATCGCTAATATTAATATCAGATGGTTTTTGATAATAAAACTGTAGGTTATAAACGATATAATGATAACAGCTTAAAAAAATTGGTGTCAATTTTCTTTAAGACCGAAAGGTTTGCATTCAATCAAGGAACCTTTGATAATGCGTATAAAGATTTAAAATTGTTTCTACATAAGTAACCGGCTCAATGCCTGATGCATAACCGTACCTTACTATTTCCCGGTTATAATATTTGGGATTGGACTTCTTAAGCATGTATTTTTCAACTTGTCCATTCCACTTATTGGGATCTTTATCATCTGCTTTTGCTAATCTTCTGGCATCCTGTACATGTCCTTGTCCCGTATTGTATGATGCAATAACAAATTTACATCTTTCCTGTTCATCGTGGATATCTTCTTTCCAGTATTCGTTCAGCCATTTTAAAAACCTAACTCCTGCTGCAATATTCTCTTCCGGATCATAAGGGTTATCAGCCCCGAATTTTTCTGCAGTACATGGCATCAGCTGCATAAGTCCCTTTGCGCCTGCCCATGACCGTGCCTTTGGGTCAAATTGAGATTCCTGATAAACCAGCGCTGCAAGCAGCCGCCAATCCCATCCAATCGTTTCGGCATGTTTCTGCAATAAATCATCATAGGGTGATATGCTGCCGCTTTTTATTGGAAAATATTCACTTCCATAACGGGTTCGGAAAGCACGTCGATTCTCGTAATATTTATTGTAAATAACATAGTAATCAGCCTTCTTCTGCACCTCTTTTAACCAATTGTTGATTTCCTTGAGAAGCTGCGGAGAGGAATGTCTTACCGACCAGGCTGTTTGCTGCGGCAAACTGACAGCGGTAGAGACATCCAGATTCTGGTAAAATGCCGATTTTATCTCGGCAATATTATTATCTGAAACGGTATAATCAATTTTTTTTTCAGCAACCCTGCGAATCAGATCTTCTGTAATCAACCCTTCTTCGGCTTCCACAACATTGATTTCTGCGCCAATTTCACGTGAAAGGTTTTGGAGTCTTTCAACATAAGCTGATTTTCTGCAGACATGTATTGTTTTACCTGATAATTCAATGGGGTTGCGTATCAACTTCTTTTCGATCTGATGCAGGGCCATCTGTCGCCAGTTTTCGGGTTTGCGCTGTACTAATACTTGCTGGATCATATTAAAAGGATCCGTAAATGCTATATGTTCCCGCCGATCAGATGTTATCGTCAGAGCATATGCAATCAATTCTCCCTTGCCGGTATTCAGCATATCCATCATCTCCCCTATATCTTGAGCCAGAACAATATCCACTTTCAGATCAAGATGATCTCCAAGCATTTGCAGTAATTCATATTCATAGCCCATTACCTGACCACGATATATAAAATAGCTCAATGGACTGTAGCTGGTGATAGCGACCAATTCTCCCCGCTCTTTTATTTCCTCAAGATCCGGAAATTTTTTACTGCTGTTTCCGCACCCTGTTGACAGAAATAAAAATAAGGATATACAAATGATTTCTTTAAAATTTTTCATTTTTCTGGTTTTCTCATTTTATCTTATCAGGCAAAAATCCTTAACCTTGGATATATAGGCGTTATGTGACAAGGTATTAAGTTTTAAAGAGCAGGCAGTAAAAAACAATGAAATCAATTTTTCAAAAGACCTGTATAAATGTCTTTAAGCTTGCTTGCCTGGATCTTCGCATTATACTCCCGCTCTATATGCAGTCTTCCAAGGCTTCCCATCTCCTGCCATGTTTCAGGATGACAGACAAGATATTCAAGACGCTGAGTAAGACTGTCAACATCTTTTTCCTTAACCAAAAACCCGCTACTGCCGTCAAGTATAATCTCCGGGATGTCGCAATGAAACGTTGAAACAACCGGCATACCGTAGGCTGACATTTCGATAAGGGTTACCGGCGCACCGCCCTCTGTTTCACCATCTGAACCCTTAATAGAGTGGGAAAGGAAAATATCATGGTTCTTTGCCTCTTCAATAAAGTCTGAATAGTCGAGAAACCCAAGCAACTTTATTTTATCCTTAAGCCCCCTCTTCTGAATAACATTTAAAACCTCCTGTTTATAAAGAACCTCTCTTTTACTTCTGCCTGCATCGCCAATAATTGCAAGTTCAATATTTTTATTCCTGGAGAGCACATTTGCAAAAGCCTCAATACAATAGGTTATTCCTTTTTTATCCCGGAAAGTACTGGCAATGAGAATTTTTACATTTCTGCCTTTCTCTATTTTACGGGGAATAAAAGGAATTTTTTCCAGATCAACACCTAAATGCTGGACATGTATTTTTGACTGATCACATCCAAGCTCCATGAGTGTTTTCTTCATATGGTTGCCTTCGGCAAGAAAAGCTTCACAATTTTCAAAAAGCTCTTTAAACCGTATTTTCCATTTTGGAGACTGTGCCATCATTGAAGCATCGTGTCCGTAAAAAGCGGTGATCTGCGGAACCTTTAGTCTCTTTTTCAGTTTCAGGTCATAAAACCCCCTGTTCCCGAAATGGGAATGTATAAGGCTTATATTTTTTCTCTTCAGAATTTTATAAAAATAAGGATAATAAAAGTTTGTTCTTTTTGCATATTCTCTCTGAAAGAATCTGTTTGGAAAGGAAAGGTCTGAAATAAAAAAAGCGTCATTCCATGGAAATATTTCCATGTTCTGCTTTCTTGTTGCTATGACTATATGATTAAAGCATTTTACCTCTGCAAGCTGAGTATAAACCCAGCTTCCGGTTCTGAACAGATATGTATGAAGGCTGTGAGCAACTGTTTTTTTCATAAAAAAGATTTTTTATCTTGGATTGAAAAGAGGTGATTGTTTGTCTATTATTCTGGTTTTTCTTTCATTCAGAACAATAGAGTTTATCGGAACATCTTTATATATTATTGAGCCTGCCGAGACAACAGTTCCTCTTCCAATTGTAACCCCGCTCAGCAGGATGGACCCGGCTCCTATCATTGATCCTTCTTCAATAAGAATCTTTGCAAAAGTATGGGGGGCTATACCTCTGCTCAACAGATTTTCATCCTGTCTTATATCCGGGTGAAGGCTCTGTGCAAGCAAGAGAACCCCGGGACCGAACTGACAGTTTTTCTGCACTTCTATCTCTCCTGCTCCGAAAAAAATGGAGTTTGGACCTATATAAACATTATCACCAATAGCTATCCTTCCCCTGTCCCCGCACCATTTTCCTCCACCGCAGTTAAGAATTGTTCCTGTTCCGATATAGACATTATTACCGAGAAAGAGTCTTTTTCTGCTGAAGATATGTACATCTTTCTCGAAAATAACTCCTGGAAACTGTTTCTGAATCTTGTAAAGTCTTTTTGTTTCCCTGTAGTCATTATAAATCTTTTTTATAAACCAGTTCAGAAACCCCATAACCGTATCCTTTGCTGTTAATATAAAAACTTCTTATAAAGAGCCTCTGTCTTCTTAGCCTGGTATTCAAGATTATAATGTGTTTCTGCTTTTTTAAGGGCATTGAGTCCCATAATTTTTCTCCTTTCAGGATTTTCTACCATAAACATTATTGCCTTTGCAAGGTTTTCAGGTGTGTCATCTATTAAAAGCCCTGTTTTACCATCTTCAACAATCTCCGGGAGTATCCCTCTTTTTGCAGCAATAACCGGTATGCCAAGAGCAAATGCCTCTCTTACTGCCCTGCAAGAGCCATCCGAGCCGGGAACAAGGAACACCTTGAAGTTAAGACATGCAAGTGTTTCCGGATAATCTTCCTGTTGATACCCTGTAAAAATTAAGTTTGACCTTATGCCCATCTTCTGGGACGGCTTTACAGCTAACTTATTTATATGGGTCCCCCTTCCAATTATCATAAAACGAAATGCAGGGAAATCCCGTGCAACAATATGGATTGCTTCAAGAATAACATCAAAACGCCTGTGTTTCTGAACCCTTGCGACTATCCCGCCTATCATTGCATCAGAGGAAAGTTTGTAGAATGCTCTTTTGCTTTGGACCTTATTAATATTAAATCTCTTCATATCAACAGGCACATCAAGTTTAAAGCATTTTTTTGAACTTATATAATGCCTTTTCCTGACTGTTTCCTTTGCTTTGTCCGAAATAACAATCAGCCCATCTGTTAATAATGAGAGACACAGCCGTGTCTTCCATCCCCCCATAAGCTTTTCCCCTTCATAACAAGTCCTGAAAACCGCAGGTCTAATATATATGCTTTTTCCCGTTATCATGTTTTTTTGTCTGAAACCTTTAACAAGTCTGCGGACAATTACCTTTCTAAGAAAACTTGTTTTGCCTGCCATACCCGCAATAAAATGGTCATTTGGAAGATGCGTGTGTACAATGTCAAACCGCTCGTCCTTTATAAATTTTCTCATCCCCGGAAAATCAACTATGTTGTCAAATATATTAAAATGTTTGTTCATCTTGAAGGCAGTAACTGGAACTATTCCAAATTTCTGTGCCTGTGCTGAAAGCGACTCTTCAATACCATCCGGCGGTGCGGCACAGATAAATTTTACTTCATGTCCCATTTTGATAAGCTCAAGGGTAAGATTCAATGCGTGTTCCGCAGGGCCAGTCCATTTCCAGTTGCTGAATATCTGGGCTATTTTCATCGGTTCTTTCTCTTATTCAAATATTATATCGTATGGTTCTGTTACTTTTTTTCTGCTGATTTCAAGTATTATATTATAATAATGTTTTCTTTGGTTTTTGGTAAGATTTTTTCCCATGTAGTAGTAAAAGAATCTTAAACGATCTTTAGGTGTCATAATTTTTGAAACAGATGCGTTTATTTGTGCCAGATTGTTTATTTTCTGATGCTCTGAAAGATTTTTTTGAAAATAAACCCTGTCAAGGTCGATAAAATAAAAATCCTGTTTTCTATCCATGGATACTCTGACAAGAATATTGTTTGATTTTAAATCAGCATGATATATGGCTTTCTGGTGAAGGCGCTTGAGAGTAAGCGCAAATGATATTATAAAACCCCTCTTTTGATCATAACCAAGGGGGGTTCTTTTTATATAATCATTGAGCTCCATAGACCCTTCAACCCATCTTGTCAGAAAAAAACTTTCAAACAAAAAGAGTCCCTGCCTTTTCTCAACAACCGAGAGAGCCTCTGGTGTGTTGAACCCCCGTACAGATAGACCTTGAGCTGCTTTCCACTCCTTAACAGACCTTGAGCCGATTAAAAAACTTTTTATTAAATTATATCTGTTTGCTTTTACAGCAACCTTTAAACCGTTTTTGTTTCTGTGAACTGTTATAGCAGATTTTTCCGTTTTTTTTACAATATTTCCGCTGTTCGAATTAACAGCTTTTTTGTGAAGATCTATAAAATCTGCCGTGCTTGCATAACCCAACTCTCTTCTTCCGTAATATTTTTCCAGAAAGCCCTTTTTCGCCTCAAAAACAGTCGAGTTTTTTACACATCTTTTACTTCTGCTTCTTATATGCTTCTGTTTTATCTTTTCCGCTAATGCCCCTGCTTTTCTGTAAAAATTGCGAAGGCTCTTTTCATTCTTGCAATAATTTCTAAGAAACCATGTTTTAAAAGAAGCTGAAACAGAAAGTGAGGAGCAGAGTTTTGCCACATCATTTACCCTCAGAAATTCCGGAAGAAATGGAAGGCAGAAGGCTCTGTGCAAATCAGTAAAAAAAATCTCTTTTGATTCTCTGCCTGACTCCATGATAAGAATATTTCCCGCATGAAGGTCTCTGTAATATACTCCTTTTTCATGAAGCTCTGCAACTCTTTCTGCAAGATAGCTGCATGTTTTTGCCTTTTCAGAAAAAGCCCCCCCTTTTTCCTCAACGTATTTATTTAACACAGCTGCATTCTCAACTGCTTTTGTTACAAGATAACAGCTTTCTTTTTTAAAAAATCGTCTTGGTTTCGAAAAAGCAACCGGGACAGGACATTTTATCCCCTTTTTCTGGAATCGGCACAGATTTTTCCATTCCTGTTTTGCTTTTGAGGGCAGGAACAGATATTTTAAAAAATCAGTCCATCCGCCTGGTTTATATTGTTTTACAAAAAGAAGTGGGAATTTGTTACAATCTGTTTTGAAAAAGAATGACGCTCTGACCTTGTTCTCCTGCAGCAGAGAGGTGTTCCCGCTGGTCTTTGTCTGAACGGTTTTTATTATTTCAGGTTCTACTCCCTCGCAAATTTTCCATATTCTATCCTGATATTTAAATTGTTTCATAATTTTGCGGTTTTTTAAAGTGGGGTCGGTTTTGACAGCCCTTTTTTAAGTTCCCAGAGCTTTGCATATTTTAAGAATGTATAATATGAAGTTATAACAGATATTATAAAACCCGCCATTCCATCCCTGAATCCCTGTTTCCATAGATAGACTTCCAGGAAACGAGCAGGGGGTTTTATAATCATTAAAAAAAGGCTCGGCTTTTTCCCTTTTTTCAACCACTGTTCTGCTGATATTCGTGAAAAAGAGTCAACCGTGCTGAGTTGGTGGGAAATATTTCTGTAAACATAGTGCAGTATTCTGCCCCTGAGAGATTCTGTTTTTCCACTTACAATAAGCTTGTCATGGGGGTCTTCTCCCGCCCATTTTGCCTTACCATTTCTTACAAGCCGGAGCTTCCTGTCCGGATACCATCCGCAGAAACCAATCCATTTTCCGAGATAAAATGACTGCCTTGGAAAAGTGAATCCCGCAGTTTCCGTTCCCATATCTTCTATTATTTTTCTTATCTCTTCTGCAGCCTCAACAGATAGTCTTTCATCTGCATCAAGACAGAGCACCCAGTTGCCTGTGGCCTGATCAAGTGCAAACTGTTTCTGTTTTACATGCCCCTGCCACTGTACCTGATAAACTTTGCCAGTATATGTCTTTGCTATTTCAGCCGTTCTGTCTGTGCTGAAAGAGTCTACCACTATTATCTCATCAGCCCACTTTACGCTTTCAAGACAGTCTGCAATATTTTTTTCTTCATTATAGGTAATTACTGTAAAAGAAAGGTTTTTTTTCATAAAATGGATATTTTAAGACATTGATTTTTTTCTTATTGATAATACCCTGTCGACGGGCGTATAAGAACCCCCCGACTTTAAATTTCACAACTATTGTCAAGATACTGACCTGTTACAGTTGGCTGGATTAAATGCTGCGTATATTTCTTTAATTTTATTTTTCCTCTTACACATAACATTTAATACGGGATTTTCATTTTATTAAATAAAACCAGTTTAAATCAAGAAATAAAAGATCCTGTTTAACTCTTTAAACATGTAATATCCGGCTTGATTAAACCGGTTTTTCAGGTTTGCTATTTAGGAGTTGCCCGCTAAGATGGTTCTGAGCTGTTCTGTTTAACAGATTCTATCATGATGGTAACTGCTCTTATCACATCCCCCTCTTTTATTCCTTTCATACAGTCTCTTTTAGAACACATCTTTTTTCTGCAGGGACTGCAATCAAGCTCTTTTCTAATTATAATGTGTGGGGTGCCCGGAAATGGTTCATTAACTATATGATTTGTGGGTCCAAAAACTGCTACAACAGGTGTTTTTACAAAAGCGGCTAAATGCATGGGTCCCGTATCGCCTCCGAGAAAAACATCAGAATACTTAAATATCTGAGCAAGCTGACAGACATTTTCTGTTTCCGGAGCTATGACAGACCTGTATTTCATAAGCCCGATGATTTCTTTAACCATTTCTATTTCAGCCCCCGCCCAAGTGAATATCACCTGTGCAGCGTGGTCAGCTATAGCTCTATCCGCTACAACCGCCCACCGGTAGGGTTCCCATCTTTTGTATATAGTATCAGAACTTGTTCCCGGATGAATGGCTATAACAGGTCTTCTTCTGTCAATCTGCTGCTGTTTAAAAAATCCCTCTATTTTTTCTCTGTCTTTCTCTGGAATATTTATAACTGGGTTTATTTTATCAACCTTAAGACCCATTTTTTCCACAAGCGCAAGGTTCCTTGTAATTCTGCTTATATTATCTGTTTTTATAGAATACCTTCGGTTGTTAAAGAGAAAATTAAATTCTTTTGAAAATTTTCTGGTAAAACCTATTCTGTCCTGGGCTCCTGTTGAAAAGCTTATAATCCCGCTTTTAAGAAGACCGTGAAAATCAATAACCAGATCAAAGTTTCTGCTCTTTATAGTCTTTAAAAAGCCTGAATACTCTTTTATTCCATCAAAAAAATCTTTTTTTGATTTAAGCTTTTCTTTTATGCTTTTCTTGGGGAATACTATAACCTCATCAATCTTGGGGTTTGCTTCTAGAATCGGGCTTGCGGGCTCTTCTACCGCCCATGCTATATAGTCTTTGGGATAATTTTTTCTTATCGCCTGAAATGCCGGCAGGGTTCGTAAAACATCACCAAGAGCACTCAGTCTTATGATAAGTATTCTTTTCTGTTTTTCAGGCATTTACAATCTGCTCTGTTTAATGTATTTATTTGGTATGGGAGTAGAGCTAGCTACAACTGCTTTGCTTAAAAACTAATAGACTCTGTTTTCTGCAAGCCCGGAGCTAACTTAATACTTTTATCAGGAAAGTGCTTAAATATCAATAGGGATTAATAGTAGAAAAAAAATTTATATGTGCAGAGGAAAAATACTTTTTATTTTAAATCCATCATCCGGGAGTTATGATGAGGGTTTTTTTAGAAAAAAAATTGTCACGGGAGCAAAACAGGCCTGGCTTGACAGTTTTGATCTTCTTTTTTTAACTGCAGAGGGTTTTAGTTTAATTAAAAACAAAATAGCATGTTATGATACAATAGTTATTGGCGGAGGTGACGGCACAATCTCTTTTATTGTAAATCTTTTAGCAGATATGGATAAAAAACCTGCTGTTGCATTAATTCCGCTTGGAACAGGAAATGACCTGTGCCGCAGTCTTGGAATATTTCAACTATATAGAAAAAAAGGGTTTAAGGGTATTGTTGAAATTATAAAACAGGGAAAAACAGCAAAAATTGATTTAATAAAAATATCAACAAATAAGTATTTTATAAATTATTTCGGGCTTGGCAGTGATGCTATGGTTGCTCATGATTTTGAGAATTTGAGAAAAAAGTCTTATGTTAAAATTCTCCGTTCAACCTTCTGTAATAAAATATTTTTCTCTCTTCTCGGTATGAAAAATCTTTTTTCACGGATTAACCATGATATAATTTTGAAAATAAAAACAGATACCGGTTATTTAAGAGAAGAGTTAATTCCAAAAAAATCTTATGGATTTATAATAAACAATATAACCTCTTATGCAGGCGGTGCCAGTGTCTGTTCTTTTTCAAATGTAAATGACGGAAAATTTGAAGTTGTAATAATATCAAACCTTGTTCAGTTAATTTTTCTGCATTTCACAAGGTTTATCAATAAACCCCTTGACTGTCTTCTCACGTCTGTCAGGCATTTTCAAGCCGGGAATTTAACTGTAGAGTTCTCAGGAAAAACCCCGTGTCAGATAGATGGCGAAGCTGTGAAATATTTTCCAAAGGGGTTGAATAATATCGATGTTTCCACATATGGTAAAATAGAGATATTTGTCCCTTAAAGGGTTTTTATGGTAGATATAACTTTTATTATTGTAAACTGGAACACAAAGGATCTTCTCCTTGTCTGTCTTAATTCTGTTTTTAATACAGTAAGACATTTTTCTTTTGAGGTATATGTTGTTGACAATGGATCTGTCGATGGAAGCCCTGAAGAAGTTAAAAACTTGTTCGGGGATAGAGTAAAACTTATAAAAAACTGTAAAAATTTTGGGTTTGCAAAAGCAAACAATCAGGCAATTAAACTTGCTGCTGGAAAATATATCTTTCTTTTGAACAGTGATGCTGAATTAAAAAAGGGTACTGTAACAATTTTAATAGAATTCCTTGAAAACCACCCAGCGGCTGCGATGGCCGGTCCAAAAATGATTGGAACTGACGGCAGATTACAGAACAGCTTTGATAATTTTCCGTCTCTTTTAACAGAGTTGGTAAATAAAAGCCTGTTAAGAAAACTTTTTCCCGCAAAATTCTCCGGCAAATCACAAAAACTTAACAGTAGCGCATTTGAGGTGGATTCTCTAATCGGTGCATGTATTGCTGTCAGGAAAAAAGCTGTGGATGCTATCGGGGTTTTTGATGAAGACTATTTTTTCTTTATGGAGGAGACAGACTGGTGCATGAGAATGAGAAAGAGAGGATGGAAGATTTTTCATGTTCCTACATCATCAGTCATTCATCGTCAGGGCCAGAGCAAGAATAAAGCCCCTGCTTCGGCATGGATAGAGTATTACCGTTCCCTTTACCTGTTTTTCAGAAAAAACCGTTCAAAACTTTCCTACATGCTGCTAAGAATTTTTAGGTTTTTGAAGCTAACAATCAACCTTTTCCTAAATATCATCGCTTTAGTGGCTACACTTGGGTTCAGGAAAAGATACAGGGAAAAAACCCTTATATACTATAGACTTTTTTTGTGGCATATTATGTTTTGCCCGGAATCAGAAGGATTGAAATAACAGTGTTAAACATAGCGCTCGTCAGAAAAGATTTTTCCTGTTCTTCCGGAGGAGCTGAGGGATATGCTATCAGCCTTGCTGAAGGTCTTGCAAAAAAGGATAACATTGTCCACGTGTTTGCCAGCAATATCAACTTGAGAAATTATTCAAAAAAAATAGTTATTCACAAAGTTTCTTTGATTAAAACACCGTCGCCTCTTAAAAATCTGTCTTTCCAGAGAAACACCCGAAGTCTGTTAAGTGGTTCAAAATTTGATATAGTAAACGGACTTTCTCAGGTTTATCCGCAAGATATCTACAGGGCGGGGGACGGGCTTCATATTCATTGGCTAAAAACAGAAAGCCCCAACCCTAGAAAAAGATTCTTTAAGTTTTTTAATCCAAGACACCTTGTTATTCTGTTTATTGAAAGAAACATTTTTAAACCGCACAATTATTTAAAAATAATAGCTAATTCAAATCTATGCAAAAGACAGATTTCCTATTACTACAGGGTTCCTGAAAACAGAATCGTTACAATATACAACGGGGTTGATACAAAGATTTTTAATCCTTCTGTTTCAAATGATATAAAACAAAAAATCCGCTCAGAGCTAGGTTTAAGCAGAAAAGATTTTGTTCTTCTTTTCTCGGGAAATAATTTCAGAAGAAAAGGTTTGCAGTTCTGTCTTCAAATCCTGTCTTTGCTGAAAAACAAAAAGACCCGGGTTAAACTTATTGTCTGCGGAAGGGATAATCTGCGTGTTTACAAAACTCTCTGCAAAACATTAAACCTGTCAGAAGATGTTATTTTCCCGGGTTATGTTTCAAATATGTTCGCCTTTTATAATATTGCAGATATGCTGATACATCCAACACTTTATGAGCCATTCTCCAACGTCTGCATGGAGGCTATGGCATCTTATCTTCCGGTAATTACAACCAGACTTAACGGGGCACATGAAATAATAGAGGACGGAGTCTCTGGGCTTGTTTTTGATTTCCCTTGGGAGGTAAAAAAAATGGTTGTTAAGATAGAAGAACTTATAAATAACAGAGCCAAATTGCAGCAAATGGCTTTCCATGCCGGTAAAACCGGTTTAAAATATCCTCTTAACGAAAACATTGACAGAACGGTTGCTGTCTATAATGAGGTAATAAATCAAAAGAAAAGCTCCCTATGAACTCTGTTTTAATTAATAAAAATGATGGTGGAATAATCTATAACAGTGCTTATGAATACTTTTTGAAAAGAAACCATTTTTTTGATTTTGACCACATAATATATATTAAAGGGGATGAGGTTGTAAAAAGTAACATCAAAGAAAGAATAATCCTGTCCCTTACAGTTGAAAACAAAGGGGGGTTTTTTAAAATTTATTTAAAAAAATATTTTCATTCATTTTTTAGCTCATTTTTTTTAAAAAACGCTGTTGATGAGTTTAAAACAATCTGTGATTTTCACTCTGAAAACATCCCTACTATAACACCTGTTTGTTCGGGGGAAAAAAAGAGATGGTTTTTTGAGGAAAAATCTTTTCTGATTACGGAATCATTGAATGATGCTGAAAGACTTGATAAAATATTAGCTGATAACACTTTTTCAAAAAGGCAGCTGCTTGATATATTTTTAAAACTTGCCAATCTTATAAAAAAACTGCATGGATGCGGGTTTATTCACAAAGATCTCTACCTGTGTCATATAATGATGGACAAAAAAGGAAATCTCTTCATAGTCGATCTTCACCGGGTCAAAAGGTTTAAAAATCCTTCTTTAAGATACTTGGTTAAAGACATTGCTGCACTTAATTACTCGGCAGATGAAATAAAAATAAGAAATTATTATAAAGTTACTTTCATAAAAAACTATTTTTCTCGGGAAAAGCTGAATTCTGAGATGAAAAGTTTTATAAATAAAGTCAACAGAAAGACAGAGAAGATGAAAAAACATAACAGAAAGTTTTTGAAATGAGAAAAGATTTCCTGGTATTCGGAAAACCGATGATTGAAGAGGATGAAATTCTGGAAGTGGTGGACTGCCTGCGATCGGGCTGGATATCCACGGGTCCAAGGGTTGGAAAGTTTCAGGAGATGTTCAAACATTATATAGGTTCTAAGCATGCCCTTGCTCTTAACTCATGCACCGCCGGTCTTCATCTTTCCATGCTTGCAGCAGGGCTTGGTCCGGGGGATGAGGTAATAACAACCCCCATGACATTTGCTGCCTCTGCGAATTCAATTATCCACACAGGAGCAAAACCAGTTTTTGTTGATATTGAACTGCCTTCTGCAAATATAGATGCTTCTCAAATTGAGAAAAAAATAAATAAAAAAACAAAAGCAATTATGCCGGTACATCTTTATGGAAGACCTTGTAACATGGATAAAATAATGAATATAGCCCGTAAATATAACCTGAAGGTTATAGAGGATGCTGCCCATGCAACAGAAGCTGTCTATAAAGGAAAGAAAATAGGAACAATTGGAGACATTTCTGTTTTCAGTTTTTATGTGACTAAAAATCTTGTCACAGGAGAGGGCGGAATGATAACAACTGATTGCAGGGAGTATGCTGAGAAAATAGAGATGTACGGCCTGCATGGTATGAGCAGGGGCGCATGGAAAAGGTATTCTGATGAAGGATTTAAACATTATAAAATAGTCTTTCCTGGATTTAAATACAACATGATGGACCTTCAGGCAGCAATAGGTATACATCAACTTGGAAAAATAGAAGATTTTCTTATAAAAAGAGAAAAAATATGGAATACCTACAATTCTGCTTTTAAGGGTTTTCCTGTACAACCCCCTCCTGAGCCTGAAATAAACACAAAACATTCAAGACATCTTTATACCCTTCTTTTAAATCTGGAAGAGCTGAAAGTTGACAGAGACAGGATCCAGAATGCACTTCACAACGAAAAAATAGGAACAGGAATTCATTTTCTTTCCCTTCATCTTCATCCCTATTACAGTGAAACATATAAATATAAAGAGGATGATTTTCCAAATGCAAAATATGTTTCCGACAGAACCATTTCGCTTCCTCTTTCAGCTAAGATGACAGTAGAAGATGTAGCAGATGTAATTGAAGCTGTAAAAAAAATCCTTGTACACTTTGGCAGATAATAAAGTTATGATCAAATGGAAAATAGATAAAAATTTTGAAAAAATTTTTTCAGTTTGGGATTTGAACAGATTTATTGAGAAAAATAAAGATATTAAAAAAGATATTGTAAGAAATTTAAAAAACAGAATCACCTGCCGTATTTTCACCCCACCGGAATATCCTGACATTTTTGTAAAAACATTTAATATCAACTCGCTCCAATTTTTTATAGAAGGGGTCGGGGAATGGGAAAAAGCAAAAAAATTATACTCCTTAGAAATTGACTCTTATGAAATAATAGCCCTTGGGGTTGAAAATTTATCTCTATTCAAAAAAAAAATCTATATAGTAACAGAGGAAATAAAAGGAGCTTTTACATTACAGGATTACTGTAGTAAAACCGGGTTCTCTTTTTCAAGAGAAACTGTAATAGCTTTTGCCCGTTTTATAAAAGAGATTCACCAGAAAGGTGTTTTTCACAAAGATATTCACTGGAAAAATATTATGATAGAGGAAAAAGAAGACCCTAAATTTTTTTTAATAGATACTGACAAAGTTTTATTTAAAAAAAATAATTTTATAAAAGATGTTATTTCAAATCTTGCACTTCTAAACCTTTCCTTTGATGGAAAAATTAATAAAAAATATCAGATACTGTTTTTAAATGAATATTTTAGAAATACAATTTATA
>CAZMHH010000038.1:0-34547 GCA_964566035.1 uncultured Thermodesulfobacteriota bacterium
AAACTATTCAACAACAATTTACTTGTGCTCATGTATTAATGCATAAACTATACCGGACAGTATTGGGACAGCGACCGTTATTTTTCTTTATTTCCGGGTCTGCCTTCTGCAAGAGGGTACGAACGCCTCTTGAACTTCCTTTCAAGTGCGGCAACAAACCTATCATCCCCGCAAGGTCAGCCTGTCAAAGCATTCTTCTTTATGTCCTCTACCAAAAAAACAATAAGGTGCATGGATGTCCATATTTTATGATCTCCATTTCAAAGTTCATTTTCATCAATTTCTGCGACCTTCATAAGGTGTTTCAGCAAACCAACCTTGAGCGGGGTATTTCTATGTATGGGCACCGAAATTCGGGCGGTGTTTCCCGCTTTGGCGTAGATGTTATGACTTCCCTTTGTTCTTCGCAACTCCCAGCCCTTTTTCTCAAGCAGCCTCGCAAAGTCCTTCCCAGAAATGGCTTTCACACAGCAATCTCCAGAACTTTATCCTTCTCTGTTATCTCGACATCTTTAATGTCCACGGACAAGCAACCTTCGACAGCTTCATAGATGTTTACGAGTAATTCGTCGAACGTTTCGCCCTGAGTAGCACAACCTGGAATGGAAGGAACTTCGGCCCAAAAGCCTCCTTCTTCCGCTTCATGAATAATTACTTTGAGTTTCATTAAATCACCTCATTTATGTTTTTCAGGAACATTTATTTTGATGGATCGGTAAAAAGTCGATTTTTTCTGAAATTACTAAAAGTGGTTGCGGGAACTATACTTGTAACATTTTGTAATTACTTTTATATCACCCTCACCACAAATTAGCTGTTAAGCTGTTTGCTATTGAGCTGTTAAGCAAAATCTTAATGCAGTTGTCCGACGTTCTGCTATCTCCCCTGTTTTTGCCTTTGCTTATTAGCCATCAGCTTAATAGCTTATCAGCTTTTCAGGGAGAGGGAGTTTTGTGGACTTTTTACGGGCTTGTCTATTTTAATCTTTATTCTAAGTTTTTCAAACATATTACAAATAATAGTAATTATTGTCAAATATAATGGTACCGGAACCTAAATTTTGCCTTGACCCAAAAAGAACAAAAAACCCTTTTTTATGTATCAGGGAAAGGAGGCACGTTCAAGTCTTGAGCTAAATTAACAAACTCACAGTCATAAGCTGAACAACCGCTTTCTTTTGACAATTTGAGTACCTGATTTGAGTTCACTTAATATTCTTTACCTTGTAAAAGCATTTCAGCGGTTTCAAAAATCAGCATCGCATCGTGCAAGGAGATTATTTGTTTCCTTACATAAAAAGAAAGTATATTTCTCAAATCACTCCTCCATAAAAAGGAGCAGTTCATACGGGATTTTTCAGAAACAGTTTTTCAGCCATCAGAGAATATTCAGAGGAGAGGTAAAAGCAGGCGATCACATTTGTATCAACAACAATCATGGTCTGCTTTCGTTTTTTATATCAGTGATTATCTCATCGCCAACGATATGGCTTTTAGATTTTTCACGGAGTTTTCTTGACAGCGCCAGGTGTTGATTCGGATCAATCTTTATGCTTTTGTAGCCTTCTCTATTAAGCAAATGATTTCACTGTTGATGCTCCTGTGATTCTCAACTGCAAGCTGTTTTAATGTATTGTATGTGGGATCTGGAATGTTATTGATGGTTATTGTAGCCATAATTGCCCTCCATAAATAACAGAACATAGAACCATTATGGTTTCTTTTTGAAAGCTTGTCAATATCATTTTGTATTTCAGGTTTCCTTAGCACCTATAAAAATATCTTTTAATTTTTGTATTGTCAATCATTATACGAAGGAGCGGTTTTGCAATAACCGCAGGTTTTCGGCATTTTCTTGGATCTTTTCTGAGTGGGAGTCTGATCTGAGCTTTACAGTTTCTCCAGCGCTTTGAGTATCTCCACCATTGCCAGGGTATCCATCCTGCAGTATTCAAGCAGATTGCGGCGGATTTGACTGATGAGGGCAGGATCTTTCTCGTATAAGAGTTTTTCAAACGCAAGGCTTGCATCTGTTCCATTGCTGATTGCAAGACTATCATACCCAAAACCGGGTACAAGTGCAGGCAGAACATGCTTTATAGAATACGAGCCTTTCATAGCAGGGGTATAATAATGCTTCTGCTGGAATGGATACATCAGATCCACCACCCTTTGGGTAATATTATCAAATGCTGTTTCATATCGCGGGAAATCCCCTGCTATCTCTTTTAATCTTCCTACTTCAAATCCCTTGTTGTAGGCAATGATACTGCCCTCTGTTTTAATATCCCTGATCAATTGCTCCATCATCTTCGGTCTGGGATCAGTGTCCGTACCTGCAAGGAACTCCTTATGAATAAGCTCTGCTCCCGGTTTCTCCAGAATATGCAGGGAATACTGGAAAACGATCTGCTGATAGGGTCTTGAGAAGTCATAGAGCGGAACAGCCGGGTTGAAGGTTTCAAAATCAAGAAAATAAAGAGGGTACCTAAAAGGATTTAAAAAATTCTGTATCTGTTGTCTGTCAATGACCGTTTCTCCGGTCTTATCTGCATGAACCTGCAGAGTCTGCGATTCAGAAAGCGGATAATCACAGGGCAGATCGGTGGTCAGCAAAATGCCATTTTCGGCGAGTTCAAACTTTATAGAACCACTGAGCCGGGATATATTGAACACGGAATAATCCGGTATATCCTTCCAGCAGTATCCCTTGAAATCACAGGTATATGGTGTAGAACAATGCTGACCGATGTCAACTTTCGGCGCAGCGCTCTGCTGCAGCGCATCTGTCTGTATAGCCAATGCATCTGCAACCTCGGGCAGAAGCGCCTTTACCTGTTCAAATACTGATTCTGAACGGAAGAGCTGATGAATATCCAGTTCGCCCTGCCGAACATACTGGTTATTGATCAGAACAATCGAAACATCCGCCACATCCATTCCAAGGCTTATGAGCACATAATACTGAAATGCCGCATCCAGCAGATTGACATCCTTAACAGAGGTTGAGCTTTTTACCTCATAGATATGCCATCTACCGTTTTCCTTAGCCAGAATATCCACAAAACATGTCATATTGTTGAACATCAACTCTGCCTCATAGATGATTTCTGCTCCCTGAGTGATCAATTGTTGTGTCTGCTCAAGACTTTCCTTAAACCCATCAGGCATATTCCGGGCAGCAAGAACCCCGCTGGGGAAAAGCTGCTGAGCCAACTCCCCCACAGTGGTGCCACTTGCAAAGATTGCCTGCTGCTCTTGCGTAAGCTCATCTTTGAGTTCAGGATGTTTTTTTGAAAGATAGAGGGATTTCAGGCATTGTTTCCCTCGCAGAAAGGCTGATTTTGAAATAATGGGCAGTCTGTTCATGTTTTTGTTGTTTCCTAAATCTGATTTATATGAATAGATCCATAGAGTATTGCAATGTAGTTTATGTATAAACTATTTGCTGCTAAAAAAGTCAAATAGTTTTGGAGAAACTTCTTTCACTAACTTATGAATTTTTTTTTGCCAACTCATTGGCATGCTTTTGAAAATAACCTCGAGTTGCTGTCTTCTGCTCTTATCATTTAGACACACTTCTCCAATGCTTTTAACCGCAGTCAGATCTTTCTCCTTTTTTTCAGTATCTTTGCGTTCCTGACTGGCAAGAATTTTCTGCAGGATAAATGCTCCAGGCTCAGGCAAACGGATTGTTATGCCTTTATGAGTCATTTCAAAGTTGTATGTTTGAAACAGATCAAGATAACGAAGCCCCTCAGCATTTATATGAAGTTGTTTAATAGAGTAAGGGGTATCTTTACCCCTGCCAATCTCAGGGGTGATAAACTGTATCTCAAGTTCAGGGTGAACAAATTTTATAAGGCCGGTATTGTAATCAAAGAGAAGGTCAAAACCAAGCGTTCGCAGAATTTCTGATAAATTTATTTCCTCATGCATTTTTAAGGGATTCGGGACAAGCAAGTCAATATCGGTGGTTCTTAGCAAGGGTATTTCAGATGAATTTGAAAAAAGAATTCGGTAAAAATACAAACACCAACTTCCTGCAAGGATTAGGTGGTTGAGTGCACCGGCATCCTGAAGTTCTTGCAATACAGATGTTAACAGTTTATATTTTTCTTCCATTTAAAGCCTTTTTAATTTCATTCATATCTTGTTTTACCTGCTTCAATTTTGAAATATATTGATTCCGTTCATCAATCTTTTTAATAATATCATCAGCTTTACTCGAAGAAACAGGACCTACATAGTCAAAACAGACCTTGCCTTCTTTACGAAAAGCAAGATACAAATATTTTATACCTTTTCTGGATTTTATTGATACCGAACCTTTTGGAAAAGCCTTAATCCTGACACGATATTCTTCAGACAGTTCTGATAACCTGTCATACTCTTCCTGTAAAATTGATTTAACATAGCTCATATAGAACCTCCTTGATTGCCTAACATTTTGCATTTTATGATATAATGTTAGGCAAAAAACATCAAGGATTAATTTGCCGAGTCCCACGAAATGCGGGGCTTTGCAATTACCTGTTATTAAGAGTTTTAAGGCTTTGGCAATCGAAATAATTGTTGAATTGATTTAAAAAAACAATGATATAATAAATCAGATACAACACCATTGCCCTTAACTATCTGTCTTCATCTTTTACGGATTCTTTCAAAAACCAGGGCAGAAGTTGACTGATTCCTTTCATCTTTTTTTCTAAGATTCCGCCTTTGTCATATTTTACCAATTACCTTACGGTTCAATGTGTTTGTCTTCTTCTTCCTAATAAAATTTTCATTTCTTTGTCTGTCAATCTTCTACCTGCTTTCTTTTCTTCTTCTTTCAAGAATTTATGATTATCCATAAATCTGATTAGAAAATTTTTGAAATTATCAAAATCAACTTTAAATATTTCCATAAGCATTGCAAACCCTACAATAATACAGATTGCTTCAACCATAGTTACCTTCTTTTTTAATCGACAGACCGGTAAAAAGCCCAAAGACAACCATATTGTCATTTCGACCGCAGGGAGAAATCTCATCATTTCAGTATGTTAAGAGATCTCTCACATGAGTTTCATGCCCCGCTTCGCAGTATTCGAGATGACAGCATGGGACTTTTTTCCGGTTCATCAGTTTTATTTCATCATGAATGCAGCTATGACCTATTTGGTCTTTCTGCTTCCCCTTACATTTATAATATAGCGTTATTAAAAATAAAATAAACATCAAATCGACAAACGTATGTCGCAAAAAAGTAGTTGTCAGGTATCAGTTGTCGGCTGTCAGGAAAGGCATAAGAGCTGTTGGCTGTTGAGCAAAGGCAGGAAAAAAATGTTGAGATGTTAAGTCGTTATGCTGTTTTTTTCTGTCTCCCGAAAACATGTGGCTGACAGATTCTTTTACAGTTATGGCTGTTAAGTCCAGCGGGGGATTCGTTGTTGTTCTTCTGTTTCAGTGTGGTATTTATTTAAGAAAGTAGGGTAATATAATCAGACTGTTAGCGGAGTTTTTTTATGAAGAAAAAAGATGTTTCAAGTAAACTGATTCGCATCGGTAAAATACTGAAAATGTTTATTGAGAAGGATAAGGTTCATGTCAGCACCCTTGCCAAAGAGTTTGATATGGACGTCCGCACAATTCAGCGTGACCTGGATGCCCTAAAAAAGGCGGGTGTTGCTCTTGTCAGCGAAACACAGGGGTGTTACCGGATGGAGAAACATCTTGTAAAACAATATGAAACATTTTCAGATATCGAGCTTGCCCTGATCATTGCCACCAAAAATGTGCTGGACCAGCTTGGTCCTGCCTTTGTTAAAGCCTCAGATTCAATTTTCAACAGCCTCTATAAAACAATCGGCGAGCAGACCGAAAGCCCGGTTTTTATCAAGATCGACTCACCTGTTATGCTCGAAGGCAGTCTCATCAGCAAAATAGCAAAATCAATCCGTGGAAAAAGAAGAATCAAGTTTGAATATACGGTTTATTCTCCTTTTGAGGCTTATGTTGAACCCTACAAGATTGTCTATTTTGACGGGGTATGGTATCTGGTCGCTCTGGATATAAAAGCTGATAAAGTGAAGAACTATGCTCTTGACAAAATGAATAACATCAAATTACAGAAAGAGACATACACCCGTGTTCCAGGTGAGCTTAATGAGATGCTTGAAAATGCAGCCAATATCTGGTTTACACACAAAAAAGATACAACTGTTGAAATACTTGTGGACAGTGAGGCTGCAAAACATTTTAAAAGAAGAAAGATTCATCCAACACAGGAGATTCCGGAAGAAAGGCAGGACGGCTCTCTTATAGTCTCATTCAGGGTTGGCAGATTTGAGGAGATACGCCCCATACTTCAGCGCTGGCTGCCGTATATTAAGATACTGAAGCCTGCAAAACTCCAAGATGAACTTCTGGAAGAGATGAAGCAGTGGATTAAGTGGCAGGAAAGCTGAGAACCGGATGTTGTTATTAGTAAAACTATCTTATAAAATAGTACTCCTGGATTCCTTTAACCTCCTTATCTGCAATGTGTGTTTTAACCAACAGGTTTAAAAGGGCTTCTGCTTTTTGCCCATCTATTCCTATTGACTCTGTTATCTGGTCTAATGTGCAGGGTCTTCTTTTAAGCATTTCTATAATTTCATTCCTGCATTCTCTTTCAGTCGGAGCAAAACCTCTGCTCTGAAAATCACCTATAATTTCAGTATGTTCACCAAAAAACTGTTTTGCTCTAAGCAAAAAATCTTCATCAGGTGAAACAATATCAGACTCAGCAGAGGGTCTTGTAACCATATTTATATGGACTTTATCAGGTTTCATATAATCGGTAACCCGCTTTATTGCCTGCAACTCTTCAATACTGTCGTTTATCCCCTTCACAAGCATGATTTCAAACCAGATTTTTCCACTGTATTCGGATGAAAACTTTTTCAACCCCTCAATAATATTATTGATATCAAGCAAAGGATGGGGTCTGTTTATTTTAACAAAGGTCTCCTGTATGGCAGAGTCAAGGGAAGGAATAACAAGATCTGCATTCATCAGGTTCTGCCTGACATTGTCTAAGTACATCAATGTGCTGTTTGTAATTACACAAACAGGTATTGAAGTAATTTTTTTTATTGCCTCAATAACAGTACCAAGTTCCAGATTAAGCGTCGGTTCGCCCGCTCCTGAAAAGGTTATGTAATCCACATGCAGAGCATTCTCCAGCGCTTGTTCAATCTCCTGGATTATTCCTTTCAGTTCAAGCCATTTTTTTACTTCAACTGTCTTCTCTGTAGTTCTTCCAGCCTGACAGTATATACAGTCAAGACTGCATACTTTTTTAGGAACAATATCAACTCCAAGGGACATCCCAAGCCTTCTTGAAGGCACAGGCCCAAAAACATAATTCATTATTCACCTCTTATTAAGGGTCCCAACCCGGACAAGCCGGAACCAAAACAATGTCCGGGTCAGCTCGTAGCTGGTAGCTCGTAGCAAAACCTAAAGCACCTCAACTTCTCAACCCATAGCCCATAGCCTATAGCCTTTTTATAGATTTTCCTGACAGCTGACAACTGATACCTGACAACTGCTATTTTTTGCTTAACAGCTCAATCCCGCGAAGCGCGGGACTTAACAGCTTTTTCGATCACGCCTACGATCACGACCACGAAAGCTTTTACTGCCAGCTACGAGCTATGAGCTACACTGCTTCTCCCATAAACCTTTTCTTAATCTCCTCCGGGGTATAAGGGATAACAGGCAGTTCCTTTACAACAGATGAATCACACCTTGCAATTACAATTAACGCTTTATCAATATATCTGCATAACACCTGGTTGAAAGTTGATATATCCGATACCTCCTCTACAAACCTGTTCCCGCATCCCTTTGCAACCTCTGCAAGACTTGTCCTGCCAGCTGTGCATGTTTTCTGAGAGCCTGTGCTGCTGTAAACACTGTTGTCAACAATTACAAGACAGAGGTTTTCCGGAGCATTGTTTGCAATTGTTGCAAGAGTACCTAAGTTCATCAGTATTGAACCATCTCCATCTATAACATAGACACGTTTTGGCTGAGATATTGAAAGACCAAGCCCGATTGAACTTGCCATACCCATTGAACCTGTCATGTAGAAATTTTCAGCCCTGTCACAGACCATGAAAAGCTCTCTTGAGGGGAATCCCAGATTTGAAACAACAAGCCCTTCAAACCTGACTATCTCTCTGATTACATCAATCCTTTTCATCTCCATAGCTCCGGGTCTAAAAAACATGCCGAGATAATGCTCTCATTAAATGTTCTGTCAAGAAGATGTTCAAGTTTATCAATCTCCGCAATGTTATCAATTTTTATATAATCAATATTTAAAGTTTTTAAAATCTTAGGGGCTGCAATACCCATAGGCACCTGAGCTGCAATCTTTTCAGAAGCCCCTCCCCTGTGGCTCATCAGCAGGAAAAGAGGCAGTCTGTATAAAGATGTAAGGGACATGATGGCGTTTATGGAATTTCCAAGCCCTGAGTTCTGCATAAGTATAAGAGGTTTTTTCCCTGCAAGCACCGCCCCTGCTGCTATCCCTACACCCTCCTCTTCACGACAAACAGGAATATGTTTTATTGACTCTCTTCTGTTTATCTCCTCTATTATTCCTGCAAGCAGCATACACGGAAGGCTCATTACAGGTGTTATGCCACTTGATTCAATAATATCAGCAATTTTTCTGTCTGCAATATTCACATGCGCCTCACAACTTCACCGTCATAATATGCAACCAGATCATAAACATCAATGCGGGATATAAAGTCAACATCTGCAGAGCACCCGATTTTTTTCAGGTTTCCGGCTGCATTTGACTCGCTCGTAAAATTTGCAGTCACCCCCTTATCGTATTTTATCCCGCACAGCTTAGCAGCAAGCCCAAAGGCTGTTCCTGTGTCTTCAACAATTCCATTCTCCCCCCCTGCTGCAATAATACAGACCCTATTATTTAAGAGCGCACCGGCAGTACTTGACAGATTTAAGCTCGAACAGATATATGCATGGGGGAGTTTTAGAAGAAGGGGTATAAGGTTGGATGTTTTAATTGCTATTTTTTTAAAGGAGTGCTCTTGGAGTTTTATTAAAAGTTCAACAGGCGAGTTTGAAATGCCATACCCTTCAATTTTAAGACCTCCCTTTTCCCCAATTGTAAGACAGCCCTGCTGCGCCAGTGCAAATGCCCTGCTGTCATCAACAACCGGAATTATCTCATCAACGCCTGCAGAAAGAGCTGTAACAATTGTAGCGGATGCTCTCAGGTTATCAATTACTGCAATCTTTTCTTCCCTCTCAAGTACAGTGTCTTCAAACCTTGAGCAGACTATTCTATACTTTCCCGAATGTGTCACCCCTTATACCCCTCCTGAGCGTCTCAAGCGGTATAACATCATCTGGTTTGATATTACCAAGATTTATCTCTGAACCAAACATCATAATCAACCCGGCCTGCTGACTCTTTTCTGGTGCTTCAAACATGATTCTGTCAATTCCTATACTCTCAGCAAGTTTAAATGCCATATCCCTGTTAAGTGATCCTTTCTCATCATAGATCCCCAAATCTTTCCCGCTTTCCCTTGCTTCAATTATCACATATCCTGCTCCGGCTCTTATATCACTTAATGCCTCTGCCACTCTGTCATCCAGAGACAACTTCCGGTCTTCTGCAGGGTCTTTTTTGCCAACCTCTGAGATAACGCTAAAACCTCTCTCTTTTGCCATTGAAATAATCTCTGACTTCTCTTCCGGGGAAATCTCGGCTGCTCCGTTTGAAACCTCAATTAAATCAATACCGGTATCCAAGGCATGGTCAAAAAACTCGTTCAGTTTTTTCTGAAGACACACTATCTCAAGCAGTGTTCCACCGTTACATACTCTTATTCCTCTGCTTTTATAAAGAGCAATCTTTTTAATTACCCTGTCCCTGTTTAAAAGTCTCGGGGTTGTCCATCCAAGCTTTATGATATCAATATATTCTTCTGCTTCCATGAGATCTTCGGCATGGTTAAGTCCTATTCCCCTGTCCAGAACCATTGTTAACCCTCTGTCTCTTGGTTTAGGGCATCTTTTTTTTACTTCCAGAAAACCAAAGAATTTTTCTCTTTTTTGTTCAATAACCATAAAAGGTTACCTCATACTGAATATACATCCACAATACTTTTGCCTGTAAAGACCTATTTCTTTTGACTGAATACAGCTTTTCCTGAAACCATCATCTTTTCCGAAGTCAATGTCAATAAAGTTTAATCCGTATTTGTCTGCAACAGAACGACCAATAGAATAAATGACTTTCATATTTTTGTGCGGACTTATGGATAAGGTAGTGGCAAAATTTTTTATTTTTCTTTTCAATGCAGTTTCAGCACAGGCTTCAAGGCGCATTTCAAAGCATACACTGCAACGTCTGCCGCCTTCCGGCTCCTCTTCCAGTCCCTTGACCCACTCAAACCAGACCTGCCGGTCATATCCGCAAACAATAAGCTCTGTTCCTTTTATGGAACAGAGCTTATTGATACTGTCAAGTCTTTTATTGAATTCAGTCTCGGGCTGAATGTTTGGATTATAGAAAAAAACAGAGACCTTAAAACGGGAAGATAAAACATCTATAACATGAGTTGCACAGGGAGCACAGCAGGCATGAAGAATTACGCTTTCGCTATCAATCGAGGCTGTTTCTTCGTCTGTCTTCATCCCTTTTGCTAAAAACCATATTATGTTATCTTCTTTTTCCCCTGCCTATCCTTTTTACTTTCCTCTTTCTTCTTTTTCTTTTAGACGACTGCTGCCGACTGATTTTTCCCATTGTTCCTCCGTTTGTTAAAAAGTAAACACGACATGTTTTAACATGTAAAATAAAATAGAATATCTTATTTCAAAAACTATTTCAATTCATTTGTAAAAAATAACTGTTTTCATACAACCTTCTTGGTTCCCATCCGGGCAATTTCATCAATTCTGTCTTTGTTATACCTCCATGAACTGCCTATTCTAAATCCAGGAATATCACCTTTTTGTGTCAGTTTATAGACTGTTATTTTTGACAATTTAAGATACTTTGCAACTTCATCTACTGTCATAATAAGTGAATCCTTGTTTTCATTTTTCATATCTTAATAATCTCCTTTCGATTTTAATTGTTTTTTTATATTAAAGCTGATTTTATTAATTGCAAATTTTTAATTATATATATATTTAAATAATAAGTCAATATATCGTTGAAATAAAGTATTAAACATTTTTTTACATAATCTAATTATTAATATTAAACAAAAGGATTGGTTCTGCCTATCCCTATCATTTATCTAAACTCAAGGGGGATGAATTACTACCCCCTTACTAACCATAAGGCTTTTTAACGGAGGTCTGAAATATGGCTGAAGATGAAAGTGTTTTAATTAGAAAAGTTGATCCATCAGAAAGCTTCAGTAATCAGTCTGAAGAAAAAAGAAAAAAAAGGCAGGAACCTCAGAAAAAAGAGAAACAGGAGGTTAAGGATTTTTTTGAAGAAATTGTCGAGTCAGTTGAAAGAGTTCACAGTATACTTCAACAAAAAAATTCTCCTTACCGTTTCTGCGTCTATAAGGATGGAGGCGAAATTTTTATCGATATTGTAATCCACGATGAGAATAAAAATATAAAAAACATAATAAAAAAGAATATCACCCACGATGAATTCCAGGAAATGATTAAATCCATAGAAAACCTTGACGGGTTTTTGCTTGACTATACTGTGTAATTTTTGACAGACAGGGAAAAATATTCCGGACAGATACAACCTTTTTATATTAATACATATCTGGAAAAAACCTGTTCCGATACTATTATAATATCCTATCAAATTTAATATATCATTTAATTTCAAATATTTAAACAGCTTTATTGTGTTTATGCTTTAATATTATAAAGCTCCTGCCTATATATCCATACATGTTGCATATTCTGGCAAAATTATTGCATTTAGAATAGATAAAAGTTCTAAAATCTTTAAAACAGGATACAACATGCGATATTTAATCTTTATACCATCTGTTTTCTTTATACTTCTCTTCTCATTCTCTTCTCTGGAAGAACATCCTCTTATAGTTTCCAATATACTGAGTGCACTTTTTGTCCTGGCAGGAGCATTTTTAGCTACATTTATTTCATACCCGCTAAAAAAAATTAAAGGAATTGTCAATGTATTAAAAGATATATATATTGATCACTGCTTTGATTACAACAAAGAGGTAAAAGCCACAATCAGTCTTGCAAGAGAATTCAAAAAGCATGGTTTCATGTACCTTGTAGAGTCGGCAAAACAGATCAAAAATCCATATATAAAAAAAGGAGTTGAGCTTATTGCTGATAATTATGAATGGGATAACATCAAAAGAGCTATTGAAAGGGAGTTCTTTTTTAATATCATACAAACTGAAAACTCTCAGCAGATACTCAGATCCATGTCCAAGTATGCCCCGGCATTTGGGCTTGCGGGAACAATAATAGGAATGATAAAGGTTTTTCCAAACCTTGCTGACCCTGCCCAGATTGGCGTTTCGATATCCTTTGCTCTTTTAACAACACTTTACGGTGTTTTGCTTTCAAATCTGCTTTTCCTGCCGCTTGCAAATAAGATGAAAGACGATACTGAAGACAAGGAATCAGTGTTAAGATTTTCTCTTGAAGCAGTAAAATGTATTTACGATAAAGAATACTCTGTGGTTATCCAGCAGAGACTTGAGCTTGTAATACCCAGACATGAACTGGTTGAAACTTCACTTTTATCCACAGATCCCGCGCCGAAACTTAAAGCTGTTAATGAAAATTGAAACAGCAACCTGGCTCTAAAAGACTCTCTGTTATTTCCAGGGAGAAAACTAATTGGTTTTTTGAATTTTGTTATGAAATGGTTTTCGCATTTAGCTCTCTTGAAGCACAATACTTAAGAACAGACTTGCAGAAGCTACTATATAAAAAAGGGGAATATTATGGATAAGCGAAGATATGAGGCATCTGACAGTAATTTTTTATTAAAAAAACATCCTGCTAAAGAATTAAAAGAAGATAATTCTTCCTGGCTTATTTCTTTTGTCGATCTCATAAGCATTCTTTTAATTTTTTCATTTACTCTGTTTATTGCAATGCCAAAAGGTTCAGATCACAGAGAAATGGCAAAAAATCCATCTAAAGGCGCTCCTCTGCTTTTCAATATCGCCCATGCATCAACAAATGAAGATTTAGCGCCACTTTATTTAAATGATGTTTCAGGCACTCACATGACAGACACGGGGGAAAGGGTTATATCAAGACACTCTGTCTATTTCAACCCCGATGAGACCTCTCTAAGAGCTTCTTCTGTTTCAAATCTTGGCAACATTGCATCACTTTCAAAAAAAAACCGGTTTTCAAAAATCATAATAACAACAAACAAGCATGAGAATCCTGATACAACAATAAAAAGAGCTAACAATATCGTAGACTATTTTACCCTTATATGCAAAATTGAAAGAGATAAAATATTTTTACAGTCTCTTACAGAAAAAGATCTGCAGAAAAAATATTCAGGTGAGCTATTGGAAAAAAACTCTGTTGATGTAAAACTTATAAAGGATTTCTGGAACTTTTAAATACATCTCTAACTCTTAAAAAGAGCCTGTTTTTCGTCCTCTGTAACAGAATCTTGATCAGAGTCTAATGAATCTGATTCCTGAAAACAGATAAGGTTTTTTCCGCTCTGCTTTGCCTTGTATAATGACCTGTCAGCGCTCTCTATAAGCTCCATATCATCAAAAAGACTTGCGGTGCTGTATTCTGAAATTCCAATACTCAACGAAACAGACAGTCTGTAGGGTTTTGAAAGATCGCAAATAAGGGCTTTTAAACGTCCTGCAATGTTCCAAGCATCTATACGGCCCGTGGCAGGCATTATAATGGCAAACTCATCTCCACCGTAACGACAGGCAATGTCAGTAGGTCTGATCAGATCCTTTATCTGTTGAGCGGCATTTTTCAGAAATTCATTTCCTTCATTGTGACCGAAGGTATCGTTTAATGCCTTAAAATTATCAATATCCATAATTATCAGAATAAAAGGGGAACCAGTGCGCTGCGTTCTTTTTATCTCCACTTCAAGCTGGTTTTTGAAATACCTGTAATTGTAAAAACCCGTTAGCTCATCTTTAAGTGCAAGATCTTTTAGTTTGCTGTTTTCATCCTGAAGCCCGTTAATTTTTCTCAGCAGGTCATCTGTTGGCTTTACAACAATACCACCTGCATCTAAAACAGCTTTTCTATCAGATAAAGAAATTCTTTCCGGAAACAGCAACAACACTTCTTGAGATTCATCCCTGTCTTTGAACAAATCACATCCTGAGTTTTTGTCTTTAAATATATCTGCAAGTGTCTTCTTGTTTTTTACACCCACATAAACTCCAATATAGCTGATAAGCTATTTTTCTATCCCTTCCCTGGCCTCAACACCTTTTTTATAATAGTGTTTTATTTCCTTCATCTCGGTTACAAGGTCTGCTGCTTCAATAATCTGTTCATCGGCATATCTGCCGGTAATGATAAGCTCGATATTTTCGGGTTTTGTCTTTATAATTTCAATGATTGCTTCAACCGGAAAAAGCCCGAGATAAACAGCAACATTTGCTTCGTCCATAACAACAATGTTGTAATCACCGGAATGAATAACTTTTTTTACATCTTCTATCCCCTGCACTGCAGCTGTTATATCATCATCAGAAGGATCTTTATATATAAAACAGCCTGTTCCATACTGTTTTATATCAATTAAATCTTCAAACCTTTTAAGAGAAGAGTGTTCGCTGTAATCCATCCCCTTGATAAACTGGGCAATAAACACCCTTAACCCCGCCCCTGCAGCCCTTAGAACAAGCCCGAAAGCAGCTGTGGTTTTGCCCTTTCCATTACCTGTATATACCTGAACATATCCTTTCATATCCCAGTTTAACCCTTTCTTTCTTTAATGCTTATATGAAATGAAAATATCCTCTCATCCACCCTGTCCCTCAACTAATAGAGCACATCAGTTTACATACAGATACTCTAACCCAGTCCCATCTGGCTTATGAAATCTGAGAGCTGCATTTATTGCTTTTGCTACGAACTGACAACTACACTGCTACTTCCCATAAACTTCCTTTGCAAACCTTACGGCTTTTCCTGCATCTTTCCCGTAATAATCGGCATTTATCCTTTCAGCATAAGCCGGGCTAAGCACGGCCCCCCCAACCATTACCTTGCATGGCATACTGCTGTCATGCAAAAGACAGATTGTCTCTTCCATGCTTTTAAGTGTTGTAGTCATCAATGCGCTCAACCCAACCAGACTTACCTGATGCTCTTTTGCGCCCTTCAAAACCGCTTCAGGTGAAACATCCTTTCCCATATCTATTACATCATAGCCATAATTTTCGAGAAGCAATTTAACAATGTTCTTTCCAATATCATGTATATCGCCCTTAACGGTTGCAAGCAGCACTTTTCCCTTTGAAACCCGCTCAACTCCTGTCTTTAAAAAGTGGTCTTTGATAACGGCAAAAGCCCTTTTAACCGTCTCTGCAGACTGCATCAGCTGCGGAAGAAATATTTCTCCTTTTTCATATCTGCTACCGACAATATCAAGCGCAGGCATAAGTCTTTTTTCAATAATATCCATGGGATTTTCTCTGTTTAAAAGCTCAGTTGTCAGCTTTGCAGCCTCTTCCCTTATACCGTTTACCACAACATCCTCAAGCTGTCTCTCCTGCTTTACACCAGGCTGTACATCAGCTTGGGGGCTTGAGGCTGAATAAATTGAGACAAATTTTGTTGACTCTCTGTCCATGTTTGAAAGTACCTCGAAACCGTGAACTGTTTCCATCATATCACGTGACATGGGATTTAAAATAGCGGCGTCAAGCCCGCAGGCAAGAGCCATGGCAAGATATGTTCTGTTTAGAATATCCCTTCTGGGCAGCCCAAACGATACATTGCTGATGCCAAGTATTGTTTTTAAGCCCAACCTTTCTTTGACCATCCTGACAGCTTTAACAGTCTCCATCACCGCTTCCTGCTGGGCAGATGCTGTCAGCACAAGACAGTCAATTAAAAGATTCTGTTCAGGTATACCGTATTCTTTGACAGCCTTTAATATCTTCTCAGCAACCTTGAATCTGCCCTCTGCAGAAGGAGGAATGCCGTTTTCATCCAGTGTCAGTCCCAGCACGCAGGCTCCATATTTTTTTACAGCAGGAAGTATTGTTTCAAGAGACTTTTTCTCACCGTTTACAGAATTAACAAGTGCTTTTCCGTTATAATAACGCAAACCTTTTTCAATAACATCGGCACGGGTGCTGTCTATCTGAAGAGGCAGGTCAATAATCGCCTGAATCTCTCTTATAAGCCTTACCATCACAGCCTCTTCATCAATTTCCGGAAGCCCGCAGTTAACATCAAGTATCAAAGCTCCCGCTTCCTTCTGGTTTACCGCTTCGTTAAGAATATAGTCATAGTCATGCTGCTTTAATGCCTCTTTCAACTTTTTCTTGCCTGTCGGATTAATCCGCTCACCGATAACGACTACATCCTCACCCATGACAACCGTGCGTGCTCCTGATGATACAGCCGTAATGTTAAGGGCTTCAGGTTTTGCTGCCTTCACTCCCTCGAGCCTTGATTTTACCTGCCTTATATAATCAGGGGTTGTTCCGCAGCATCCTCCGATCACCTTAACCCCCATTTGAGCCATCTTTAGTACATTATCTGCAAACTCTTCAGGTCCCATACCGAACACAGTCTCCCCTGCCTCAAGTCGTGGCATTCCAGCGTTTGGTTGAACAATAACAGGAATATGGGAATATTGCAGATACTTCTCAACAATCGGGATCATCTCAAAAGGTCCTAGCGAGCAGTTAATACCTATGACATCTACACCAAGACCTTCAAGGACAAGTATGCATGTAAGCGGGTCTGCTCCTGAAAGCGTCCTCCCGTCCTGTTGAAAAGACATTGTAGATACAACCGGAAGTGAACAGTTTTCTTTTGCGGCAAGCACAGCAGCTTTTGCTTCATACAGATCCGTCATTGTCTCAATAAGAACAATATCCGCCCCTGCCCTTTCCCCTGCAACAATCTGTTTTTTAAACATTGAATATGCTTCATCAAATGAAAGGGTTCCCATTGGGGCAAGCAGCTGCCCTGTCGGACCTATATCAAGAGCTACCAGTTTATCCTCAGCCACCTGCTTTGCAATCTCAATACCTTTTTTGATAGATTCTTCAACTGAAAAACCTGCCCCCTCCAGTTTATAGTCATTTGAACTGAAGGTATTGGAAGTAAGTATTTCGGCACCGGCATCCATATATGACCTATAAATCCCTTGAACAGTCTCAGACATGGTAAAATTATATTTTTCCGGAAAATCTCCGAGTTGTAACCCTGCCTGCTGGAGCATGGTTCCCATTGCACCGTCAAAAAAAACAAACCCGTCACGCTTTAATATTTTTTCCATTATCACAATACTTTCCTCTCTTCTAAAATAGAGTCTTTAAACTATATTCATTTATTGCAGCCCTTGAATCTTTCACCTGATCTGAGCTATTATTTACAGACCTGTTACGTCAAACAAGGCATTCGCAATGGTTTGCAGCGGATTCATGTCGCACAAAGGTTTCACCGCCGATGGTGAAAAGTGCAACATGCCTCGGCAGAACAGGCATGGATGCCTGCCCGTGAATGAGCGAAAAACCGTTGCGAATGCCTCGAAAACCTGAAAATCGCTCAATTTAGGTTTCAGTATGTTTTCTACCAACAAAACCAATAACTGCTGTAACCGACTTTTGCGGTATTAAAATAAAATCTTCAGTATTTGTAAGTCCTATTTTCTTTTGAGCATCAAGCGTATTAAGTATCATCGGTTGAATATTCAAGGGCAAATCACCATATCCGGGGCTGAACCTTGTTGTGGTAAACAAGCCTTCATTCAACGCACACACTTTAATCTCAGAAGAAACACTATCACATAAGCCCTCGACAGCTGCCGCTGAGACAGCATCAAATACAACAGCCTTTGTCATATCAACTCTGTTGTAAAGTCTTATTTTCTCGTCAATACCCGGGCCCAGTGTCACAGCCATTAGCGCACATCTAAATGCATCGTGAAGATGTTTACAAATATGCTTTCCATGCAGAATTACATTTGTTGATTTTAATAAAATGCGGTTATCTTCTTTTTTAATATCAAATATTTTATATGTATAACGTGGTTTTATTATCTCACCAACCTCATCAATGGTCTTACCAATGAATAGTTCTGTCTCATCGTCAGGTCTCTGATGCCTATATCCAAGATAGCGTAAAACCTCATCTCTGCTGATTGTAATTTCCATATATCTTTTGTTTGAGTATAAAGCAATGAGTTCTTGATTATTAAAATATTGTTTCTGCTTTGAGCCTTCAACTGCATGAGATAATGAGAATAACGATAACGAACACGAAACGCCCACGAAATGGGTTTGTTACTGCTGTACCCGAAAGCTGCTTACATTAGCCTCTTCTTCATATCCATTATTCGACTGTAAGACTCACCTATCCTTTGCCGTGAAATCTTTCCTTCATGAACAAGATTTAATATTATGTCCAGAGCTTTTACTGCAATATCCTCATCATAGGTCAGATTGTTTGCAAATATCAGCACATCAACCCCTGCATCAATAGATAAGAATATCGCCTCCTCAAGCCCAAAATGATCTGTTATAGCCTTCATGTTCATATCATCTGAGACTATAACCCCTTCAAAACCAAGACTCTCTCTTAAAATACCTGTCATAACGTTTTTTGAAAGTGTGGCAGGATATTGCCTGTCAAGATGTTCATTAAATATATGGGCTGTCATTACAAAATCCGCTTTGCCAAGAGCAATTATATTTTCAAAAGGTTCAAGCTCTGTCTCAGACCAGGTATCTGTTACATCAGTAAACCCCTGGTGCGAATCACCCTTTGAACTGCCATGTCCTGGAAAATGTTTTAAAGCACAACCTATTTTATAATCATGATGCGAATCAATGACAACAAGTGAATGTTTTGAAACAGTTTCAGGATCTGCTGAAAAACTTCTCTCAATTTTTCCTATCACAGGATTATCCGGGTTTACATTCAGATCAACAACTGGAGCAAAATTAACATTAAATCCTGCATCAAACAGTGCAAGCGCTGTCTGCTCTGCATAAAAGCGGGTGATCTCAACATCGTCAATCTCGCCAAGATACTGCTGGGAGACAGTCTCAGGAAATCCATAATCGGGTTTCAGTCTTGCAACCCTTCCCCCCTCCTGGTCAACAGCAATAAAAAGAGGGGTATCAGCATAGTTTTGAAGAGAGGCTATCAGGTCTCTTACCTGCTCAGGAGACCGGATATTGCGTTCATTTGAGTTAAGGGCAACATCCCTGTCAAACAGAATAACACCTCCGATTCTGCCTGCATTGATATCACCGACCACAGGACTCTGCTCTGTCACTTCAAAACCCCGGAAACCTATTAACAGCATCTGTCCAATCTGCTTTTCAAGCTCTTTATCAGAATCAGGGAAACATCCAAATGCTGCAAGACAAAAAGCAATAATAATGCAGGTTATACTGTTTCTGAACATTTCTTGTATTTTCACCACTGCCTCCTTTAGCAAATAAAGACATTGCTGTCCAATTTTTTCAATCTCTTTATATTTATTGTATCATTTATGATATTTTTGTGAAGACAAATCTGGTGTAAGAACATATTGATCTCTTAAAAGTAACTATTTTGCCTGTTAATAAGCACCTCACCCGGATTAGAGCTGTTCTTGTGCTGCTAAACAGACAGCTTGCTTTTAGCATCACGCGCAGCATCCCTTGCTATCTCCGGGAGGGCAGGATGAATAAAAATCATATCAAGTAAATCTTCAAGGATTCCATGTTTCTTCATTAACACTATAAAAAGATGTATCATGTCCGAGGCTTCTTCTCCAACTATATGAGCGCCGATAATCTTCTGCGACGACCGTTCCACCAGTATCTTGCACAGCCCGTGATTTAAGCCCCGTGCAAGCCCCTGATTGCTCTGCTTATATTCAGCCCTGCCGACAACATAGTCAATGCCTTTTTCTTTAACCTGTTTCTCAGTCATACCAACCCCTGCAACTTCAGGGGTTGTAAATACAGCATGGGGAACAGGCCCATAATCTATCTGAAATGGAACATTTTCTGAAAAAGCTGTCCGCATAAGGTATTCGCCCTCATGGTTTACAGTATGTCTGAAGAAATAATTTCCAACAACATCACCAAGCGCATAAACACCTTCAACTGATGTGCGCAGACTGGGGTCAACTTTAATATACCCGCCTTTTGTTGTAACAATACCTGTATTTTCAAGCCCCAAATCCCCTGTGCGGGGAGATATTCCTGTTGCAACAAGAAGTGCGTCCGCTTCAACATTATAAACACTTTTATCATTTTTTTTACATGTAACCCTGAATCTTTCTCCTTCATAGCTTACGGCTTCAGGTAAAACACCTTTGTGAATACTGTGCGACCTGCTGAAAACCCTTTCAAACTCATATGCAACTTCACTGTCTTCTCTTCTAAGTAACCTGCTTCGTACAATAAATTCAACCTCAGCACCTGCTGACCGGTATGCGCTGCCAAGCTCAACAGCAATATAACCGGCTCCTATTACTATCAACCTGTTGGGCAGGTCTCTGCGTCGAAGAGCCTCAACACTTGTCATAAATGGAGTCTCTTCAAGGCCTGCAATTGCAGGAACTGAAGGTTCTGAACCTGTTGCAATAAATATCCTATCAGCGGTAATCTCCGTATTGCCTGCAAGGATCACTTTGTCTGAAATAAATCTTCCATGAACAGGATAAATATCAATATTATTAACTTCTTCTATGTTCTTTTTTATACTGCTGGATATTTCGTCAACAGAATCCGAAACCCGGTTGACAAGTGCTGTAAAGTCAATTCGGGGCAGATCTTGAATCTGAATGTTCAGAGCGGCCGATTCTCTGATCCTTTCAGCAAACTCTGTGGGATATATAAGCATCTTTGAGGGAATGCATCCACGGGTGAGGCATGTCCCGCCAAACCGCCCTTCTTCAATAAATGCAACCTTCAAACCCATTTGAGAAGCAGGCAGGGCAATCTTCATACCACCCCCGCTTCCTATAACAATAACATCATAGTTTTTTCTTGTATTAGCTTTCATGGTAACTCCTCAATAACTGTTAAACATCCACGGGAAAGCATCTGATTGTTTTTAGGATAAAACAGCAACCAGCCTGATAGAGAGGTAGCTTGAGCCCCCTGAAAGGACACAGGTCAAAATCACTCTTTTTTGCAGTTGCACATGAAAACAATAAATTAAAAACAACAGGTTTTCCTTGACACCTGCTATTGCGTTTTCTATACTTTTATAACATATCTTAATAAAAAATACAGGTCATAAATAAATGCATCTGATCCATGCTTGGTTGAAACGTCAATTAAGCAACCCCCAGATTGTTATATTAATAGCCATTCTGCTGACATGCTTTGTAATAATATTTGGGCTTGGCAGAATGCTTGTGCCTTTTTTTGCAGGTATTATAATAGCCTATCTTCTTGACGGCATTATAAGGCCTGTAACGCGTCGAGGCATTCCCCGTATTGGGGCTGTTTCAACAGTTTTTTTAATATTTATGCTGGCTCTTATTTTCTCCTTCTTATGGCTTATCCCCATGCTCATCAAACAGATAACCCAGCTTGTCCAACAACTTCCAAGCATGATTGCAGAAATACAGAACCTGCTTATGCAACTTCCCGAAAAATATCCAAAACTTATCTCAAACGAGCAGATCAATGAAATAATCATTGGAATTCGACAGGAACTTACAACATGGGGACAAAAGATCCTTACAACTTCAGCATCCTCCGTGGTTGGATTTATAACAATAATTGTCTATTTAATTATTGTTCCAATTCTTGTATTCTTTTTTCTTAAAGATAAAGACAAGATAATTAAGTGGTTTACAGGATTCCTGCCAAAAGAACGGCCTCTTGTAACAAATGTATGGAATGATGTAAACATGCAAATAGGCAATTATATAAGGGGAAAAACCTTTGAGATTATTATTGTATGGGCAGGTTCATATTTGATTTTCACCATTCTCGGACTTCAATATGCTATGCTTTTAAGTATGGTTGTGGGGCTTTCGGTTATGATACCCTATGTCGGAGCTGCTGTTGTAACAATACCGGTACTTATGGTTGCTTACTTCCAATGGGGTTTTTCATCTCAATTGCTGTATGTTTTAATAGCATATCTCATTATACAGGCACTTGACGGCAATGTTCTTGTTCCTCTTCTTTTCTCTGAAGTTGTAAACATACATCCTGTAGCAACAATTGCCTCAATCCTTGTTTTCGGAGGTCTGTGGGGATTCTGGGGTGTATTCTTTGCAATTCCTCTTGCAACCCTTATTCAGGCTATTCTAAAAGCCTGGCCCCGCCAGGTTGAGGTTGACATTGAAAGTTCACAGATGGTGAAAAAAACAACTGAATAAAACAATTTTATAAAGGATTTAAAATGACCTGAAGGTAAAAACTCAAAAAACAGGAGGAAGTATAAATGAACCAGTCAAGAAGAGATTTTATAAAAAAATGCGCATGCTTCTCCCTAAGTGTAACCCTTCCCTGCCCTGCAATTTTAAATGCATCTGTTGATGATGAGCTTTTAAGCAATGCAGGTTTTCTTTTCAAAGCATCCAGAATAGACCCCTCATTTGAACCCCCTTATCTCAATCTTCATAAATCCGGTGAGCTGAAAAAAAGAGGACAGGAGCTCTGGGATTCAATGAAATCCTGCAAACTCTGTCCAAGGCAATGCGGTGTAAACAAGCTTGAAGGCAACAGAGGATTCTGCGGTGCTTCAGCAAAACTTGAGATTTCATCATATCATCCGCATTTTGGAGAGGAGAGACCTCTTGTTGGAAAGCATGGCTCTGGAACCATATTTTTAACCAACTGCGGACTTAGATGTGTCTTCTGCATCAACTGGGAGATAAGCCAGGGCGGACAGGGAAGCAGAAGACAGCTTGAGGATATGGCTGACATGATGCTTTCTCTTCAGTCAAGGGGATGTCCGAATATAAATTTTGTTACCCCTACTCACTACAGCCCCCACATACTTCTTGCTCTTGACATTGCTGCAGGAAAGGGCTTGAGGATTCCTGTTGTTTATAACACATGCGGCTGGGAAAAAACTGAAATACTTAAAATGCTTGACGGTGTGGTTGATATCTATCTTCCTGATTTTAAATACTCTGATGGTTCAATGGCTGCTAAATATTCATCCGATGCGAGGACATATCCCGAAGTTACACAAAAAGCCCTTCTTGAAATGCATCGGCAGGTGGGTGTTGCAAAACCGGCAAAAGACGGACTTATGTACAGGGGACTAATGATAAGACATCTTGTAATGCCAAATAATGTCGGGGGCACAAAGCAGGTAATTAAATGGATAGCTGAAAACCTTCCAAAGGATACCTATTTAAACATAATGTCCCAGTACAGACCGATGTATAAGGCTTCTGATTACCCTGCTATTTCAAGAAGGATTACCCGTGAAGAGTACAGGGATGCTGTTGATGAAGCAAGAAAAGCAGGTCTTACAAATCTTGATATCCAGGGCTACTGGACGGGAATTATATAATTGAGTTTTTGTAACTATTCAGCTCATTGCTCATAAATAGCAAAACCTCGTAGAGGTGACATTTATTTAATGGGCTACTCTCAGACTGTCCAATTATCGGCTGCTGTGCTTAATTTAAGACTTTTTCAGAACCAGTGCAAAAGAATCGCCTGAATCACCCATTAACAAAAGGTAACTTTCAGCCGGGGCATCATAAACATCGGCAACATCAAAATAACTGTCTAACAGTATCTCAAAACCCTTGTCAACAAGAATAAACCTGGATCCTTCGGGCGCGTCAACATGAAGCAATCCACCGGTTGTTTTATCCAATGCAATCCATTCTCCCCAACCACGGGTCTGTATTGTTACCTCAAATGAGCTTCCGCAGGCAAGTTCATAGAGATTCTCAATTGGACGGTACAGATAACTTCCAATAAGCAGCCATTCTTCCCCGTCAACCATAAGAACTTCTAAATCATTCTGGTCCCTCCCGCTCAAAGTCGGTATTTTCAGAAACATATAGGCATTAATGTCATCATAGGGCAGAACCGGAAGATTAAAGAGAAGTCCAGAGGCAAAGACAGTTTCTCCAATTTTCCTGAGGGTAACCAATGGAGGAAATATACTATACATCGGTAACGAATCAATGGGTTCATTTACCATTACCCATCGACTGCCGATTCTCCGCTCCCACTCTGCCGGCAATAAACCGGTTGAAGAAAGCTGCTGGGCATGGATATCTTCGTCCTGGTACAACTTTGAAACAGATTCTCCTCTATATACCAGATAATACAACCCTTTTTCCTCAATAAAATAAAATTCATTATTTGGATGGATATCACTTGAGAAACATCCATTTTCCCGGTAGTACAGGTTATCAAACAGTGCAACCCAATTCCCGTCAAAATATTCTGAAATCAAAACAGCATCATCATTTTTTAATTCAATATTAAACAGAGTATCACTGTTTGAGTAAAATCCGGGAATTGAGTTTTTTAGCTGCGCGGGTATAGGAGCTTTTGTTTTATGTGAATCAGGAAGTGGTTCTGGCATAGCGGTAATGACGCCACTGTCTAAAAGTGCATAAAGCAGTATTTTCTCAGCAAGAGCTTCAGCCATAACTGAATTGAGACCTGAAGCCCCTGTAACCGCTACCGCCAAACCCGTTTCAGGTATTACTATAACGGATGCACCATACTGATAAGTATCCCCTCCCTTTGCCAGTGCCTGATAACCTGCCAATCCTATACCAGGCTGGCAGACAGTATCCCAGCCCAGTCCGAAACGGAAACCTTTTCTGTCAACAGGGCGGTAAGTCCCTGAGGTTTGATCGAAAGACATTTGTTCCACCGCGCTTCGGGATAAAATGCTTACACCGTCAGCAGACCCTTCTGATGCAAAGACCATCAAAAAGCGGCAAAGATCCGTGGGCGTAGAATACACCCCGCCACTGCCAAGTGTATTAACAAATTCAAAGGGTTTTGCAGTTTCTTTTCCGGGATCATATCCCTTGGCGTATGTTCCTTCAGGCAGAACATCTGAAGGAATAAGCGTTTTATTCATGCCCAGCGGATAGAAAATTTCATCTCTAATAAAGGCAGTATAGGTTTTGCCGGTTAAATTGCTAACTATTTTTTCAATCAGTGTAAATCCGTCATTGCAATAAATATTCATTTCACCCGGATAATGTTTCAGACGGCTTTTGAAAAGTGTGTGGATAACCTCTTCTAAATAGTTACTGTCGGGGAGTAAAGTAAAAGCACTTCTGTATTCTGTGCCCGGGAAACCCGAAGAATGGTTTAAGAGCATTCTCACTGTTATTTCAGAGTAAGCAGGTGACTGCATATGGAAGTTGGGAATATAATCGGTAATCGGTTTATCAATATTTATAAGTCCCCTGTCTGCAAGAACCATTACAGCAACAGTGGCAATTATTTTGCTGGTGGAGCCAATTCCAAAAATAGTGTCGGTATCAGTCACAAGTAAAGTTTCTTTATCCGCCAAACCGAATCCTTCCGCCCATATAATTTCACCATTAGCCATAAATGCCACAGAAATTGCAGAAACCCCTGTTTCTTCAAGCAACTCAAGGGCATAGCTCCTGCCTTCGGCGATGGTGTTTGAATAGTCAGGCAGATTATTGCATTTACACCCTGTCAGAAGCAGAAAGAAGGCAAGAACAATTATCGCCTGAAAACAGGCATATATACGGTCTTTGGCATCCTTGTAATTTTTATGGAGTCTTAAAGCATAAGTTGTTTTTTTTAACCAATACATAGCATCTTTCCATTAGCAATTCAATTTAGGTATTAATATTTTGAACATGTCCGAAATTTGCACAAATTTACATTAGCGTATTGTAATTGCTTTGATCAGTCCCGTAGCTTGAGTCCCGTAGGTTGGGTTGAGCGGGAGCGAAACCCAACATAAAGCGACAACGATCACGAGCACGCCTACAAAAGCTTTTACTACGAGCTACGCTGCTAACTTCCTGTTTTTCCTATAGCCCATAGCCTTTTTACAGATTTTCCTGACAGCTGATACCTGACAACTGCTTTTTTTGTTTAACAGCTTATCAGCCATCAGCTTAACAGCTTCTTTCTTGCCTTTGCTCAACAGTTTGTAGCCCCTTCAGTGGGATCATACCACAATCCGGTTCCTGCTTCGACGGTTGCGGTTGACTTCATCTTGCCGCCGGCAATAGTGCTTTGAATAAAAGCAGCAGGGTCTGATGATGGATCTAAACATGTTATAAGAGTTGCCCACTCATCATCACCGGGCAGATGCCAGCCGGAAGGGCAGACGTCGTTCATTGCGCTATCCCAGTCATATAACCTTCCATAAGTATCACAGTTGTTTGAATCATCGTCATAACACCAAATGTTACCGGTATCCGGAATATAATTCAGATTCTCTGCCTTCCAGGTCTGGATACCGATCTCTATGGTTTTATATATCTGATTATCTCTTGCATCCATCGTCTCCCCAAAATTATGGTCAATATTGGGCGGGGGATAAGGTTCTTCAGGTTCACAGCCCAGATTAAACATCAACACCATCGCCAGCATGATTAATGGAACAACCTTAATTTTCCTCATATTCCTTTCCTTCTGCTTAAAGTATTAATATTATAAATCCATCTGCTATCTCAATAATACATAAATTTTGTATTTAAAGCAGAAAGATATTGAAAAAGGGAGAGGAACTCCTATATTAATGGTATTTTCAGCAATATAAACCCAACACTGGGGGATTCCCCAACTGGTTAAAATACAAGGAAACAATAGCATGAAAAGAGGGTTAAATAAAGAAGAAAATGGGTCTTATTTTGAGTCAGGGAATATCAATGCTTCGACCCCATGTGATACATGTTCTGAGCCATTGAGTGTATTTTGTGGTCTTATGTCATTGGTTAAGTTTTTTGATATTTTTAGTTTTGCGGAAAATAATAGAGGGTAATTTTGCAAAACCGTCGAGACAGACTCAGTTAGTGATTATATAATGCTGACAGGTATAATAATGCTTATGTCCTATGATTTAACAAAGTGGCTCTTTTTTTTTATATTCGCAGAGATTGTTTTTTGTGTAGATATTTCAATGTCCGACCACGATGAAAGTTGGCTACATTACCAGTATATAGTGTAATTCTGCCCCCTTATACAGGCTTGATTTACAATTATACTGCTGATATACTAATGTATCTATCAAGATTCAATAATTTAATCGGGAGTGCAACAATGAAGATCAAAGCGTTTTTTTTCGGACTGGTGGTTATCCTCGGAGCTTTTTCAGCTGCGTCTAAGAACCCGCATGCAGAACAACCCGCACCTTCAACTATAGCTCTATTATTTGATATCGGCGGAAGGGGGGATAATGGATTTAACGATTCAGCCTATCGCGGTATGGAAAAAGCGGCTTCTGAACTGGGGATTAAAGCGATCTATATTGAACAGGACAGACCCTTGGAGCGGGACCATGCTTTAAAAAAAGCGGTGACTTCCGATGCAGAGATGATTATCGGGGTCGGGTTTGCCTTCTCAGAGAAGTTGAATCTGCTGGCACAGCAATATCCTGACAAAAAGTTTGTCTGTATTGACTATAGCCCTTCCCATAGCGACACTTTCCGCACTGCTCCCATGCCGGACAATCTGGCAGGGATTGCCTTCAGGGAAGAAGAGGGTTCGTATCTGGTCGGCATGCTTGCTGCACGGATGAGCAAAACCGAAAGCATCGGTTTTATCGGCGGTATGGAAAGCGCGATTATCAGAAAATTTCAGGCAGGTTTCCTCGCAGGGGCACAGGCGGTAAAGCCGGATATACATGTATTGTCCAAATATACCGGAATAACAGGCATTGCTTTTAATGATCCCGAAAAAGGTTACCGGATTGCATCAGATATGTACGGGCAGGGTGCTGATATTATCTTTCATGCCTCAGGGGCGACGGGTGCAGGCATAATCAGGGCGGCAAAGGAGAGGAACCGGTTTGTTATCGGGGTGGATGTTGATCAGAGCGCTCAGGCACCCGGGCATGTCCTGACAAGCATGATCAAGAAAATTGATGTAGCAGTGTTTGAAACCGTCAGGTCATGGAAAGAGGATAACTTTTCAGGAGGACTGAAAACATTCGGGCTGAAGGAGAAAGGTGTTGGATGGATCTATAATGACGGGAACAGGAGGCTGATTCCAGATAATGTCCATAAACAGATTCTGGCAGTAGAAGCAAAAATATCTGCTGGAGAATTAGCTGTTCCTGCTGTTATCGATCATAAACCGATGTTTTCGCGCGAAGAGCTCCAGGACCTTTTGATGCATCTGAAGACAGAGATTACGGAAGTACTAACCAGGCTGGACAGTATGCTTCAGCAGAGCGCAGAAGCTCTTACCGGTGAAGACTTGACAGGTGATGCGGCACTGGACATCCTCAAAAAAATATACGAAGACAATCCCTACATTATCGACTGTGAAACGGTCAGCAGTCAGGGGATTATGCTGGCAGTTGAACCCGCTGATCACAGGGCATCCGAGGGGGCTGATATCAGCAAACAGGCTCACATGGTCAAGCTGTTCAGTACCCGACAGCCGGTACTGAGCGGTTCATTACGCTCTGTTGAGGGACCGCAGGCAGTTGTTATCCATCATCCTGTTTTTTCCGCCAGCCGTGAGTTCAGGGGATCAGTCGCAGCGCTTTTTGCTCCGGAATATATGCTCTCGGGTATTATATGTCCCGTCTCATCAAACCTTCCGGTGACTGTGTTTTTGATGCAGACTGACGGACTGATCATCTACGATGCCGATCCCGATCAGATAGGGCTAAATCTATTTACAGATCCGATGTATAAGCCATTCCCGAAACTTGTTGATCTGGGCAGAAAGATGGCATCTTCTGACGATGGTGCGGACAGTTACGAATTCTACATGAAGCATGCAGAATTGCCAGTAACAAAGATTGTTTACTGGCAAACCGTCATTCTTCACGGCACCCCGTGGCGGATTGCTGTTGCCTGCGCCAGTGATAATGTAGAGAATTATTAGCTCGGTGCCGGCTCAAAACTTTTGAGTTTGTAGACATGTTATTAAAATCCTCTTGAGAGAGAATTTTTTAAGACATTACTCAAGTAGTAAAGGGTCCACTTTATCAACGAGATGCAGCGCACAATTTATAGGAATATTTTAATACCAATCTGTTTTTTTATAGACTGTTTGGGTTTGGTTAAAAACAGTCATTAAGAAGATGATAGCCCGGCACAATAACTTCAAGAAAGCCTTTTGTAATATCGGCAGGTTTCCACTCAACCTGCACATCAGCAAGACACGCGCCCAGAAGCTCGATTTTATCTTCAAGAATCTGCCCAAACCCCTGACGGTATGCCATTTGCAAATAAGGAATCACTGATACATCATGGGTAATCACACGTGAAGCCGTGGCATCAACAGCAACCGGGTCTGTGCCTGCCAGGAGCATCCAGTGACCCAGACGGTCTTTGAAATCAACGGTATCACCCCAGTATCCCGGACAGACATGCGGTCCGTTGCCCTCACACCCGACAGAACAGTCTATGATTGTAAAATCCGGCTTCACCGCTTTGACAATATCCAGAAAGCACTGCTCTATACCGGCATCATGGAGCAAAAACCGCCATTGAATCCCCATGCCGTAATGCAGGGTGGAGGTAATGCCGACAAAATTCTTCAATGAACCGGATGTATGGGTCCAGCGGTGGCTTTTAATGACCGGCAGCGAAATAACCCTGTCAGCGCTGGACACCAGATTTGATATATATATCCTACCCAGGCGGGTATAAGGCGAAGGTACGGGAAGCCACTCAGGGGAATCGGCATTCAGCCAGGCAAGGGTTATTCTTCCTTTATACATTGAGGCAAGTCTTGCAGCCCCTTCAGCCATGCTGGTTGGTCCGCTCAAAGTATAGACCTGTTTCCAGTCATAAGAATATGACTGTCCAGCATCTCCAATAATCACTTCCGAAGCCCCGGCTTTTAAACATTCCTCTGCAACCGACAGAACAATTTCAGGTTTCGTACAATCCCCCGCTGCAACGGGATTGTAGTTCACCATACCAAACGCTCCGAAATTGGGTTTGATAAAAACCGTTTCACCCTGCCCGACAATCGCTCCTGCCCCGCCGAATGCATCCAAAGCATCCCGGGTCATGGTTGCCAGATCGGTACCCGAAACAACGGCTACTGATGCATGTTTATCCGTAGGGTTAACAGGAGGAACGGGCTGAGGACAGCACCCGTGCAGAAGCGGCCCGACACAGCCCGCTGTGACCCCTCTGGCACCCAAAGAAAGCAATTGCCTCCGCGTTAAACGGATCATCATTTCCCATTTATAAAAATTGTTGTTCTTAACTGCCCATTTAAAGAAATGAAAACTGAATTTTGCCTTGTTCCAAAAAACTTTTTTTGTCCGGATTCATAGGTTTTGAAGGATTTTGCTTATAAGATTAACAGCCCTTTATTTTTTTGCTGATACCTGACAACCGCCTTTAAAGGTTTTGCTACCAGCTACGAACGAAATTGCTATCCATTTATTCTCTTGACAGGGGGCCAGCCTTTAATGGGTGACCCGCACCTCCTTTTGCAAGAAGCAACAGTTATTTACTTATTTAAGGTCGTCCCCTCCTTCACTCGACAACATTGCAACCTCTTGTTCTTTAAAAACATAAGGCAAACACCGTCTGCCACCTCTGGCAGTTTTTCAACCGGAACAATTACTTTTATCATAGCTTTTTACTCCTGGAGCGCCGCACCCCGGTGCGGCTATGTCATTTTTTAAATGCCATGGAACTTAAGGGACATCCTATAAAATCCAGTCAAGTAAAAGATTTGCCCCTTGCCCCTGCGATTATGTGCGAACGTCAGACTAAAAAGTCAAAGACCTGCTTTCTCTATCCAAAACAACAGTCCGACTATCATTACAGAGGCTACTGCAACAACCCCCCAAGGGTTGACTTTGAACAGTTCCGGGAAGGTCTTTGCGCCGAAATCGCCCTTATTCAGAAGGCTGGATTCCAGCTTAGGGTAAAGAGCTGCAAACAATCCGGCGCCTATGATCATGCCAACTATCCCTCCCACGAGAGCGTCGATCGACCCCTGTGCGAATGCGCCTGCTCCCGTGCCCGGACAATATCCGAGCAAACCAAAGCCCACGCCGAAAATCAACCCGCCGATTAAACTTGAACCAAAGGAGCCAGACTTCGGATGGAGATGTGCGAAGCCGAGGCTTCGAAGAAGATGGACCCCTATCATGCCTACCAGTACAGCGGTTAACATGATCTTTACGACAGTGAAATCCTCCAGAAGCAACTGCTGCAGAATAACATCGTATTGAGTCACCCCACCCTTTTGAAGCAAAAAACCAAATCCGATTCCAATCATGAACCCAATGAGTAACTGCATTCGTTTTTTTGAGTGAAGATTACTTAACATCTATCTGCCATCTCCTTGTTGAATTTTATTTTTCGAGCAATCGTGCGGTGTTCCTTTATCCGGCAAGGAGAAACCTGAAAAGCAGCATAGCGGTGACAATCCCCCCGATGAAGAAACAGCAGGCCGCAATCCAACTGCTTACTGCCAGTTGCAGGGTTCCGCTTATTCCGTGCCCACTGGTGCAACCTCCCGCCCAGCGCGCTCCGAAGCCGAGTATAATTCCTCCAACAAGGCCAGCTATCCATCGAAGGAGTAAGGAATCCCCTGCCGCCGCCGCCCAGATATCGGGAATCAGTAGAATCTGAAACTCGTTTGAAATAATCGCAGAGGTAAAGGCACCTACTATCAGCCCCACTACAAGCATCCATTCCCAGTCGATTGTAGGTACGAATCTCTGGTAATAGGCCTTTTCCTGCACCCTGTCCCCCCGAAACAGCTTCTCCAACATTCCGCTGGTGCGCGTGAACGCTGTAGAACATCCAAGCGGTTTGTTTGAAAGCAGAAATGCAATGCAAGCCAGCAGTCCAATTCCCGCACCGACTACGTATGGAGACCAAGTTGCCATTCTTAACCATTCCATAATAAAACCTCCCAGTTTTTAACCTTTCAGGAGCGGGCAGCCGATACTGGCGCATGCTTCCATAGAGTCTAAACTGTCTTCAACCTGTGAAAAGCCGTGTTTCTTAAGAATAGAGGCGGCAATGATTGCCCGTCTGCCGCTGCCACAGAAGGTGACCACAGGTTTGTTTTTATCGATTTCCTCCAAGCGGTCCGGAAGTTCTCCCAGAAATATATTATACGCCCCTTGCAGGCGGGTGGTATTGTATTCGGTGATTTTTCTGACGTCGAGCAGAGTAAAGTCAACCTTTTTCTGTATTCTATCTTCCAGGTCCACCGCGTGCAGAGCGGGTATCCGATCATACCTTCGGCCGCTGACTTCCCATGCTTTCATTCCGCCCTCCATGTAACCGGCTATATGTTCATACCCCAAGCGGCATAAATAGCGAACAGCTGTCGGCACCTGCTCCCGGGTTTCCGGAATAAGGACAAGATCGCATTCATAATCAAGCAGGTATCCGGCATAAGCTGGAAGCATGTCCAAAGGAATTGCCAGGCTGCCGGGGATGAACGCGCCGGCGAAAGCTTCCGGGCTGCGCAGGTCAACCAGAATCGCGCCGTTTTGAACTGCCGCTTCGGTTCGATTTGGATTAAGAGGAGAGGGGCGGGGCAATTCGGCCAATGGAGGGGCGCCGTTGAGATTATATTCCTCCATTTTTTTGAAGTAAGGCGGCTTGTAGTGATGTTCCTTTGTTTTGCGTTCAATGAATTCCTGACGGTTGGTCTTCTGTAATACCGGATTATTCTTTCTTTCATGCCCAAGGGTTGAAAACTCCCGGGAGGCCATGCTGTCGCCGCAGACCGAACCTGCCCCATGAGAAGGATAGAGGATGGTTTGATCGCCCAAGGGGAGAATTTTATTAAAGATGCTGTCGTGCAGCAACCCCGCCACTTCTTCAGCCCTGTCCGGAAAAAAGTCGGTGCGTCCCACATCGCCCACGAACAGGGCATCGCCGGTAAATACCGCGACCGGATCATTGCCAAAATTCTGATCGGTCAATACCAGCGATAAGCTTTCAAAAGTATGGCCCGGAGTTTCAAGGACACGAAAATTCAGGTCGCCAACAGTGAAACTGTCATCTTCGGCAACAGGATTTCCATATTTAAAGTCCAGAGATCTGCCGTGATAAATTTGGGCGCCGCAGTGAGCAGACAGGTCGAGAGAACCGACGATATAGTCTTCATTACGATGGGTTTCAAATATATGGGTAATCTTTGCCCCGTGTTAGGCAGCTATATCCAGATATATATGTCCATCTCGTCGAGGATCGATTACCGCTGCTTCGTCTCCATCTCCCACAATGTATGACAGATGAGCCAGGCCTTCGGATTTTATTTTTTTTAAAAACATAGAATTTTCTCCTTGGTTTTTTTGTGTTTGAAAAGATTGCGAAAAGTCGATTTGCGGGCTGAGTGTCTGAACCGGCAATCTTTATTGATCTCAAAGGGGACTGGATTGACTCTTCATTGCTACAGTTCAGGCAACCTCCTTTCCTTCGGGACGGTACCCTCCTGCAAAGGCAAATGGGAGGGATAGGGGATTTAGGATTTTTTATAATAAATAATTATAGAATATAATTTATATAGTTACAGACTGGAAAAAACATGTCAACTGTTTTTTTCAAAAAAAGGATAATTTGGGACTGGACATCCACTAATTATTTATATTAATTGGGGGTCTGCCTGCCTTCTTTCTCGTCAGCTTACAGCAAAACCGTTTTTCGAGTCTTCGGATAAAGGGAACTGAACCTGCAGGCCTTCCTGATAATACTTCCCTGCGCAATATATCAATTAACTCTGAATCATCAATCTGTCCCAAGTATTTCCTCCAATCACCTATCAACCCCCTCAGTTTACCATCCCCTGTTACCAAAGGATCTGAAACCTTTTTATAAACATGACATGCAGCGCTTGACCATTGATACTGCCAAGGTTTTGCAACAAGACCTGCTCTTACAGGATTCATCTCTATATACCTCACTGCTGCTATTAAGTGATTCAGCCTTTTTAGGAACAGCTACGAAATGTGCATGATTTGTCATCAAACAATAAGCCCAGATACTTACTCCATATTTTTGGCAGGCCTTTCTTAAATAAGCAATGTAGGTCAAACGATCTTCGTCGCAAAAAAAAACATCCTGACTGCGATTGCCTCGCTGAACAACATGATGAGGATATCCTGGTGCTACTATTCTTGATAATCTTGGCATAATGCTTGAATCTTAACTCTTTCTTATCCTTATGTCAATATAAATGAGTGGCT
>CAZMHH010000039.1:0-3881 GCA_964566035.1 uncultured Thermodesulfobacteriota bacterium
CAACTACATGCCGTCGACTGGAAAAAAACAGGGTTTCCGTTCGGACACTAATTAGTATAACCCTTATTGCTTTTTAATAAAATGCAGTTTGCTGCACATTGGTACACTCCACTAATCTGTTCGTGTTAAGAATGACATTTTCCCATTCTTTGCCTCTGGAATGCTTTTGACCTCTTTTACAATAATATCCTTGCATATCTTCTTTTTTAAATCCTGAGCTATTACAGTGGACAATGTATTAAAGTCATATTTACCTTCCTTGACAATCGATACCTCTACATTACCTGAACCTTTTTGTTTTATCTGAAAATAACGAACCGCATCATAATGATCAAAAAAATCCTGGAAGAAAGTAAAATAAAGCTTTTTATTGTCAGGTATTATAACGTACTCATCTCTTCTTCCATACAAACCTGACATTAATGGAAGACCTCTGCCGCATGGGCATGGCTCAACATAATAACTTGCCATATCTCTAATATCATAACGAATTAATGGCATTGCCTTATTGTCCAGATCGGTAACGATTACCCGGGCAATCTCCCCGGGTGAAGCAAAGGTATCATCCTCTCTCAAAAATTCTACAAAATAAGAATCGATGCTGATGTGCATACCTTTGTGTTCCGAACATTCTGTGCCAATTCCCTCAAACTCGTGGGGACCGTAACGATCATGAATCTCAGCTCCTGGAAAGACCTGTTGCATTTTTTTGCGTTCTCTGAGCGAAGGGGTTCCGAGGCAAAAAATCTTTTTTGCCGGAAAAGGGTCAAGCCCATTGTCAATGATAAAATTGGTCAAGATTTGAATAAAATAAGAAAAACTCTCCAGCAAATAAGGTTGAGAATCCTTTAGCCTTTGATACCATTTTAAAGCCTGATCATCAATTGGTTCCGTACTTAACATCGTTGGGAACGGAGAAAATATCTTCTTTCCGGTTATTCCCCAAATAATATCGCGCATTAGCATGTGTGGTTCTTGACGGGTATAACCTCTATATGTTCGATGCCAAAAACTTACAACACGTTTTCCCGCTTCACAATCCACATAAGAGAATTCACGCAACCATAAAGCAACTTTGTACTGATATGAAAGAACATCTATCATAACACGGAAAGGAACTCCTGATGAACCCGAGGTATACATCTCTTTCAATCCTTGTCTAAACTCGGCAACTTGCGCAATACATTTCTCTTCGATAATATCATTTCGACCAATAACAGGGATAATGCAAATATCTTTACGTTCTTTAACATGATCTGGATGAACACCATGCTTCTTCCACAACTCACGATAAAAGGGTATATGTTCATAGGCATGCCGAAGGGTTTTTTGCAGTTTTTGCCACTGGTATTCTTGGAGCCGTTCTTTTGGCCACCACTGAGATTCAGACAAAAGCTGGAACTTTTGCCATGCATTATACACACTCAACTTGCCGATAATACCAAAAACTTTTTCAATAATTCTCTTATTAAGCAACATTTCTCTTTATAGTTTCCCAACCGAGGTTAAACTTTGACAAAGTCGTCCCCCAATTGTCCCCTCAAATCCATGCCGAAGCGAAGAACCGAAATAAACCTTCATTTCACGGGGTTTTTGTCTTTTGACAGGCCAATCAACTTTGAGTAATTTTTATAATATAAAAAACACATAATTAAACATCCCTCAATAACTGAAAAACCTGTTCTTCAGATATTTCACAATATATTTTTTTTAACATCTCTTATAATTAAACAGGTAAAATCATATAAATAAACTTCATCTGTAGAGCGAACACTCTTTGCACAATGGAATTGCTTCCGACTGATTCTTCATGTGCATTGTACGATACTGCTCCATCTTACCATTCCAGACATCATAGATGCCTATCTCATGAAGGTCTCCCATAACTTCCTTATCTGCATAGTCAAGACAGCATAGATTCACCTTTCCATTCACGTTGATTGTCATGGTTGAAAATATGAGAGGACATGGGATACGGCAGCTTGTGAGATTGCGTTCCCTTTCAGTATTGATTATTCTCCCCCCCCAGTTGTTCTGATTTACCACAACAATAGAATCAACAATGCGTTTGTATTTCCGAACAACAGGCTGCCAAGCCCTATCCCCGGAAAACTGTTTTATTGTATAAATAATAAATCTAGGCTTTTTTTTCGATATTTCATTGTTTTTTGCCAAACGGATAAAATAATCAATGTTCTTTTCCACAGTACTCAATCTTGTTCCCACTCGTCTATCCTCTTGAGTCTCTGGCTCAAGTCCACCCAGACTCAAGGTAACTGTATCAATACCACTCTTAAGCAAGCTTTCTGCCTTTTCTTCATCTAAAAGCTGGGCATTGGTATTAAACTGCACTTCCATAATTCCGGCATCTTTAGCTTGTCTAATCCGCTCAAAGATCATAGGATCCATTAAGGGTTCACCAAGAAAGTGAAGGCTCAAAACCTTCAGTTTATCCCTGTACACTGATAATTCATTAATAATTTTTTCAAAAAGCTCTTCTTGCATGTGTTGGTTTCTGCGTGGCATAATCGATTGAGGGCACATAACACACTTTGCATTACAATAACTTGTAGTTTCAATCTGAACACGCTTTGGGAATGTCAAGTAGCGCTGTTTAATTAAAGGATAAACAGACTGTCCCAATGTGGAGTAACATAATTTACCAACTATCCAATTAAAACATGTTTTAATTGCTCGATTATAGTTGTATAAACGATTACTGATAACATATATTCTATAGAGAATTTTCATTTTTATTAATCTATCTCATTAACCTACCGAAATATTGTACTGAATATTAAACTCGCTTTATAAAATAAAGCTAACAAGTTATATAATATAATTTCAAATATATGAGGTCTATCAATCTTCAATACTTTTAATTATTTAGATTTTCTCAGCAAGCGTTAAAAGCATTGTCTGACGTTTTAAACACTGGGAACATAAGCGAAGCCCGATAAGACCTAATGCGAATAAAAGTCCTGGCGGATGTGCCTCAATGTATGAGGGTACGGAATCCATCTCAAGAGTGCGAAACCCGGTATCTTTAAGAAGCTTGTTCATTGTTCTCTTATTGAAATAGTAAAAATGTCCTTTGCAAAATACCCTCTCAGTAAAAAAGCGAAATAGCGAATCTGAAAGACGTGCAGCCAAAACTCCTAATTGAAATATAAGCGCATCATAATTAGTTGTTATAAGGAGAATTTTACCCTTATCTTTTAAGATGTGTCTAAACGCCCTTAATGTCTCTCTGGGATCATGCATGTGGTCAAAAACGGCTAAAGCGGTAATGACATCATAAGACCCGGGTTGGATAGTATTGCTGAAAAGGTTTTCTAATCGAACAGGTATGCCTTTTGACTGTCCCATTACTATCTCATCAGGATTTATATCAATACCTTCACATGTCCAACGCGACCCAAGTGTTGATTCCATCAGGATACGGATAAAACTTCCACGGGCACAGCCAAAATCAAGCAGTCGGCCTCCCTCCACAAAGAGTTTGTCAACCCGATGAAATTCCAGCATGTAATCCTTTGCAATCTTTACATCAATATTTTCTTGTGTAAAGAAGTAAAGCTCCTTATAACAATCTCCGCTGTATAATGGCTGAAGATCTTGTTCGTTCATTTTTTCATCGGCATAAACAAGTCCACACCTATTACAGCGAACAATAGGAAACAATGATAGATGATAGACATGGGTAACAAACGTGGATCTGCATATAGCACATGGTTTTAATGCTCTCATAGATAACTACTTGACTTTTTCTGAAAACAATAAAGTTTTAAAGCAATATTTTTAGAAAAATTCTAACATAAAATATTAAAGGGGTTATTACAATTACATATTCTATATAGGTTTTTTCCATACGATATAAC
>CAZMHH010000039.1:3891-33382 GCA_964566035.1 uncultured Thermodesulfobacteriota bacterium
ATAACCTGCCCACCTGTAAGCCCCCACTTCAGCATTGGGGAAAAGGTTTATATATGTTTTTACAAAATCAGGCTGAGCATATCGCCCTTCCGTTTTAAGCCTCTTGATATCCTCTCTCCGGTGAGCACGGGCTTCGGCGGTGAAAAAGTAAGATAGAAAGTCAGGCAATATCCTTAAAAAGTTGAGAATGCCCATTTTACTAATTCCAAAAAGCAAGTACCGTATCCGACTGCCCAATCGCCAAAAGGTTTCTTCTGTGTCTACCATAACAAATCTTCCGCCTGGTTTTAGGCATCTTTTTACCTCTTTAGCTGCTTTTAAAAGATTCAGGTGATGAAAGGTGTATCGGGATATGATGGTGTCAAAGCTTTCAGACTTAAATCCCAAAGAATTTGCATCCATTATAGCATAATTTGTCTTCCTGATAGGTTCAATACCTTTGTATATTTCTTCCCTTACTATATCTATTCCAGTTACACTTTTAAACTTATCTCCAAGTCTCCTGGTAAAAACACCCCGACCACACCCAATATCAAGAAGTCTTTCCCCATAACCAGCCTTCTCTAATACAAAATCATCCATGAATGTCACAAGTTTTTCGGTGACCCCCCTGTCAGGTATTCTGATAAGATATATTTTTTCATTTTGCATCAGAGTTCTCATTTGATGAAATACTTAATTTAGATTTTGTTTAAAATCCCTATTTTCTTAAACAGTCTATATTTGATAAGGTTTTTTAAAGGGAATGAGAGCCTGGGTCTAATATAGCACGAGGTGAAAAATTTGGTGCATTCATTGCAACTCTTAAGCCTTCTTATTTCTGCTTTGTACTCAGGAGAACTTAGTATATCAAGAAGTCTTCGTTCATTTCTTATGCTAAACGCCCCAACTGTGCCGGTTATTCCCAACCCCGGATAGAGACTGGAACGCATGCCGAAACAGGGGAAGACTTCTCCCTGCCAGAGAACATTCACGAAATATGAAGGAAGCTCACAATGCCCTTTAAGTATAGGATGTGTAAAGGGCTTTCCCTCCGCTTGTGCTTTGAAAAAAGAAGGAGCAAAAGGCAACAGGATATCATCATGTTTTTTTAAGTAGTAATTAACAAAAGAGGAAATTTCCTCGATTGAAATGGTATGTACTGTTTTACAACCTCTTCTTTGAATGGCGGTTGGATAAGCTTGGTAAAACATGAATCTTTGCGGCACGGAAAGGGAGTCCATCAATTCACTGAGTTTTCGTAAACCAGGGATATTCCAGGCTCCTATAGTGGTAGAGCAGGTAACCAAAGTGCCGGACTGTTTTTTCAGTAGCTTTATGGCTTCAAGGGCAGCTTTAAAGGCGCCTTCTTTTCTGTTTTGATCATGAATTTCATCAAGTCCGTCTATTGATATGGATATCTCAGAAATTCCACTCTCCAAAACAGCATCGAGGAGATCACCTTTTAGTAAACTTCCATTCGTCACCATGTGTGTATAAGGAATCCGTTTTGCTGCGTATGTTAAATAATTTGTTATACCTGGAACAGTGAGCGGTTCTCCACCACTTATGTAAAGGTAGCAACACCCACCCTGCCGAAGATCATCGACTAAGCATTTAAACTCATCTAATGGGAAATAGTCCGGTGATTTTTGATCAACAAAGCAGAAAGAGCAGCAATAATTGCACCTATTGGTAAGTACCATGTGGCAGATGATAGGTAACGAATTGTTGGTCAAATGCCATTTTAACAAGCTTGGGATCATGGATATTTTAAACTCCGTTCCCATTAGCAGCCTCCGGCAAATGTGATTTCTTTTATAGAAGTGCCGATATTCCTGAGGTGAAAAAAGAGGTAAAGCCTCATGGATGGTTCAATAAAACATGACAGCCAGCAGTGGCGGCAGATCGAACGATTAGGCTCTTTTCTTATTTGTTCAAACTCATTTGAAAACCACACTTCCTTGAAGGGTATTTTCTTAACATTTCCAACTATTCTCTTATCCCGTGAACAAAGAGATACATCGCCATAACTGTTTATGTTAGCCAATAAATACCCTGCTTTACATCTTTGAGGTGCATCTGCTCCATTAAAATAGGTGGCCATTCCGAGTCGATAGTATTGTGAATTTGTATAAAGCCTTCCCTGACGCAGGATTTGTTCTGTTTCTTTCATAGCCTGTATAAACTTTCTGCCGTCGTCTGAAGAAAAAAGTATACCTGAATCCTTAAAAAGCCTGTCACTAAATGGATAACCTGCATGTTCGGGCATAATTTTGAACCAGTGAACTGACAACTTTCTTGAGAGTTTTGCCATTGGAACAAGTTCTGAAATATTATATTTGTTAACTACCATATTGATCCCGATGTTTATTTTTTCATCTGCTTCACTAACCAGCCCTTTTATTCCGTCAATAATTGTGTTGAATGATCCCTTTATTCCTCTCAGTTCATCATGTTCTTCGGGTTTTGTGTGGTCAAGAGAGATTGATATGGAGTTAATGCCACTATTTAAAAGCATCTTTCTTTTCTCTGGAGTTAAAAAATAACCATTGGTGGTCATGTAAATATACATCCCGAGAGAATGGGCGGTTTTGATAATAAGACCCAAATCCTGATGCATGAGTGGCTCTCCCCCCCATAGGGCAATTATTTTTGTTCCGCATTTTTTCAATTCGGCAAGAAGAGATAGTATCTGTTCTGTGCTCATCTCCTCTTTAGGGTTTATGTTTCCACATCTACCAATCATACACTTTTTGCAGGCAAAGTTACATCTTTGAGTAGGGGCAAGGAATATGGCTAAAGGGGCACGAGGGCACTTACCAAAGAAATACTTAATTCTGGTTTCAACAGACAATAGTGCTATATCCAGTATGTTTAAATTCATATATAAGTTATTAAACTTTATTAGAATGGCTTTTAAACAGCAAAACTAAGCTGTTAGGAATAAACAACAAGTTCTTAATTGATATGTACGTGTTTAAGTTCAACCTTAACATCTGTGTATCTTTCTCTTTTTGGATATTCTTTTTAAGTCTTTTTTAACAAATATATGAATTAATTTAAAACCTTAACTATATTAAAAATTAAGCTTCCTGTCAATTATATATAGGGGGCGGTTTACAACCTCCGTGTGAATGTTTCCGATATAGAGCGCTATAAGACCAAGACAGCTTAGCACAATGCCAACCAGAAACAGAATTGCAACTGCCAGGTATGCTGTGCCGGTAAACATCAGTCTCCAGGGGTCCCCCAAAACATACTGTTCAATAAACATAAATGAGAAAAGAAAGCTTGAGGATATGGTAATAAAGACCCCAAGATAGCCTGCCAGCTTTAAGGGAAGGAGACTGTGCGCCACGTAGGTTGAAAGCGCCAGTTTAAGAAGTTTCAACAATCCATATTTTGCATTCCCATGAATTCTTTTCTCTGCCTTGAAATAGACATACTCCCGTTTAAAGCCAAGCCAGTCTATGAGTGCCCTGGTCATTCTGTTTATCTCAGTCAGTTTGCAAAACGCTTCAACTACATCTCTGTCAATCAGACGAAAATCGGTTGCTCCCGGCGTGATAGGGGTTTCAGAAATTGAGTTGATGCTGAGATAGAAAAGATATGACCCCAGCCGTTTAATTAAACCGCTTTTATGATTTTCCCGGATACCAAATACAACCTGAGCCCCTTTTTCCCATTTTTCAATAAATTCAGGAATTTTTTCAACTGGATGCTGTAAATCACCATCCATTGTCAAGCAGGCGGAACCGGTGCAGTGCTTAATTCCTGCACTCAAAGCAGCCTCTTTCCCAAAATTCCTGCTTAGATTGATCATTCTGACTCTTTTATCATTTTCTGCAAGCAGTGAAATCTTCAAGGCACTGTTATCAGAACTTCCATCATCAACAAAAATAATTTCATACTCATACGAGAGATTTAAAAATAGCTTTTTAATTCTCTCAAAAATTATTGGGATGTTTTTTTCTTCATTATAAACAGGAATAACTATTGAAATAAAATTTTTTTCATTCATAAAACAGTCCTAAAACCTGAATTGCCGCAAAGATACACCTGACAAAAAACTCTTTGAATGGCCACAAAATTAACAAAAAATGAATAATATAAGAGGTATAAATTTTTATTCAATAATATTTTCTATTCTCTCAATAAATTTGAGCATTTCGGCAAAATGTCTTTTTACATCTGTTGAATCCAGATTTATGAAGTCTTGGTAATCACTCTCCTGTCTGTTCTGAAAAGCATCCGCATAAATTTTTCCAATATCTTCAGGTAATTTCCCTGTTTTTATATATGTCCTGTTAAACCAACCGAGAAGTTGACTATGTTTCGATGTTGAAAAATCATCTTTCAGAGCCAAGGCGGAAACAATATAAAAGATTGCATAATAAATTCTGTTTTCAGCAGCAAATAAACGACCATTGTCCAGAGCTATGCGTGCATCTTCAATTGCTTCCTTTGCTCTACATATCCGGTGCTTTATTAACACATTTTTATCATATTGCATAGTAACTGCCCTTCTGTTTTACCCCTTCTGTAAAAGGCATATTTGGTACTTTCATAGAATGTTCTGAAAATATTTTTGAATCAATTACAATGTCATATCTTAGCATAAAATCATAAATTATATCCCGAATTTCCCGTTTGAAAGAATAGTCAATATCGCGATCAAAAACAAATAATAGATCATAATCAGAGTCGGGTAGGTTATTGCCTTTCAGTCGTGATCCAAAAAAATATGTTCCCTTAAAGTCATTATACTGTGACTTTAAAACTCTATTTATTTCATTAATTATTTTTATATCTTTGTTTTTAGACATTTTTTTTTGAAATCCCTTTTTTATCCAAATGAGTTATATTTTAGTCTATGTGTCCGTTAAGGTCAACTTTCTTGGCTATTAATCTCCTGAATCGCCGCAAAAAGTCACCCCGGTTGAATAAAAACAAAGGCGGATTCAACCCATGTTAAATAAAATCCAAACCCTGATTTAACAGGGCAAGCGGGGCAAGCAAAAGGTCACAAAAAAAACCTCTTGTGTTATTCTGTGGTTTTTCGTGGCTATAAACCCTTTGTGCGTTTTGTGCTTTTTTGTGGCTATTTATACCTTTTTGTTGCTATCATTCAATAAAATCAACAGTCCTGCCAACAAGCACCCCGCTCCGCTCAAAAGAATTATATACACTATCCAGATGATTTTTTCATTAAAAAAATATATGGCAATAACTTCCAGCACAGCAAACAAAATAAGAAGATAAGCAAACAGTCTTCTGCCTTTTGCAATAAAATAGTTTAACAGAATCATTACCAGAGCCGTGGGAAGCATTGCAAAACCAAAGAAACGCAGTATTTCGTGTGCCTGACGATATTCATTCCCAAAAAGCACTGTAAGTATTGTTTCAGGAAAGAGAAATATCAGGAACGCTCCGGAACCTGAAAACAGAAGGGTTATCAACATGGTTTTACACAACACCCCTGTAGTGCTTCTGTTTCCGGCATGTTCGCCTGCCACGATGGGGTACATTGCAAGAACAAATGCCGCTGGAAGATACATCACCGCTTTTCCTAAAATAGAAGCGCTTGCATACATACCGGCAACATCCGGCTCAAATAAATGTCTGACAAGAGGCATGTCTGCCTGTGTAAGAAGTGCAAATGAGATGTTTGCAATGAGAATATGATGTATTCCTGAAAAATGCAGTTTATTTGCTGTGCTGTTGTTTTTCTCATCTTTCGAGATTATTTTTTTCAGCGGGATACATGTTATAAGCATTTGACATATATAGACGGCAGCAATCCCTGCCATTACCCCTGTCACCCCAAACCCTGCAAAAACAACCAGCAGACAAAAGAGGTATTTCATTGGTCCAAAAACAACAAGAACTATGCTTAACCATTTGAAATTCTGCAACCCCTGCAGTAAAGCCGTGTTGATAAGCACGGACATATGACACAGGATTGCAAACCCAAGAAAATACAGAGGTATAACAGATGGTGAATTAAGAAATGTCTGCAAAAAACCAGAAAAACCCCAGAAAATGAAAAGGCAGAACAAAGCAGGCAAAAGAATTTTTTTTCTTGCTATGGTGTGGATTGAATGAAGGCTTGAAGTATGTCCCAGAGCATAAACCTCTGAAACCCTTCTTGATATAAGAAGAAAAAATGCAGAAAGAGGTATGCTCGCAACCATGGCTATAGACAACAAGGAGTTCATAAGCCCGTATTCAGAAACAGTAAGCACTCTTCCCATAGTTATCTGGAAAAGGTAGTTGAAGAAATTTGTAACCATAGAGCAGAAAAACAGAGCGCTACCTGCTTTAAAAAGTCTGTCAGATAAGACTATATCTTTCATTGATTTATCAAATGACTGTTTATTTTGAAAAGCATTAGTCCACTATCGTTAAATACAGGTTCTCCTATAGAGTTTAAATATCTTAGCATTTTATCGTCAGCTTTAAAGTCCGCTTCGTAAAAATTTAAGTTAATGCTGTCTATAATTTTATTATTTCCTCTATCAAAATTTAAAACAACATGCGTGACATCGTATTTTTTGATTATATCCTGTCTTAATTCTATTAAAGTGTCTTTTTTGTAAAAATTAACTAGATCGTAAATTCTATGATTATTATCTGTAACAAGAGGATTGTCGTGATAAAGCGCAACAATTTTTACTCCTGTTATTGCTGGTAAGAGCCACATGGAAAGCGGGTCGGACAATACAATGTCATCTTTTTTGAGAAATGGCCTCAATTTTCTGTATTCTTCAATCGGGTCAGTGTATTTATACACAAATGGCGGGGTAAGACTCATTGAGTAGCCTGACTGTTGCAGCAGAACATTTCCTGCATGAATTAAGATGCACCCTGCTAATAATAGTGAAAAAATAAATATCTGAACAGATTTAATAAAAGGTTGTGCAAGGATATTTTGCCACGTATTAAAGCAGAAAATATTTAATTGGCAGAGATAAACTGCGATTGCAAGATGCAGGAAAAAAAGAATAAAAAATATATATCTCTCTCCAAGATTTATATCTAAAATAAAAGAGATTATATAGATTAATATGCAGGAAAAAAGACCCCATGGTATGATAAGGTTTTCTCTTTTAATCAGACACCTCATGGCTAAAGGCAATCCTAAAATTGCAGGACATGCTCCAATAAAAATATTGAAAGGATCGTAAAGGGAAGATTTGAAATCGTGCTGATACCACTCTGTTGTCATGCTTCTGTTGAAGGCTGTCAAAAATGGGTAATATGGCCAAAGAATAGCAAGGATAAGAGAAACTCCAAAAACTGCAAACACCAGTAACACCCCTTTTTTCCAGTAGTTCTGGTGAGTTAAGGCTATTATGAAACATGTCAATAAATAAAAGGACGCTGTAAGGGGATGGGTCAGAAACAAAAAAACCGAAAGAAGTATATAGTAAATTAAAAATTTTCCACTCAATTTTTCCAACCATACGATGATCAGGTAAAAACCGATAAAACCAAGGTTGAAAGTTATAATAGACGGGTAAAAAAGGGTGTATGCAATAAAGTTAAAACTATAGTCATTGGAATATAAAAACGGTCTTCCCCAAAAGAAAAGAAGAACTATTAATAAATAAACGGGCATATCCCTGTTTCTGAAATACTGAACAGAAAAAAGATATACACCTGCAATCAGGATGATAAAACTAAAAAAGGAAATAAAAGCAAGTGTTGTCTCCAACTCCAAATGCAATATTTTTTTTATCAAGCCTGCAATAAAAATATAAGGGGTATATCTGAGGGTTGTATCCCCGCTAATCGGCAGCATTGGGTTTTGAGGAGAGAAAAGGTTTTCAGACATTTCAAGAATTGAAGCTGCATGCTCACCATAGTCAATAATCTCTACAAAAGGTCCCTGTCTGCCAACAAGTAGTGCATAACATATCAGAACCAAAAGAACCGCTGATACTGCAATGTATTTCCTGTCTGGCATTTTTATCTTTCAATCCTGTTTAAGCCCAGATCCAATAGAGCTTTATGTAGATGAAACATTTATAAATATTTATAGCAGTAAACCTCTTGCATATTGGGCTATTAAAGTATCATTTTAAACCACTCTCTGTAATTTCGATCGACAGCGGGAAATCTTATCTGTTATTAGAAAAATAAGCAAGACTTTAAAACCGGATTTCTCCATCGCTTACGCTCTGTCGAAATGACAAGTTAGCATGGTAGCTCGTAACGAAAACTTTCGTGGTCGTGATCGTAGTCGTAATCGTTTTCGTCATTATCGCCTTTGCCTAATACCTGCTCTTTGTTTTCAGCCTTAAGTTTTTGCTCAACAGCTTAACAGCTCTTATCAGCATCAGCTTATCAGCCTGTCTCCTGACAGCCAGATACCCGCTTATTGCTTATCACCCGAAAGCTATATTGCTAACCAATCTGCTTTTTCAAAACCCCGATAAGATTCTTATGGGAAAGGAATGCCACCTCCGGGAGGTCATCAAGTTCAAAATACTGAAGCGCTTCCATGTCATCATCTGCTTTCAGAACACCGTCCATCATCTCTACCCTATAACCGAAAATAATAATGCTTCCATAATAAATACTCTCCTGATAAAAAAACCCTACAAATGAAACTATCCTGCCGTTTATTCCTGTTTCTTCTTTCAGCTCTCTTAAAGCTGCCTCTTCTATGGTTTCCCCTGTTTCCATAAACCCTCCAGGCAGGCACCAGCCTCCCTTTGCAGGTTCCACAGCTCTCCTGCCAAGCAGAATCTGGTTTTCTTCATTTAAAACAAGGGCGGTTACAGCAGGAACTGGGTTTTCATAATATATTTCATCACATAACTGGCAATAAAGCCGCTCTTTTCCCTCTATAAGCTTTTTTTGAAAAGCCCTGCCGCAGTATGGACAGAAAAGTGGTCTCTTTTTACTTTTCATATTTTAAAAGCATCATAAGTTGATAAATGAGCTGCAAGGCAAGTCACCTTTCGTGGTCGTAATCAAACGAGCAGCTATCAGCACTCAAGTGTCAGCTTTCAGCAAAACCCTTTCGTAATCGTGATCGTTCTTATCTACTCTACTGACTTCCTAAATCTCCATAAAAACCAGATTTATCGCATTCGCTCGAAATGACAGGGTTAGCTCGCAGCTCATAGCTGGTAGCTCGTAGTAAAAACACAAACCCCAAAAACCGGATTTCTCCATCGCTTGCGCTCAGTCGAAATGACAGGGTTTTGCTACCAGCTACGAGCTACGCTGCTAACTCCCTGTTTTCCCTATAGCCCATAGCCTTTCTTATTTACAAATTCTTCCTTATGTATTCAATTCCATTTCGAAAAATATCAATTCCTACTGCGTCCTCGGATATTTTTCCCCTTGTCCAGCAGGGATGATTTGTATAGTGATTATAGCCTTCAGCGTGTGGCATCATTCCAAAGACCCGTCCTGTTGTATCACAGATTCCTGCTATAGCCTCAACCGAGCCGTTGGGATTATAAGGATACTCCATAACTGGTTTTTCAGAACAGGAATCACTGTATTGAACTGCCACAAGGTTTTTTACCCTTATCTGCTCAAGAACATCTCCATTTTCAGCAATAAATTTGCCCTCTCCATGTCTGACAGGCAGATAAAGACTTTTAATCCCTTTTGTGAAAACACATGGAGATAAAGGGTTTACCTTAAGATAAACCCATCTGTCCTCAAACCTGCCTGAATCATTAAATGTAAGGGTTGTATCCTGCTTATCATAATTACCGGAAAGATCTGGAATTAACCCGAGCTTAACAAGAAGCTGAAATCCATTACATATTCCAAGAATTATTTTACCATCACTAATAAATCTGCATAAATCCTCAAAGATGCTTAACCCCGAAGGAGTTTTTGCATGGCGAAGCCTTGCAGCATGAGCTTTTGCAGACCCAAGGTCATCACCGTCAAGAAACCCACCCGGAAGGTTTATAAAATCATAATCATTTATTCTTACACTGCCATTTATAAGTCTGTATATGTGAACAATATCAACAACATCAGCACCTGCTTTTCTGCAGGCATAAGCTGTTTCGGTTTCACAGTTTGTTCCATTTCCGCTTATAACTAAAACCTTTAGAACCTTTGCTGCCATTACATTCTACCCGTCTGTTTCAACCTAATCTCCGCCATTGTTACATCCTATCTTTTTTCCTACATGTATCTTGCTGCTTATAACTCTGTCTCTTTTGCTCAACAGCTCTTAACAGCTATGTTGCTAATCCAGCTTTTCCCGAGCTAATTTCTTTAACTGCTCAACTCTTTCCCGGGCTTCTCCGGACAGATGAGAATCAAACATTTCAAGTCTCTCCACGTCCCTTTCAACCTGCTTTCTCACAACATCACTGTCCCTTCTTTCAAGTATTCTAAGGCTTCTTTTAATTCTCCGCTCCAGAAGATCTACTGACATGGCTTTTGGAGGAGGAGGAGGCGCAGAAGCATCGTCCTTTGCACTCACAGATATTGGTTCATGTGCCCGTACACGAATTTCTGTCCTTGCTGCTGTTCTGCTCTTTTTGCCTTCATTGCTAAATATGATATACTCTTCACCTGACTTTTCATCCAGCAGAACTATTCTTTTATGCTCAATATCTTTAACCAGATAGCCTCCGGCATAATCGCCAACATAATATATGTCTGTCTGCAAAGAACCCCTTCCCGGCTGCGTGCTTATGACAGCTCTTCTTAGGCTTTCTGTAATAACAGTTCCATATAAAACAATTGCATTTAGATTTCTATCATCTTTTTTGGGAGGCTGGGGTTTTACCTCCGGCTCCTGTTCTTCCTTTATCCAGCGCTTTCTGTCAGGTCTGAAGAGATTTTTTTCTATAATGATACTGTCATCAACAGAACTGTATGCTGCCCTGATGCATGGAATGATAACAAACAGAGCCATAACCATCAGAAAGTATTTTCTGAATGTTCTGATCTTTTTTTTCATAAATATTTCCTCTTTAAAACTTATCTATATATTTTTGTTCAAGGTTAAAATGTCAGACCATTCAAAACCCTGATTTCTCAGTCGTTCCACTCCTTCGAAATGACAAGTTAGCTCGCAGCAAAAAAAGCAGCTATCAGCACTCAGGTGTCAGCTTTCAGCAAAAACCTTTCGTGATCGTTTGATCGTCATTATCACCTTTACCTTACCTGATCTTTTTGCCTTTGCTCAACAGCTTATAAGCCATCAGCTTAACAGCTCTTTTGGCTACGAGCTACCAGCTTCGAACTAAGTTGCTAAGGTCTCCTGCCACGCCTTCTTAAGCTCGAATATATTTTCATTTATGATTATATCACCCTTTTTCCCCCGGACAATAAAATCTGTGTTGTCAACAACAACCCCTATATCGGCAAAAACAACTTCCTTCATTATTGCCTCAAAATTTGCCGTCTTATCATGTGCAACCGTTATGACAAACCTGCTCTGTGTTTCAGAAAAAAGAATGAGGTCATCTCTTATCATATTATCTACAGGAACCCTTCTCAAATCAATCTCCAAACCCAGTCCACCTGCAAATGCGCTTTCTGCCAGAGCAACCCCAAGCCCTCCGTCAGAACAGTCATGACATGATTTTACAAGACGTTTATTTATAGAATCATGGAGTCTTTTATACATAATCACGGATTCAGCAGCATTTACCTTAGGCACCGTATTGCCGGTTAATCCGTTCATTGCATAATATTCAGAGCCACCAAGCTCACTTTTTGTAACCCCGAGTATATAAACCCTGTCACCAGCCTCTTTAACATCCATTGTAATACACTTTCTTACATCATCAACTTTTCCAATAATCGAAAAAAGCACTGTGGGAGGAATTGATATTTTATGATCACCTATAATATAATCATTTTTCATGCTGTCTTTACCTGATATACATGGTATCCTGTAGGCTGTTGTATAGTCAAACAGAGCCATGTTTGCTCTTACCAGCTGAGCAAGCTTATACTTCCCGTCAGGGTTCTTATCAGACTCTACTGGATCGCACCAGCAGAAATTATCAAGCCCTGCAATACCCTGAAAACTTCCACCTACACAGATAAAATTTCTCAAAGCCTCATCTATTACACATGCCATCATGTTGTAGGTATCAATATCACTGTAACGGGGACATATTCCATGGCTGACCACCACTCCTGCCATACTTTCAAGCACAGGCCTTATCACTGAAGCATCAGAGGGACCATCCTGCATTACACCGCACAAAGGTTTTACAACACTTCCTCCCTGTACTTCATGATCATACTGTCTCACAACACTCTCTTTACTGCAAATATTAAGGCGTGAAAGCATAGCCTTTAATGCCCGGGGCATATCAACAGGTTCTCTGAAAGCTTTTTCTTCATGGTTTGATGGCCGCCATTTTGCCTCAAGCCTCATCTGTGGTGTTCCATTATGCAGGAAATCCATGTCAAGATATGCAACAGTTTGGTCATCATAGGTAACATGGAAAAAACCAGTGTCTGTAAACCTTCCAAGAACTGTTGCCTCAACATACATATCGCCTGCAAGCCTTACAAATTCATCTACATGCTCGACAGGAACTGCAAAAGTCATTCTCTCCTGAGCCTCTGAAACAAGTATTTCCCATGGCTGAAGCCCCGGATATTTCAGAGGGGCTTTAGAAAGATCCATTTCACACCCATTGCTCATGCATGCCATTTCCCCTACCGACGAGGAGAGCCCTCCAGCCCCATTGTCTGTAATTGCTCTGAAAAGCCCCCTGTCTCTTGCCTCAAGTATAAAATCAGCCATTCGTTTCTGTGTAATGGGATCTCCTATCTGCACCGCTGTTACGGGAGACCCCTCATGAAGTTCTTCGGAAGAGAATGTTGCGCCGTGTATTCCGTCTTTTCCAATCCTGCCCCCTGTCATAACTATTGCATCACCCGGGATAACTTCTTTTTCATGTGATTGCATACCCAAAATACTCTTTGGCATAATACCTGCGGTTCCGCAGTAAACAAGAGGTTTTCCAAGAAATCTGTCATCAAAGACTATGCTTCCATTTACTGTTGGTATTCCGCTCTTGTTTCCCCCATGTTCAACACCTTCCCTGACCCCCTCCACAATCCTTGAAGGATGCATAATCCTGGGGGGGAGTTTACCCTTGTAAAAAGGAGAGGCAAAACAGAAGACATCTGTGTTGAATATGAGCTTTGCACCTTTTCCTGTTCCAAGTGCATCTCTGTTTACACCTACAATTCCAGTAAGGGCTCCGCCGTACGGGTCAAGAGCAGATGGACTGTTGTGAGTTTCCACCTTAAATACCAGACTGTGTTTATCATCCCATTCTATAACACCTGCATTATCTTTAAAAACAGAGAGACACCAGTCTTTATCACCAAGCGCTTTTCTTATCTCTTCAGTTGCACCTTTTATGAATGTGTTGAAAAGGCTGTCTATAACTGTTATATTGCCAGACTCATCCTGGTATCTGATATAAGCATTAAAAATCTTATGCTTGCAATGCTCAGACCATGTCTGGGCAACTGCTTCCATCTCAACATCTGTTATTAGAGCGGAGAGTCCTTTTTCAGCTCTTTTTGAAATGGTTGAAGGTTGCAGCAGCCAGCCTTTAATCTTGAGCATTTCCTCAAGGTTTAGGGCAAGGAGTCTTTCTCTGCTTAAGGAAAGTAAACCTTCATCTGCAATATTTAAGTCTATCTGCTCAACATGGATACTGTTCTCACCCCTAACAACAGGCACAACAGAAGGCATTGCGTTTTCAGGATCAAATTCAGTTTTGTTAATAATGACAATCCTGTGAATGAGTTCATTTGCAAGAAGCTCAGAGGCTACCCTTTCAACCTGTTTTCTTTCAAGCTCCCCCCTTAGAAGATACTGCTTTGAAGAATATATTTTTCCATTCATCTGTTTGCCAAGACAAAGTGTTGCAACCTCTGAAGCTGTTCTGCCTGTATTATCTGTAACCCCCGGTTTGAAACCTGTTTCAATAAGCCAGTCAAAACCTTTTCCTAAAGGGCTGTTTATGCTCCAGTCCTGAATAACAGGGTCTGAAAAGGGGCCCATTGCAAGTGCAATTGCTTCATCAGGGCTTAAATCGGCATCTATTGTATATACATCAACAATCCTTGCATAATTTATTGAAATACCCAGGTGTTGCATAGCTCTTTTACATAACTTCTCCCCCATTGCATCCATTATAGCTTCTTTAAACCCGACCTCAATTCTGCATGTCATATAATCCCTGTCCTCTACCTGATTTTTTTCATATTAATCGACACTTCAAAACAGTAACTTCCAACAAAAATTGTATTGGTTAAAAAAATAAAATGTTCGAATTTATTTAAACCCTATCTTTAAAAATTATAACAAATTTTAGAAAGCAAATAAATAGAGTTATTTCACATGGAATTTTTATGTTGACAGCTCTGTGTAATATATTCCTTCTATTTCTGGACACTATAACCCAATTCCTCTGCCTTTTTTAAGGCTGCAGCTGCATTGTAGCTGTCATTCATATGGTCATAATAGATTGCAAGGTTGTAATAACACTCACCACAATCAGGACTTATTTCAATAGCTTTTTTGAAGTCTGATAAAGCTTTATACTCTTCTCCTATTGACAGGTATAAAAGCCCTCTGTTGTTCAACGCAGGCAGATGTTGAGGGTGTATCCTTAATGCAACAGAATAATCTTCTATTGCCTCATCAATACTCCCATCGGTATGGTGCAACAACCCTCTGTTATAATACGCACTCTCATACTGCCTGTTAATTTCTATGGCTTTGCTGAAATCCTTGATTGCATTTTGATTTTTACCTTGATTTGCATAAGAAATACCGCGGTTATAATATGCCACCTCATTTAATGGCTCCATCTCAATTGCTTTAGTAAAATATTCTATTGCATCAATATCCTTTCCCATTTTTGCGTAACTAAAACCTATATAATAATATGTTTCAGCCCTTGGCTTAATGCTTGCTGATTTTTTAAACTCTTCGACAGCATTATTATATTGTCCTATAGCGTCATAAACTTTACCTTTGTTAAAATAACCAATCCATTCACCAGGGTTGATTTTTATATCAGTTGTAAGGTCATTATAAGCTTTTTCATAATTTCCCAGTTCAAAATATGCCTTGCCTCTGTTGTTAAATGCAAATTGGTGGTTTGGGTTGATTTCAATTGCAGCAGAATAATCCTTTATCGCCTTCTCAATTTTACCTGCTTCCATTAACGCATTTCCTCTATAAAAATATGGTCTTGCCTTTCCAGGTGATTTTTTAACTGTATCATCCCAGAGTGTCAGAGCTGAACTCCATATATTATTACGGTTATAGGTGAGCAGCGCAAACATAAGCAGTATAACAACAAATCCTGCGATCATAACACGCAGAGATACATTTTTCATCAAACAATAAATGCCAGCTACAAATGCCATGCTAAAACCAGCCATGGGCAAATACATCCTGTGCTCAAAGATTACATCGCTTATTGGAATAATGCTTGATTCGGGCAGAAGGGTAACAAAAACCCATATAATTCCAAACGATATAATCCTCTGTTTTTTATACAATAATATTGCAAGCACAGTAATGGTCCCAAGCACAATAATGCTTAAAATAATATCTGCATTAAATAAACTGTTAAAAACAGGATAATCATAATCAAGATTCTGGTTTACAGGAATAAGCATAAGCCTGAAATAGGTTGTTATAACACTTAGCTGTGTAATCATATATTGAACTCTTGTAAGTTCAATTATACCGCCCCGTGTCTCATGAAGGCTTAATCCTCCAAAATCAGGTTTCATGTATAGAAGAAGGGCTGCTATGACTGCTATAAACATAATACTGGTGCTTACTTTTTGCCAGTTCAACACTGGTTTTTTCTGAAAAAATGCAACTTCATATAATATGAGCATCAACGGCAGGGTAAAAGATGTTTCTTTAGTAAAAAAAGATGCTATCGTTATGATAACAAATAACACATACCATAATATCCTTTTTGATGGGTTAGCAGTTGTGAGCCGTGCTTTTGCATAAAGGGTAAGAGAACCAATATAGAATAATGCAGCCATTGAAGCAAGCCTCTGGACAATATATGTTACAGCCTGAGTTTGGACGGGGTGAACAAGAAACAGAAGGGCTGTAAACGCTGCTATCAAATTACTGTGATTTGATACAGCTTCGTTTCTTAAAACAGGAGACTGAAGGGTGAGCAAAACAAGAAAATATAAAAATATTGATGCTGCAATATGTATTATTATGTTTACAATATGATAACCAACTACGGCAAGACCGTGAAAATGGTAATTCAGGGCAAATGTAAAAAATGTCAGAAATCGGGTTGGCTGAATATTCCAGATTGTTTTTATATCAGTAATATCTTTAATTGCGGTATTTTTAACTATAGCATGATTATCATCCAAATGAAACGGGCTGTTGAAAGTGTTTGAGTAAACTGCAAATCCAAGAAAAATAATAAATATTATTATGTAATTTGAATTTATTTTAGGAAGCAATAAAACTTCTCTGTTTTTTCGTTGCGTTTTCTGCTTTGCTTTAACTTGCTTTTTCTTTAAGCTCTTTTTTCCCATAAGATTTATTATTACCGTTTTTGTACAATTTTTTCAAGCCATTTTATAAGGACAAGGAGTAGCTCGCTGCAAAAAGAGCTGTTAAGCTGTTGGCTATTGAGCTTTAAGCAAAACCATATAGGCAAAAGGCAGAATGAAAGCAGCTTTATGTTGGGTTTCGCTCCCGCTCAACGCCAACCTACGACTTGTAGTAGCTGGTAGCACGTAGCAAAAGCAGAAACCTTGCAGCTTTGAGACCTTAATGCCTGGCACTTTGAGCTCCCTGTCATTGCGAGCGACAGCGGGAAATACTGTTGAATTAACTCTCTGGTTTCCAAACAAAAAAAGAGGTTCGGGAATAATCCCGAACCTCTTTAGGGTACTAACTACTCAACTGTTTCAATGTTACTTACGGAAGCCAGCTGTATTCAATATCAATTTCACCTTCACAATCTCCGATTGTAACTGAAACAACTCCACTCTCTTCTGCCTGTCCGGGCCAGAGAATTGCAAATGAATACATAGTGTCAAACACAGGAATGGCAAGAACGTTAGCAAGTTTTGTAGAACCATATACCACGCTGTCGCCTGTTGCAAAAGACTGGCCATCATCACGCTTCATGCTGATAACTGCAAACCTTGGAAGCAGCCATCCACCCATAAGTTTTTCCGGGGTAATGGTCAGCTCACAGGTTGGAACAGGTATAAGTTCAAAGTTTGCAACAAGAGTGATGTCTGCATCAACATTGAATGTATAGGACAGACTTGTGCTTACCTCTGTTCCGTCTTCTGTCCAGTTAACAAACTGATAACCGGTGTTAGCAGTTGCACTAACTGTTACAGATGTGCCTTCTTCATAGGTTCCGCCACCGGTTACAGTTCCGCCGGCTGCTGGATCAGCACTAACTGCTACTGTATATTCCGTGACTCCCGGCTCAAAGTTGGCAACGAGTGTCCGGTCTGCATCAACGGTGAAGGTGAAGGAAGCATCAGAGCTTACTTCTGTTCCGTCTTCTGTCCAGTTTACAAACACATAACCTTCATTTGCAGTGGCTTCGACAGTTATTTCTTCGCCTTCATCAAAGGTTCCGCCGCCTGTTACAGTTCCGCCGGCTTCAGGATCAGCACTTACTGCAATTGTATATTGCGGTGCTGCAAAGATTTCAAAAGCACACTCAAGAGGTGTTATGGTTCCTGTTGCAACAGTAATTGCACAGTCCTGATCAATCGCATTATCAGCTACTGTAGCCTCAAATGTAATTGTTCCTGCAACTGCATCAACTACTATATCACCATTTATGGTTACATCTGCACATGCAAATGAGACTGCAGTTGAGGTGTCAAGCGGGAAGTTTTCCACTGTTACCACAACAGTTTCTGTCTCTCCTGCAACCATGAATGCCGGTTCAACACTGCATGAAGGAACAGGAACTTCACATTCAGTAACCTCTCTTGTTCTTTCATACATTTTATAATTTTCTGCTATATCAAAGGCATCGATATAGATTGTATAAATATCTGGATCAATATCACCAGTGACTGTAACCTGGGTTGATTTTGATGTATCATTATCAGCCATCAGTAAATCTACAAATACAGGTGCATCAAAATCTGCTGTAACATCTTTGAAATCCTCATCATATATTTCCACAGTTGTTAAGTCATGTGATACACCTGACCTGTCATCTTTAAGAACAAACTGAAATCCGCAGTTGATTGCATTAAATTCAACAAGTTCTGGCGGTGTTGTGTCGTATTCTTTTTCAGCTTCCAGTGCAAGAGTTCCATCTGCGAAGTCTGTTGCCTTACCTGCCAGGGTTCCTGTTTCCTTATCAGCTGCAAGTGTTGCTCTGAAATAGTTAAAAGGATAATCAAATCTGAGAGCCACGCTTGCAGGCAAAGCGGTTGCATCTGTTCCTGTAATATTTACAGTATGCTCAGTATCCCATACCGGCTGCAGCATTCCACCAGGATTACTGCTGGCAAAATACGTTTTAATTGGTCCGGAAATAGGATTCATAAGCGGTATAAACGGACTGCTCATGGCAACCTGTTGAACAGGATTGAGGTTAACAGTTACCTGGGCAGACGAGGTGCTGGTTGAAACCTTAAGGGTTGCCTTACTGTTCTCAGAATTAATATCATTGGTATTAATTAAAACCTTTATTTTTCCGTCATCCACAAATTCAATTCTTGCAAGAGCAGGATGTTTGTTGCCGTCTTTGTCGAGAAATTCAAGAGTTAAGCCGTCCATCGGTACAACTTGATTTGTAAACCCAACTGGCGGGTATGTATTACCCCAAATATCAGTTATAGCAAACAATTGATCAATTATGCTGGTCTGATCGATAATCAGCGTATCATGGTTTTTGTTTGCATCTACAAGGGTATTGACGGTCATAATCTGATTTGCACTTATTGCGCCTGTTGAGATTGTATCAGCTGCTAGATCATGAGTGAAACTTACAGGCTTCCATACAGCGTATCCTTTAAGCTCGTCCTTGCCTGCAACCTTAGCCAGGGCATTATCACCTGCTTCAACGGATGTAAAGTTATAGAGAGTTGTCTCATCTACAGATCCTCCTGAAGCCTGCAAATCAACTGAGGTTTTTGCTTCATCCTGTACAGTATTTATATCCATAACAGAAGGTTTCAGACCTGTTGACTTGAAAAAACTTACATTCCATAGGGTTTCAGTTACTGTACCAGAAATACCTGCAATTTCCACCCAGGATCTGCTCCCCACCAATCCAACAGTTGAAGCAGAACCAGGAGGTGTGAATACCAGATCGTCAACAAATGCCTTTCCGTATAGACTAATGCTCTCTTCCGCACTGTTTATATCTGCAAATTGTGCAACTTCTGATGTTGACTGTTCAGACTCCCCTTCAACCTCATATTTATTTATATACATACTGTCTACATCTGCAACATTCATATCTGTAGCTGAAGTTGCTGTTACACAAAAAGGTACAAAAGGTTCATAAGCATCTGCTACTGCCTGATTTACAATAGTACCGGAACCGTATTTAGAAATAACAGTACCGGAACCGGTTGAAAGAGAAAAAGTTGTGCCTTTTCCTGTCTGATTAAATGGTGTCAGGTTATTGTGAGCATCAAGTCCTATAATAGCACCATAAACAAATGTTTCTGAAACAGGGGAAGCGTAAGTATTAAAAACAGAAGATTGGTCAGTATAATCACCTGCAAGAACTAAATCAGCAGGTGAGATGTCCGATAAATCCCCTGTATCCATAATACCTGTAGGTGTAATAGATGTAACTACTTTACCGCCAAGTGCATTTACAGGAAGCGGTGTTACCCTTACCTTGCTCAGAGGTTTTGGATATATCCTTGCAGAGTCTTTGGTACAATCTTCTCCTAAATAAAAGGGAGGACCAAAACCTGGCATATAAAACATCTGTGTGTTACCAAAAGCCTGCTGCATGCTTATATTTACTTCATCATCAGCGGTTATGTCCAGATCAGCACCAAAAAGTCCATCTGCAACATCTGATCCGACAAGCCTTGAAGTTGCGCTTATCGGCTGAAACCAGAACTGAGCTCCGTTTTGCATTATGTCTTTAACCAGATCCATCTGTTTTTGTGGACTTGCTCCAGACATGATGCTTGCATTGGTCAACTGATCAAGAATTTTCAGATCCTTTGTATGTTCCCATGTCAAAACATCCTTTCCGTTGACAAGATTTGCAAAAACCGGCGGCATGGGACCATAGAAAATAGGACCAAATGTGAACATTTTTCTACTTGTTACCATTATTGCAAGCAGTTTGTATTCTGAAGGAACATTATCTGTAAAGTAGTAATCTGATCCGTCATAAAAAGCCGCAAACACGTTAACTACTACTGCATCACCGGCCTTTTTAGGTGTAAAATCAATATCCGCTCTGCCGTCTTCATTAGGAGGGCCAATCTCATCATTTACACTCGGGGCTGTATAGTTTGCACCTGTTCTGATAACGTAGCGGTTTGAAACAGGAGCAGCGATTGTGATATCTCCACTGGTAGTAGATAATGTGCCTGCAGTTGCATTAAGATAATCTGTGGGATCTGATGCTCCTGCAGCACGTTTAAATGTGGCAGGACCATCTGCTCCACCTGAATATTTGACTATAAATTCTGCTATTCCGTTTGCATCAAAGGCTACAGAAACATTTGTAAAATCAACATCACCCTTTGCAGTATCAGCTGAATCTGCTGAGATATCAACTTTCCCCGCAAAATTATTTGATGCTATTGTTACAGCTTGCCCGTTAATGTCTGCACCGCCAATAGTTGTAGCCGGTGCACCATCAGCATCAACAGCAACTACCCTTCCTCGGATGTAGTCTTCTGTTTCTATTACATCGTCAAAAGCTGTGGCTGTATGTTTGGACAGCTCAACAATAAGTTTTTCTGCCTCGGCAGCAGATGCCTGACTTCCGAACAGCGCAAATGCCAGCACAAAGCTGAATATTGAAGCTAATATTTTTCTACTCATTTTTCCTCCTTTCACTAAATTATTATTAGTGAAATTTAGTTTTCGTTCAGTACTGTTTAATCACACTTAACCTAAAAAAGAATGTTTTATATTTTTCTCTCCCCTTCATCACCTCCTTTTCCATTAATATGTTTTTTTCATTTAGTGGTATAGTTTTTTGACTATCATATAAAGAAAACAGACGGATTTCAAGCTTTTTTTCTGTTACCACCTGTTTTTATTATTTATTTTTCAATATCATATAAATAAAAAAGACAAATTTCAAGCTTTTTTTTGTTTTTTGCTGTTTTTTTTAACTTCCTGTCATTTCGACCCCCTGCCACCCCCCTGTCATCAGAATGTGTCGTAATAGCAGAAAGTGGCATAATAGCCAAATGTGTCATTTCGAAGGAGCTGAAAGCGACTGAGAAATCTCAGGTTAGCTCGTAGCTCATAGCTGGTAGCTCGTAGCAAAAAACCTTAAAACCATTAAAACCAGATTTCTCGCCCCGCTAAGCGCGGGGCTCGAAATGACAGTCTTTGCTTAACAGCTGCTTACCGCTTGCCACTCCATTTTTTTACAGCAGATTACACTCCTTCATTACTCTTGCAAAATCAGCATTATATTCTGAAAACTTCTTCATTACAAAGAGCATTTCTCTGTTTTTGGTTATATTTTCCACTTCTATCAGAGTATCTTCCTTTGCCTTTTTTATAATCGTCCTTCTGTCCCAGTATGCAAAACCGATCACAAAAATAACCAGGGTCGTAAATATCCCGGATAGTATATATAAAAAATTCATCAGCATCCCGAACCGCTGGTCAACTTGCTCAAAACCTCTGTCTATCTGCTCAAACCGCTTGTTCATATCCTCCCGAAGTTCTTCAAACCTTTTATCTACCTGTTCAAAACGTCTATCAACCTGTTCAAAGCGCTTATCTATCTCAAGCATCCTTAGCCTCAGCTCAATCAACAGTTCCCTGTCCTGCTGGGTAAATCCGCTCTCAGCAGCAACAGAACCTGGAAGGATAATGATAATAAATATACAACAAAAACATAAAAATGTTTTCCTTAACATATTATTTTCCTTTCAGGTTCTTATCTTCATGCTAATTGTATAAGATTTTTCAGGAATATTTAACACTACTATAGAATTTTTACTGTATTTGTCAAGCCTTTTTTATCTTTTTTTGAGATTTGTCTATTTATTTATACTTTATTCTTACTCTTTGTATAGTTTTTAATGTCTTTATATATTAATTTTGATTGACCCGTAAAAAGTCAATTTTTTCTTAAATTGAAAAAAGGGGTTGAGGGAATAATATTTGTAACATATTGTAATTCCTTTTATATCACCCTCACCCCAACGTTTTAGCTGTTAAGCTGTTGGCTATTAAGCTATTAAGCAAAACCCTTTTTGTTTTTCCTCTTATCAGCCATCAGCTTATTAGCTTATCAGCTCTTTTCAGGGAGAGGAGGCTTTTTAGACTTTTTACCGGTTTGTCAAAAAAGGTTTTTAAATCACGCCAATACAGGAAGTTCCATGTTTCTTGCTCTTAAATCCTGATTGTTAATTTTCTAACGCTTTTATACCAAAGCTATCATCTAAATTTAAAAGGTTTAAAATCCGTTTATTTCTGCTCCATTGCCGAATTTATTACAATTGACTTTTAGATATACATTATATTATTCATAGGCATTAAATAAGGCTCAAACGAGTTAATGTGTGGATAGATTTTAACCCATAATCACATATAATGATTCAATTCAAAAAAATACCAAAATCTTGCAATTTGAACCTTGCATATTACTTATTACGGTTGGTATCTCGAAAAGAGATTTAATTAACAAGGCACAATATAATTAGACGAACTTTAAAATAAAATCTTTGAATATTTTTTCAATATAGGTAAAAATTAACTGAGAAATAAACTGGTTTCTCCATTTCTTGCGCTAACTCAAAATGACAGGAAAGTAAAATCAGATTTTTCAGTCACTTCGTTTCAATCCTTTTTTAGAATTCATAAGACAGGCCAATTATTTACTACCTACTGAAAACTGATGTCCTGATGCCATCTGCGTTTTTCGATTAAGATCACGAAAAAAATTTGTTTTTGCTAAGAATTACATTACTAATTGGTTTTTCATTACCATCAACCTACTAAGCAGTAAATTTTTACTGATCCCTGAATACTGACAACCGGTTGCTGTTTTTCCCGTTATTGAAAAACATCTCAGAGAAATGCCTGCATCGAACTGCGGCTTTTTCACACCGGAGTTCTATCTGTTCTACAAGTTCGGAAGAAGCAGAGGGAATTGCAATTAATACTTCCTGAGCCCTTGTTCTGGAAATAACCTCCAAAAGGTCATCTGTTTTCCCAAGCACTTTTACACCGTGAATAACCTTCCTCTGCTTTGCGGAATCATCATCAATAAAACCTGCCACATTAAAACCAAAAACATGGTTCTGACGCAGCTGTCTCAAAGCCATCTCTCCGCTGTCTCCGGCTCCTATTATCAAAAGTTTAATATCCGCAACGGCAGAATCAGAAATATACTCTTTCAAAACCCTCATAAAAAAGTGCGCACCGCAGATTAAAAGCGTAGTACACATTGCATCTATAACAAACACCGAGCGGGAGAAAAACTCAAACCTTGTAAACATCAGAATTCCCGTTATAATTATAAGACTGCTTGCAAGAACTGCCTTTATTATATTCATAAAATCCCTTATTCCGACATGCCGCCAGACCGTCTGATATAATCCTACGTACCAGAAAGCTGTTATCTTGACCACCATAACAAAGGGAAGGGTCTGGATAAACTGATTTAATGGTCCGGCAGACATCACCCCTTCAAACCTTATCAGATAAGCCGTATAATATGAGATAACAATAAGAACAAGGTCTATAAGTATCTCTGCCATTCTTTTGAGGTTTTCAACCGCAAAATCTGTTCTGAAAAAAGGAATCGGGACTGAATCCCCGGCTTCTGCTTCTTTGTCGCTCTTTTTGTCCTGCGACCCCAGAAACCTGCAGAAGAAGAAGAGCCCCATAAGAGACAGAGCTCCTATTACAGCAAAAACACCCGGTCTGAGACTGACATACAGAAGTGCAAGCAAACCGCAGGAAGCAGATATTGCATAAAGTATAAGAACAGCCCGTTTTTCGCTTATACCAAGACTCACAAGACGGTGTGAAAGATGGTCCCTGCCCCCCTGAGATACAGGCTTGCCGTTAAACTTCCTTGTGACGGTTACAAAAGCGGTATCAAATATCGGGATGCTCAATATAATGACAGGAACAAGAAATGTCACAACAATGCCTGAAGCGTGTTTCCATGTGCCTGCTACAGACAGAACAGCAAACATGAACCCGAGAAACATGCTTCCGCAGTCCCCCATGAAAATCCGGGCAGGGTTAAAATTGTAGAATAAAAATCCAATGCATGCGCCTGCAAGCATTAAAGAACATAAGGCAAGGGGCATATTTTCCTGCTGAAGCGAAAAAACAAAAAAAGCCAGGGCACATATTGTTGCTATACCAGCTGAAAGACCGTCCATGTTATCAATAAGATTGAAAGCATTGGTCATGGCTATTATCCAGAACAATGTCAGGGGTATTGCAACGGCAGGATAGGGGATAATTTCAATAACAGTTCCAAAACTTATCACAAGCGCTGCCACTGCTATCTGCCCTATCAGCTTTATCTGAGGGCTTAATCCCTTCAGGTCATCAGCAAGCCCGAGTATAAACATTAAAATACCGCCCAGCACAATTGGAAACATGGTTTTATCAAACTGAAAAACAGTGAAAAACATGAACACAAATGCAAATACAATTGCCACTCCGCCTATTGTGGGGGTTGGTTTTTTGTGCCAGCGGTCTTTTCTGGGAGTGATTACAAGGTCTGTTTTTAACGCAATAAGACGCACAAATGGGGTTACAACAGCAGAGAAAGCAACTGACGCGAACAGAACAAATAAGGATTTTATTAAAAGACCTGTATCAAACATAAGTTCATCAACTCATTCAAGGTTCAACACTGGTTAGTTTGTAGCTCATAGCTGGTAGCTCGTAGCTAAAAGAGCTGTTAAGCTGATGGCTGATAAGCTGTTAAGCAAAGGCGATAAAAAGCAGGTGTCAGGTGTCGGCTATCAGGTGTCAGCAAAAACAGAAAAGCAATAAAGACCCTTCGTGGTCGTGATCGTAATCGTTATTCGTAATAAAAGCTAATTACTTTAAAACCAGATTTCTCCATCGTTCCGCTTCGCTCCACTCAGTCGAAATGACAGGAGAGCTCGTAGCTGGTAGCTCGTAGCAAAAAAAAACAAACCCAAAAAACCAGATTTCTCAGTCGCTATCGCTCCTTCGAAATGACAGTATTTTTGCTTTTTCCTTGCAGCTTGAAACTTGGAGCTTGCAACTGATCTTACTCAACCGCCCTTCCTGTGGTGCTCAACAACCGACCGCACAATACCCTCTGTATCAAGAGACGGTTTGAACCCTATAAGTTTTTTTATTTTTGCTATGTCAGGCATTCTTCTCATCATATCTTCAAAACCTTTCTGATATGCCTTGTCATAATTAATATATACGGTTTTTGAAGAACTTCCTGTAACTTTTTTTACAAGCCCTGCAAGATTTTTTATGCTTATCTCTCTGTCATTTCCAATATTGAAAACCTCCCCGATAGCATCTTTGTGAAGGGAGAGCTCCCTCAAAGCACTTACAACATCTTTAACATAGGTAAAACTTCTTGTCTGCTCGCCATCGCCATATACAGTAATATCCTCACCATTTAAAGCCTGCTGAACAAAAGTGGGGATAACCATCCCGTATCTGCCTGTCTGCCTTGGTCCTACAGTATTGAAAAGCCTCGCAACAATAACAGGAAGCCCTTTTTCCCTCCAGTATGCAAGGGATAAAAACTCATCTATCGCCTTTGAACATGCATAACTCCAGCGCGCCTTTGTTGTCGGACCAAGCACCATATCATCGTCTTCCTTAAAAGGAACTCTGTTGCTTTTGCCGTAAACCTCTGAGGTTGAGGCAATTACGACCTTTTTCTTCTTTTTGTTGGCAAGCTGAAGCACTATTTCTGTACCGTAAATATTTGTCTCTATTGTATTGACAGGCGATTCAACAATCAGTTTCACCCCCACGGCCGCAGCAAGATGAAATATTACATCGCAAATATCCACCAGCTCTGTCATAAGATCTTTGTTGAAAATAGTATCTATTGAATAATTAAATTTAGGGTTATCTTTAAGATGGATAATATTGTTCATACTTCCTGTAGAGAGATTGTCAACAACAAAAACCTCATTGCCTGCCTGAAGAAGTTCTTCTGCTAAATGAGAACCTATAAAACCGGCTCCGCCTGTAATAAGAGCTTTCAAAATTTTTAACCTCCGTTTTTGGTTTAGTTACAGGTTAATAGTTGAACAGCTGTTGAGCTGTTAAGCAAAACCTTGAAGGCGGAAGAGAATCAGTTGTCAGGCATTCTGTTTCTGCCCTTTTTTTTTGCCTTTGCTTATTAGCCATCAGCTTAATAGCTTATCAGCTATTTTCAGCTTTTTCTTGCCAAACGGCATGATATATGCATTAACCATATAAAGAATAAAGAAAAAAGGAGTTACTCATGAAAAAATGTCTTTATCTGATTTTTATCTTTATAGGCTTTTCCTTCAATACCTCCAGTGCCCTTACGCCTGAAGAAATAGTATTTCTTAAACAGAACGGCGTTTCAGATGAGACAATCCAGATTATGATAAAAACAGACCTGGAAGAAAAAAAGCTTAAAAGAACCGAGCCCGGTGTATCTCAAAAACAGCTATCCGAGGAAAAATCAGCAATTATCTATTCAACAGGTGCGCCTTCCCGCTCAGAGATTTCAGAAGAACAGCAAAAAAATGTCGACCGTGCATGGGATATGCTCAGAAATATGTTTATAAAAATTGAATGAGATGTTAGCAGCGTAGCTCGTAGCCAAAAGAGCTGACAAGCTATTGGTCCCGCGCTTCGCGGGATTAAGCAAAGGCGATAAAAAGCAGGTGTCAGCTATCAGGTGTCAGTAAAAACAGAAAAGCAATAAAGACCCTTCGTGGTCGTGATCGTAGTCGTAATCGTTTCTCGCAATAAAAGCGATTACTTTAAAACCAGATTTCCCCATCATTCCGCTTCGCTCCATTCAGTCGAAATGACAGGGTTTTACTACCAGCTACGAGCTAAGCTGCTAACTCCCTGTTTTCCCTATAGCCTATTACCTTTTATCTCTTTTGCTTAACAGTTCAACTGCTCTTTTCCGCTATTTTTCCTCGATGGTTTCCTCCACCTGCATCCCGAAATGCCTGCCCCCTTTCTCTGTAAACATCAGAACCTTAACCGACTCCTTCAGCTCAACAACTGATACAGGTTTTCCTGACGGAGATGTAAGCCTTATTGTCTCAGCATTCTGAAGAACAGTAGTATATGGTTTCCCATCGGCAAAAGCTTCAACAAATACAAGGGGCCTTTTTTCTATTTTCACCCTTCCTACAACTGCATCCTGTGTTGACCCGTCAAAACCTACCACAAGAACAGGATCTCCTGACTGAAGTTCTGAAAGATACTTTGTTTTTCCTCCCGGCGTTTTGATATATGCATGAACAGGTCCTGCATTTACCCTGAAAGGACGGGGAGCAACATAGGGGTTTTCAACTGTTTCGGCATGAACAAGAAACATACCTGAACTGCTGTTGCCAACAAGCATTCCCTGACCCTCCTGCATAGCAGTGCATGTATCAATACAGACCCTGTCTCCCATGGAAAGAGCTATTACCCGGCTTATCTCAGCCTCAACAAGGACAAGTTTGTCTGTGCCCTTTTTCAGTTTTGAAACAGTATCTCTGAGCTCAGCCCCTTCCATGACACTGAGCACAACCCCGTCAACACCTTTCTCAAGTATTCCTGAAGCTGTCATTGCATCAGAAAGGCTGTTTACTTCAAGAAAAATATTGCTCCTTTGGGCTAAAATATTTTCAATCGGAATTATTGTCCAGTCCTTTGTCTTCACAACAACCGGTTTGTCATGGGGGAAAGATACAATTTCCTCCTCATCCCTTTTTGATAAAATCTCAACAAAGAAGATATCCTCGCCCGGTTTCAAATCTCCGTCTTCAGCAACCGTTGTAATAATACCAAGCTTTTTGACCTCTGCGCTTTTCCCTTTTTCAACAATCAACCCATCAGCGCCTGATTCAAGAGCATCTATTACAATCTGCTTGTTCCATGGTATTGCGTTAACCCATACCTTCATTTCTGTCATCCTTTCAGTTCTTTCAGGGCTTCTTCAACACCCCAGTTTTCATGGACTATTCGGCTTATTGCCTTGACAATCCTGTCCGGTCTCTGGTGCTGAAAAGCATTACGCCCGATTGACACCCCGGCGCCTCCTGCTTCAACAGAACCTTTTACCATATTAAGAATATCCTCATCTGTCTCCATCTTCTCGCCACCGGCAATCACTACAGGCACAAAACAACCCTCTACAACATCGCGAAATGTTTCAGGAGAACCTGTGTAGGGAACTTTTACAACATCAGCGCCAAGCTCGGCTCCTACACGGGCAGCATGCTTGACAACAGCCACATCATATTCATTTTTTATCTTATTACCTCTTGTATACATCATTACAAGCAGTGGAATACGCCACTCGCAAGCCTCTCTGGCAACTGTGCCAAAATCCCTTAACATCCTTTTCTCGTCATCAGCGCCAAGATTGATATGTATCGAAACAGCATCAGCCCCCAGTTTAACTGCCTCTTCAACCGTACAGACAAGAACCTTTGAGTTTGGGTCAGGGGATAGAGATGTGCTTGCCGACATGTGAATAATAAGCCCCACATCTTTGCCGCTTCCTCTGTGACCGCAGGAGACAACACCCTTGTGCATGACAATTGCGTTAGCCCCCCCCTCTGCAACATCATTTACTGACTTCTTCATATCAACAATCCCTGAAACAGGACCTATTGTTACACCATGGTCCATGGGTATTATCACTGATCTGCCTGAATTCCTGTTGAATATCCGTTCAAGTCTTATAAATTTTCCTATCATTTTTTCTGCCTCTTTTTTAATAAATTTATTTTTATTTGTTCATAATCAAGATCGTTAATTCTTGAAGTTAGTTCGTGGCTCATAGCTGGTAGCTCGTAGCAAAGGCAAAAAGTTGTCATTTCGAATCCCTGCTCTTTTCCTGAAAGCTGATACCTGATCTCTGTCTTTAAAGCCGGCGAGGGGAATTGAACCCTTGACCTGCTGATTACGAATCAGCTGCTCTACCTTTGAGCTACGCCGGCTGGTTAAAAATTTTGATATTTCAGGCTGCTGCACTGTCATCTCGAATCCCTGCCCCGTTGTCATTTCAAAGGAGCGATAGCGACTGAGAAATCTCAAGTTAGTTCGTAGCTCATAGCTGGTAGCTCGTAGCAAAAA
>CAZMHH010000040.1:0-33137 GCA_964566035.1 uncultured Thermodesulfobacteriota bacterium
AAAAAAAAGAGTATTTATCAAAACTTCGGCATAGGATGGACAACAGATACAGAGAACATCATGGCAGAAGATTTGATAACAGAGCTAACCGTTAGCAAAATTGAGATATAATACTCCCAAAGAAAGCTGTTATAACCGGTTGATTAATTAATACCTGCATATCCCTTTCCATGCTTTTGTATAAAAAACATAAATTAAATTTTCACCCTTGACACACAGCAACCCTAAGCCTATAATTATCTATCTTCGAAGACCTTCAAGGAAACAATACAAGCATGACCACTCTTATTGTATGCTCTTTAGTTCTGTTGTGGTTTTATCTGGGGTACCGTTATTACGGCAGGTTTATTGAAGAGAAATTAGTAAAACCGGATAATTCAAGGCAAACCCCTTCTCATACCCGCAATGACGGCATAGATTTTTCTCCGGCAAAACCGGTATTTCTGTGGGGTCACCATTTTGCCTCCATTGCCGGAGCTGGACCGATAATAGGACCCATACTCGCTGTCTCCTATTTTGGCTGGGGACTGACAACGCTATGGATAACCCTTGGCTCAGTCTTCTTCGGGGCAGTCCATGACTATCTCTCTTTAATGCTCTCTGTCCGCAGCAGAGGCGAAGGTATTGCTGAAATAGCAGGAAAGGCGATTGGCAGACGAACCCGTCTTATTTTTGCGCTGCTTCTCTGGTTAACTCTTATATTAATCATTTCTGTTTTTGCTTCAAGCGCTGCCAAAGCTCTGGTTGTAAAACCTGAGCTTGTCCTGCCAACAGTAGGTGTCTGTTTTATTGCAATCTTACTGGGTCTTGCTGTTTACCGTTTTAATATTAACCTTGTACTGGCTTCCATAGTATCCATAATTGCAGTTTATTTTCTTATATGGCTTGGTTTTAAATATCCTATCTCTTTTCCGGATAATTGGGAAACAATACATGTGCATATAATTCTGGTGATATCCATCCTATTTACATACTGTGCAATTGCTTCGCTTCTGCCTGTATGGCTGTTGCTTCAACCCCGGGACTTTCTTTCATCAGCCCAGCTTTTTATAACACTTTTTCTTGGAATTGTGTCAATGCTACTGGTACATCCGACATTCAGTGCACCTTTCTATTCCGGTAACCTTTTTTCAGGCGAAGTTCCGATCTGGCCACTTCTTTTTATAACAGTTGCATGCGGTGCAATAAGCGGATTTCATACAATGGTAGCAACAGGAACTACTTCAAAACAGCTTGACAGGGAAACTGACGGCAAACTTGTTGGATACGGAGGAATGATTATGGAGGGTGTCCTTGCGTTTCTTGTTGTGTTTGTTGTTTCTGCAGGTCTTTACTGGGGAATCGCCCCTGACGGAATTTCTGAAGAAGCCTCGCTTTTATATTTTCACACAGCGCTGAAAGACAGCTGGATTGTTGCCTTTGGCTCAGGTTTTGGAAATATTGTCGCACAGCTTGAAATTCCATTTTTAACTTCTGCTGTTGCCGGGCTTTTAGGTGCTGTAATGGTAAAAACATTCATTATAACCTCCCTTGATACCTCAACAAGACTGGGTCGATTTATTTTCGCGGAAACAATTGCAAGCCATATTCCTGTTCTGAAAAATAAAGTGGTTTCCACGGCAATACTTCTTGTTCCGGCATATTTTCTTGCGGTTACAAATTCTTACGCCACCATCTGGAAACTTTTTGGCTCATCAAACCAGCTTATCGCAGCTATTGCATTGATTGTTATAAGCGCTTATCTTACAGGCATTAAAAGACCTGCCATTTATACGCTAGTGCCAGCGGTATTTATGGCGATCACCACAATAGCTTCGCTGGTATGGGGTATTTTTAATCCTTATTCCGGATATTTTGTTGTAAAAGGTGATGATTTTGAATTGGGAATTATATCCACAATACTTATTTTTTTAAGCATAATTGTAACGATTGACGGAATCCGTGCAATTATTTACTACAGAATCCAAAAGCGACAGTTTACTCCAGCCTGATTAAACCCATCTGATTATTCAATCTTTACTGAAATTTTAAAAACAGCCGAAGGTTTTTTGCTCCCTGTTTGTTTAATAGGATAAAGAAACAATTTTTTATTAACCATTTAAACAGGAGGTAAGGAAGATGAAAAAAATTAACCTGTCAATCTTTAGCTTTGCAGTATTTATTACAGTATTGCTTTTACCGGCATTTGTCTTTGCTCAAGCAGGCATGCCTGGTTATGGGAGGCAGATGGGCATTTATCAGGGGGGACAATACGCTCATATGTATGGTTACCCTGAATTGAGGCTTTCAACTGAGCAGCTTGCAGAGCGAAACAGAATCTGGACAGAATTCCAAAATGAAACCATTCAGGTAAAGACAGATATCTACAACAAACATATGCAGATCAATTCTCTTCTTAACGCTGAAAACCCTGATATTGAGAAGATCAGAAAACTGCAGAATGAACTGAACGCCCTGCAGGGCAGTTTTGCACAGAAAAGAATTGATAAGACGGTTAAAACAAGAAATATCTTAACCCCTGAGCAGAAAGCAGTCTATTCCCCATGCTATGGCAGAGGTCAGACCGGAATGATAGGGGTTAAAGGCAGAGGATACAGGGGAGGCGGAAGAAGAACTCCCGGTTCAAGATGCATGCTGTGGTAAGGTAAATTAGCAACGCATCTCGCAGCTGGTAGTTCATAGCAATTTTTCCCGAGTCGTTATTTCAAGTATAATCGCTCTGACACCCAAAAAGATCAAGCTTTAAAGAAAACAGTTTTCATTACAAGACAGTCATTAAAACGGCTGTCTTTTTTTTATTGCAATTTTATGTAGTGGTATTACAATAAGTGTTTGTAACTTATATTTTTTTTTGCTGTGCACCACCAACCATTAACTACTTTGTTAACTGCAGGAGGTTTTATTTATGAAAGTATCCGGCTTTGTCGGAAGCCCAAGGAAAAAAGGCAATTCTGATATTCTTGTCGACACATTTCTTGCTGGAGCAGAAACTTCAGGAGCTGAAACAGAGAAGTTTTTTCTGCACGATTATAATATTAATCAGTGTTCGGGCTGTTTCAGAAACTGTATGGTCAAACCGGGAACTAAATGCGCTGTTCACAGAGACGATATGGACATTCTTATTAATGAACTGATATCATCAGACCTTGTTATATTTGCTTCCCCTCTTTACTGCGGCGCTTATACGGCAATTATGGCAAAGTTTTTTGAAAGGTGTCTGCCGTTGTGGGAGGTTGAGATAGTTGGAGAGATGGGAACAATGGATGCAATAAAGTTTATCAATAATCCTGCAAAAGGTAAAAAAGCCGTCATTGCGCTTGTTCAGGACTTCAAAGATCCCAAAATAGGGGAACTTGCTTTTAAGGTTTTTGAACATAATGTTGGAGGAACCTTTATGATGGAAATAGTTGAAAAAATTCATATCACTGATGTCAGGGATATAGGTGATATGAAAAAGGACAATAACAGACTTGATGAAATATACAATATTGGAAACAGAATTAGTAGAACCATAGTAAGGTGAGTTATGAAATATCTGATAAAACTTCTATTCCTGTTTTTTTTAATAAGTTATATCTCTTTTACAGGCTGCGCAAAAGACAGAGACGAGCAAAAGGGCAGAGCTGAAATTTGTCTTGTTCAATACATTGACTCCCCCATGTCAGATGATACCCGGAAGGGGATTATCAAGGGTTTGGAGCAATCAGGGCTTGTTGAAGGAAGAGAATATACACTTTCAATAAATAATGCTCAGGGTGATATAACCACGTTAAACTCAATAATGGACATGGCTATAATAAAAAATTATTCTTTAGTTATGGTTTCATCAACCCCTACCCTTCAGGCTGCAATAAATAAATTAAAAAATACTGATATTGTCTTCACAACAGTTGCAGACCCTGTCTCAGCAGGGGCAGGAAAATCATTTACAGACCATTTACCAAACGTGACTGGAATATGCACCCTGGGCGATTACGGCGGGATGACTGCAAAACTTCGCGCATTTATTCCCGACGCGAAAAAAGTTGGAACACTCTTCTCTCCCGGAGAAATCAACTCTGTTGTCAATTTACAGCATTTTAAAGAACATGCACAACAAGCCATGATTGAAGTTGTTGAAATACCAGTGGAAACTACAGCAGATGTTAGCAACGCTGCCTTAACCCTGGTATCCTCAGATATTGACGCTGTATGTCAGATAATATGCAATATAACAGATGCCTCGTTTCCAGCAATTATAAAAGCTGCCCGGAATAGAAAAACACCTGTTTTCGGATTTAATGAGCCACAGATTGCTTTGGGTGCTGTGGCTGTAATTTCAAGAGATTATGTTCAGGCAGGCATTGATGCATCAGAGCTTGCTGTTGAGATTATAAGTGGCAAACCGCCTTCATCCATACCAATTAGAATGGTGAGCAAATCAAAATTTATAATAAACAGGAAAAATGCTGAGAAGAATGGGATTGTAATAACTGATGTTATGCGCAAATACGCAGACAAGATAATTGAATAGATGTTTTATACAGCTGTTTTTCTAATATATCCCAAGGAAGTAATCATTGTATGCTTGACAATATTAAACAGAGAAGAAGTGTAAGAAAATTCAAAAAAGCCGAAATTGATGATAAAACTATAAATGAAATCATCGAGTCCGGTATCTGGGCCCCTTCGGGGTTGAACAATCAACCATGGAAGTTTTCAGTTGTTCGTGACAGAAAAGTGTTGCAACAACTTTCAGCTCTTACCAGATATGGTGCTGTCATAGACAATGCCCCTGTATGTATAGCTGTTTTTTTAGACCATGAAAAAATCTATCACAGAGAAAAGGATATTCAGTCTGTAGGAGCCTGCATTCAGAACATGCTGCTTGCAATACATATAAAAGGGCTGGGGGGAGTCTGGCTTGGAGAAATATTAAAAAATCGCGAAAAAGCAGAACAAATCATAAATGTTGATAAGAATCTTGAACTTATGGCGGTAATAGCTCTTGGTGTTCCTGCTGATACCGTACATGGAAAAGCAGAAAGAAAATCCCTTGAAAGTTTTATGGTATCCAGAATATAGCAGGCAAAAAGGGGCTTTTAAGGGCCCCTTTTGAAAACCGGAAAATCTTACTTTTTGAGCGCTTCAGGCTCTGTTGTTACTATAACTAAACCTTTGAATTCCTGATCAGATCTGAAGTCTGTGGCAGCAGCACCCGTTGTAACAACCCTTGCTACATAATGAAATTCACCCATTTCAACAAAACAGAGACTTGCTACTGACCCTTGTGGTATTCTGTTGGAAATAAATGAACCTTCATCATCAATGATAAAATGAACGGGGCTTTTACATGCAAGTGTAACCTGCTTGCCCTGAAACTGCATTTCAATTGGAGCTCTTGAATCGTTAATCCAGATAACCGTTGTTCCAGGTTCAATTTCTACTACCGGGGGAGTTATTCCTCCGCTGTAATGAAGACGGATTATCTGAGTTGCTTTTATTGCCTCTTCAGGAACAATTTTACTTTTCTTGTCCTCTGCCAGGCCGTTTCCTGTAAACAGCAATAAAAATATCGGGAGCAGAATAAGTAATACTGATTTTTTTGTCATACCTTCCTCCTTTTAAGTTATTATTTCCACCTGTCCTTTACTTATATAAAAAAAACATATCATAGTCAAGCATCTTATCATTTTAATTATAAAAATAAATTGGCCGGTTTAAATACAGAATTTGTTTCATCAGGTCCCCATGTGCCGGCAGGATAAAAATGCAGAAGTTTTTTGCTTGATTGAAATTGTTCCCATTCTTCTATTATAGGGGTTAAAAACCCCCAGCATAACTCTTCACTGTCCTGCCTGATATAAAGCATCTGCTCTCCATTAATGCAGTCAAGAAGAACTTTTTCGTAAGCGCCAATTCCTTTTTCTGCCTCTGGATTATAACTGAACTGCATATTAATGGTTCTAAGACAGATAGAAGAACCTGGTCTTTTAGCTTGGAAACCAAGAGAAATAATTTCATCAGGCTGTATATGAAAAACAAGACGGTTAGGGTTAATAGAAGAAGTGAGAACATCTCTGAAAATAGAATAAGGAACATCCTTGAACTGAACGACTATACGCGTAGTTTTCTCTGCAAGCCTTTTACCGGACAACAGGAAAAAAGGCACCCCCTGCCATCTCCAGTTGTCAATAAAAACCTTTAATAGAGCAAAGGTAGGGGTTAATGACTGGCTGTCAACTCCTTTTTCATTTCTATAGGAAAAGACCTCCTTTCCATCAACCGTACCTCCGCTGTATTGACCAAGTACAACATTTTCTTCAAGTTTATCGTTATCAAATTGTCTTAAGCATCTGAAAAGTTTTGCCTTTTCATCCCTTACCATTTCAGCAGCAAACCGCGCAGGGGGTTCCATTGCAGTAAGTGCAAGCATCTGCATGATGTGGTTTTGAAACATGTCTCTGATAACCCCTGCTTTTTCATAATATCCTGCTCTATGTTCAATTCCAATTTTCTCAGATGCACATATTGCAATATATTCAATATGCTGCCTGTTCCAAATTGGTTCAAATATGGTATTGGCAAACCTGAAAACAAGTATGTTCTGAACAGTTTCCTTTGCCAGATAATGGTCAATTCTGTATATCTGATCTTCCTGAAAATATTTTCTTAAAACCTCATTAATTTTAACAGCGCTGTTATAGTCAGTTCCGAAGGGTTTTTCAACAATAATCCTTTTCCATCCTGTTCCATACTGTTTGGAGGAAAGTTCAGAACGGGCTATCATGTTTATAACTGAAATATAAAGAAAAGGGGGCAGTGCAAGGTAAAAGACAAAATTGCCATTTGTTGAGCGTTTTTTTTCAATATCCCGGATAAAACCGGAAAGACCTTTAAATGTGTTTAAATCATCATACTCAATAGGTTTGTAGTAAAGGCAGTCAAGAAAAGCCTCTATTCCGGATAATTCGCAGGAACAGTTCTGTTCTATTGATATTTTACTTTTTCGTCTGAATTCACTACTGTCAATCTGTGATCGTGCACAGCCCGTAACAGAGAGGTTTTCAGGAAAAAAACCGTTTGCAAAAAGGTTAAAGAGAGAGGGAAGAAGTTTTTTCTGAGTTAAATCTCCGGAAGCTCCAAAAATTATGATATGGCAGGGTACACTTGCCTGCTGACAACTGCACTTATCACCCGCTGCTCCGTTTTCATGTAAACATTTTTTTATTGTTAAATCGTTCAAAAAAACCCCGGAAATAACTTATAAACTCTTAACGCTGTGTCCTCCAAAACCTTTGCGCATAACCGCAAGTATTTTGTCTGCAAATGAATCCTCTGTCTGTGATGAGAACCTCTGAAAAAGAGAGCTTGCAATCGCCGGAACCGGAACTCCTGATTCAACAGCCTGATGTATAGTCCACCTGCCCTCTCCCGAGTCTTCAACAAATCCTTTAATACCATCAAGTTCGGGGTTCTTTTTAAGGGCATCAGTTAAAAGCTCAAGAAGCCATGAGCGCACAACACTGCCATTGTTCCAAAGCTCGCCAATCTTTTCAAGAGACAAATCATCACCATAAGGAGATTTTTTTAAAAGATGAAAACCTTCTGAATATGCCTGCATAAGAGCATATTCAATCCCATTATGGATCATCTTTACAAAATGACCGGACCCGGAGCTGCCACAGTAAAGATAACCACCTTCAATGCAGAGTGCTTTTAAAAGAGGCTCAATATGATTAAAAGCTTTCTTATCCCCTCCTGCCATGATACAGTATCCTAACTCCCTTCCCCATATTCCTCCTGAAACACCTGCATCAATATAGGATATGCCAAGCTTTTGCAGAACCAGACTGCGGCTGATGTCATCCTTATAAAAACTGTTCCCGCCTTCAACAAGAATATCCCCTTCAGATAGAATTGCTGATAATGTGTTTATATGCTCATCAACAACATCACCTGCAGGAAGCATGAGCCAGACAGTTTTTGGGCATTCAAGTCTCTCAACCATATCCTCAATGCTCTCAGATCCTGTTGCTCCAAGCTGGGTCATAGCCTTAACCTTGTCTTTTGACCTGTTATATACAATAACATCCTGGCCTTTTTCAACCAGACGTGCAGCCATATTAAAACCCATTCTGCCGAGACCGATTATTCCAATCTGCATAAAAAACTCCAAGTTAAAAAAGCAAGTTCATGCTGTCAGTAATACCTGCATTTAAAAGGCATTAAATCTGCCTTTGATTTGAATATTGTGTGACATGATTTCAGTTGTTTAAGGAAAATTACCAATAGTTTATATTGCTAATTTTCCTTTTCCGCCCCCATCTTTTCAAGTTCAGATTCAAAAAAAGAAAACGGCTTAAACCCTAAATGCCTGCTTACTATTTTCCCTCCTTTGTCAACCATTAAAATAACAGGAAGCATGGCAACCTTCATCTGACGTGCAAGATTTTTGTTATCAATTAAAAACGGAAAGGAAATCTCATGCTGCTGTATAAAAGACTTAATTCTGTCCTCCTTTGTGGTATGGTCGATGTCTATACCCAATACAATCACCCCCGATTCTTTATATTCCGAGTAAAGGTTGTTCATAACCGGAAGGAGCTGTATACAGGGTCTACAATAAATTGAGCCAAAAACGATTATCAAATAATTATCTCTATAATCAGCTGCAGTAAAAATTGAGGTGTCCTGGAGGTTTTTTAAAGAGAAGTCAATTTTATCCCCGCCTGAAGCATTAAACAGAAAACCAAAGAAGACAAACAGGAAAACAATAACATAAGATGCAATTTTTTTCATACACAAACCTCTTTATTTGATAATAATTTTCAAGCCCGATTCCTACTTGCATCCCTCAAAAACCAAACCATGAATACTGCAAAGTATATCCCCGTCAACAGCAATATAAAGTCCGCCCTGAGGACATCCTGAAAGATTATGTTCTAATACAGCACCTTCCAACTGCTGTTGAGATTCTATGTTTTCCCCGGTTTTCTCCTTTATCAGGCAGATATTGCGGTGACACAGCTCCTTCCAGTACTCACTTCTGAACCCGTATTCCTTGAAATCAGCAAACACATCTTTTGCCTCATTAAATGCCTCATAAACAAGGCCTGACGACATTGTTGAGGTAGTAACAGCATCCACCTTAGGATTAAAAGTAAAGGTTCTGAATATGCTTTTTCCTGAAAAATCATTTCTTATTTTCATATTATCATCCTCAGACCAGACAATATTTCCGAGTTTAGTAAGTTTAAGTGGAATAAAATCCTTTATAACCCCTTTGCTGTCAACCATATAAATAAAATGGGAATCATGGCAGATATCACAAAGACTTGGCTTGCTTGCAACAAAAGAGAAATAGTAAACCCCTTGATTTCTGGGCTCAACTGCTGTTGCAAAAATAGTATTGCTGTTATCCATAATCAGTGGTTCCGTGGAAATAACAGTATCACCTGATGCTGTTATTCGATCCTCAATTATTTTAATGATTTCATCATCAGACAAGTCCACCTGAGGCACATATTCCCTGCCTTTAATGATATCTTCACAGTTGTTAAGTGTAATAGACTCCCCCTTGAATGATATTCTTCCGAAAGGATTTACCATGTATATTGCAGGGGAGTCAACAGAGCCGAATTTTTCAACAAGTAAAGCTTCTGGCATTTCAGCATAATAAAGTCTTTCATGTTTAATATCCGCAACGTTCATTCCCTTAAATGGCACAACAATCACTTCAACTTTACTGAATCTTTTTAGAATCTTAAATAAAATATCCATCTGAATACCCGGGTTTCTTGTATCAATATCCAAAGGATAAGCTTTATCAACAGGCAGGTACATGATAAATCTTTTATCCGAAAAGTTATCGTTGTTGTATAATATGCCATCTGCCTTAAATGAAAATTCAGGGATTATATTTCCGGGCTCCACCCCCACAATGCTCTCTCGCAATGCCCTGTTTAAGACCTTAAGATACCTTTCTGCCGAAGAAGAGCCGGAATGATAATCTACTATAAAAAATCTGTCTCCATCTCTCATTAAAACATAAGTATGCGGCGTTCCCTGTATATTTCCTGTCTGGTAAAATATCTCCTTTTCAGTGTCAGGTATAACAGGATACTTAACGGAATAGTTGTTTCTGAAATCCGCAATCTCCGCATCCGTATTACCCACAGCAATCCCCAGAATGCAGACTCTTTTTGCATATAAATGATCAGCCTTGATTTTTTCCAGAACTTCGTTGTAAACAGGAACCTGAACCCTGCATGTATGACAGTAAACGTTCAAAAACTCAATTATCAAAACATCACATCTTACACTGTCAAGAGAAAAATCTTTTTCACACTCAATCCCAAAAAAATCGCACTCTTTGGCAGCAAATCTATGAGCAGTTGAAAAATCAGGGAACATATCTCCAATGGTAAGAGAAAAACTCTCGGATGCTGAAAGAAGTGCTATTAACAGCCAAAATACCGCTAATTTTATAATTTTTTTTTTCATTTTATTTAACACCTCTGCATAAACTTTTTTTTATTTAAACCCCGCTTTGTATGATTATAACCCATAAAATAATTTCAGTCTAACTATTACTTTCTGAAGACAGAAACTTTTTAGCCTCCTTTTCTAAAAAAATAATCTCAGATTTCAAGGCATTAAAACTTGCTGCAATCAATTCAGAATTGTTTGTTTGTGCCCCTGATTCAATTCCTGTAACAGCCTTTAATACCCTCCCGGCTCCTACAGTTGATGAAGAACCCTTGTATCTGTGTGCTATTTTCGCTGTTTCTTCATTTACTCTGTCATTAACTGCTTTTTCAAGCTCCTCAATCATTTTCTCTGTATTCGCCACATACATGGAAAGAAGCTTGATAAAAAGTACTTTATTTCCGTTAAGGCGCCTGAGAGTGGATTCAATATCCAGAACAGATTCATCACATGCTTTATCATCATCCTTAGGTTCTGCCAGCTCAAAATCAGTATCAATCAAATATAAAATAATGTCTTTGAGTCTGCTGAAGTCAACAGGTTTTGAAATATAGTCATTCATACCTGCCTTTAGACACTTTTCTCTGATGCCCGAAAAGGCATGGGCAGTCATTGCAATAACCGGGACGTTGCGGTTTATCTCACCAGCCTCCCCATTTCTCAGCCGATTACAGGCTTCAAGCCCGTCCATATCAGGCATACTTAAATCCATTAAAACAGTATCAAATTTCTGCTCTGACAACATTCTCAAAGCTTCCATGCCGTTTTCAGCATGAGCCATGGTCCACCCAATTTCTGAAATAAACACCCCGGCAACCTTTACGTTTACAGGGTCATCTTCAGCAAGAAGAATTTTCAGCTCTTTTATGGGTTGCCCATCCCCGTGTGGTGTCTGTTCATAAGCAACTGAGGGCTGTTCTTTAAACTCAGCCCTTGAAAAAGCTATTGTAAAAAAGAATGAACTGCCCATACCCTGCCTGCTGGTCGCCTTGATCTCACCTCCCATCAGCTCCACCAGTTGTTTGGAGATCGGCAGACCCAGCCCTGTTCCCCCGTATTTTCTGGTGGTGGAACTGTCCGCCTGCATAAAGCTTTCAAAAATATGTTCGATTTTAGCTTCAGGGATTCCAATCCCGGTGTCGTTTATCGAAAAGGATATTTTACCGTTTTGAGACTGTTTAACGTAAACATTTACACCGCCTTTATCTGTAAATTTTATGGCATTGGTGATAAGGTTTGAGAGTACCTGGGAAAACCGCACAGGATCACCGTTTACAAAACGGGGCGTGTCCTCTGATACTGTGATCTTCAGATATATCTGTTTTTTTTCAGCAAAGGGTTGATGGTTTTTTATAACCGTCTGAAGGGTATTGTGAAGATCAAAATCAATTGTCTCTATCTCCATTTTACCCGCTTCAATTTTTGAAAAATCAAGGATATCATTGATAATTGCCAGCAGATTTTCAGCTGATACTTGAATAACCTGAAGGTATTCTCTCTGTTTATCAGTAAGATCGGTTTTAAGAACAAAACCGGTCATGCTCATAACTGCGTGCATGGGGGTGCGGATTTCATGACTCATTCTGGCGAGAAACTGAGTTTTTGCCTCGCTTGCAGCCTCTGCCGCATCTTTTGCCGAAGCGAGTTGATTTGTCAGTTTGTTAAGCTCCGAGGTTCTCTCAGCCACTCTCCTCTCCAGCACATCCTTTGCCGAATGGAGTTCATTGTTTTTAATCTTAATATCATCTGCCATCTGGTCAAAGGCTCTGGAGATAACAGCAAGCTCATCTGAGCCTTTCAGTCTGCTTCTTGCATCAAGATCTCCTCCTGCAAGTTGCTTTGCTGTATCCAGCAACCGGTAAACCCTCAAAGATATGGTTTTATTAAAAAAGAAGAAAACACCGCCGCAAAGAATAAAAAATATAACAAACCCTTCAAGAAATATCTTTAACAAAAATGATAGCGCATTTTTTTTCTCTCCGCTCATATCATATTCAAAATAGAGAATTCCCCTCTTTTCAGGTCTTATACTGCCCGGTTTTATACTTAACAGAAATGGATAGACAGCCATTATCGTTTCACTTTTGCTGTCTGTTTGAACCCTGCTTGAAAAAACTTCCCGTGCATTGTATATGTCTGAAAGAGGCATAAAAAGCATAGATTGATCGAGCTGTTTATTCAGGTTATCAAAAGAAGTTGAGCTTATAACAGAGTTGTTTTCATCAATCACGTAAGCTCGACCAAGAAAGGGTTTGACTGCCAGTTGACTGACAACCGACAGGGCAACATGCCTTAAATCTCTTTGATACAGATTTTCGAGAATGGTGGAAGTCTGAACACCTGTGAACCGGGCATCATCCATCATCCGGTTTTCAATACCCTGGCGGGTCATAAAAAATTCCCTTGCAAACAGAAGCGCGGATGAAAGAATAATAAGAACAAGCAGGATCAAAGGCACGGAATATCTGATCGGAAAAGGGAATTTTCTCATTTTGAAGCCTGTTTAACTAACATATTGTTAATGATACTTTTCGGATCAATATATTCCTTTAACAATTTTTTAGACACCATAAAAGCCGGCAGTTCAGATAACGCTTTATTAAAAGACGGGTTATTTCCTGAAAGCAGGTCAATGTTGTAGTCAATATCTGGTATAATCAATCCATTAACAGCTTTTAAAAACTCATCAGGTTTCAAACCAATCCTGGGTGCCATAAGCTCAGATGCTTCCCCGGGGTTTGCTTTGAAATAACCGTAAGCCTTAAACCAGCCATCTACTAGAATTTCAAGTGCTTTAGGGGGTTTTGAAATATCAGATACCCGTACAATAAGAATATCTATTATTTCATTTGGAATTTGTGTACTGTCAAAAACAACCCGCGCGCCTTCTTTAAGAAGACCGGTGCGTACAGGCTCAAATGTCACAGCAGCATCCACTATCCCGTCTTTAAAACCCTTCTCATGTTCAAAAACCTCAAGCGGAACAATTTCAATATCATCAACCGACATTTGATTTAATTCCAAAGCCCTGGCAATAAAAAGCCCTCCAAGCGCTGAGGCTTCGACACCCACCTTTTTGCCTTTTAATTCTCTGAATTCCTTGATATCCTGCCTTGCAATAATTACATCAGCGCCGTTTGAAATATTTGTGACTAAAAATACTCTTATATCATGGCCATGTTCTTTCAGTAACAGGGCTTCATCCATTGTAAGGGCAGCACATTCAAGGGTATTATTTCGAAAGGCTCTAATAACCTCAGAGGCAGAGGGCAGTTGCACCAGCTTTATTTTACTGCCCTCATAATATCCAAGCTTTTCTGCCAGGTAGAGCAGTTCATATCCGGGCCAGATATTTGTGCCGACCCGGAAGACAGGTTCAGTTTTACGCGCACATCCGAAAAAGAGAAAAAACAGCACCAAAACATAAACCATATTATAAGGTATTATTTTTATCATTATGAATTAACATCTAAATAGTTAAATAAATTAGCTCGCAGTTCATAGCTGGTAGCTCGTAGCAAAACCCTTAAAAGCATAGACAGACTCCTGCCCTCTGATTTTAGCTTGCCAGTTTTTACTATACCTCTATCTCCTTTCCATCATAGGCCATGCTTATTTCAAGAACAGCCTTTTCGTTAAAAAGTTCCTTGTATTTGCACGTTTCCTCAAAAACCCTGTCAAGTGTTTTGTCATCACAGGTCGGTTCACTGTGAAAAAGGCAGACATGCTTTACCCCTGCCTGCAAAGATACCTCCACAGCTGCTATATTGCTTGAATGTCCCCAATTCTCCTTTGTATGAAGGGAATCGAGTAATGAATACTGTGCATCAAATATCAGCAGATCAGCTCCTTTTATGAAGTCAAGAAATCCGTTATCAGAGCTGCCGAGTTCCTTGTATTCAGAATCTGAAGCATAGACAACTGATTTGCCGTTCTTCTCTACCCTATAGGCATAAGAGCCGCCGGGGTGATTCTGTTCAATAGCGGATACCTTAATACCTGCAATTTCATATTGTTTCAAGGGGGTTAAAATGGAGAAATCAATATCAGCGTTCATTACCTTAAAAGGAACCGGAAAAAACGGCGGTGACTGCTGAGAAACAAAGGCATCTTTCAGCCCATTATGACATCCGTAGATATGTATTCTGTTCTGTTTCAGAAAAGCCGGAATAAAGAAGGGAAATCCCTGAATATGATCCCAGTGAAGATGCGAGATAAATATATGAAAAACAGAAGACCTAAGGGGCTGCCCCATAATATGATTACCAAAATCCCTCAGGCCGGTTCCGGCATCAAAAATAATATATTCATCTGAACCCTCTACCTCCACACAAGAGGTATTTGTTCCGTAACACCCCTTTACGGAAAATTCAAGATTGTTGTCTATAAACTGATCAATATCTTCCTTTGTCTTCAGACAAACACCCTGTGCTGCTTCAAGTGCACGGAATATCTTTTTTCTTACGATATCATGTCTAATCGAAGAGGGCAGTGACCCTCTGCTTCCCCAGATTTTTACTTTTATGACATATTCTCCTCTTATAATTATCTAGTTAAATCGCTCAGGAGGATATTTAAAAAATACTATTGCAATAACCTTTACAGGTCAAGCTAAAAATCATATCTGTTTACTGATTTTTAGCCTTTACCACCGGTAGCTCATCCCAGTCTGTTGTAAAATTCCCTGAACTAAAAGCCCTTCTCATGCTCCATTTTCTTTCTACCCCTGAAGATGCACACCGGACAGTTTCATTGCCCCATTTTCTGTTTATTCTGTCAACAGCTCTCATCAGAGTTTTTTTCTCAGCAGTGTAAAGATCCTCTGCTTTTAGAAATAAGGGGGGCTGAATATTTTTAGCCAATTCTATGCCATTAAGAACAACTCCTGTTTTTTTATAGCTGTAACCCTTTCTGTAGATGGATTCAAGCGCTGAAAGAGCATACTTAATAAGCTCAGGCGTAAATGCTGTGGCACAGGCAGGTCTGCAAACAACAGAGTTTGAGTATTGTGGCTGCCTCTTGAAACGGTTTGTCGACACAAAAACCGTAACAGAAGTTGCTACAGACTTTTGACTGCGCAGTTTTTCAGCCGCCCTGCTCACATATTCAGACAACGCCTCCTGTATCTCTTCCAGAGAGCTTACATCTTTGCCAAAAGATTTGGAGCTTACGATTGATTTTCTGGGCTTCGGTATCTCATCAATCGGAATACAGGAAAAACCTTTCAGCTCAAATACTGTTCTCAGACCATTTGTGCCGAGTTGTTTTTCAACCCATTTTTCATCAACATATTTAAGGTCTTTTGCAGTGAATACACCTTTACTTTTAAGTCTTTCAGCATATTTTGAACCGATTCCCCAAACATCAGCAACAGAAACATGCTCAAGAAAACCGTCAATATTATCCACAGATGAAATATCAAAAACCCCGTTGTAAGACGGTTCTTTTTTTGCAATCTCAGCGGCAATTTTTGCAAGGGTCTTTGTCTGCCCCGCCCCTGCTGATATCGGAATTCCTGTATGCTGTTTTATGTTTTTTCTTATCCTGCGGCAATAATCTGTGATATTGAAATTTTTAAAACCTCTGAAAAGCAGGAACGCCTCATCAATTGAATATATCTCCACCTCAGGAGCCATTTCATGAAGAATATGCATTACCCTGCACGACATATCTCCATAAAGGGTATAGTTTGATGAATAAACTGCTACATCATTTTTAACAAGCATTTCCCGGCACTTAAAGAAAGGCTCTCCCATCCCGATACCAAGCATCTTTGCCTCGTTTGATCTTGCTATAATACACCCGTCATTGTTTGAAAGCACAACAACAGGTTTTCCCTCAAGCACAGGGTTAAAAACCCGCTCACAGGAAACATAAAAATTGTTACAGTCAACAAGAACAAATGTTTTTTTCATGATGAAATCCTTTCCTCCCTGCGGGCTGTCAGCCTACCCGCTCCTTGGAAATGACAGAAAAAAGGCGATTAAGACTACGAACTTTATCCTTTTATTTCTTTGCTCAACAGTTCTTATGGTCTTTTTTTACTACCAGTTCCCAACTGCGAGCCATATAAGCTGTTCCCGTCATACCTGATGAATCACACTTGTTACCACTCCCCAGACCTGAAACTCAGAATCTTCTGTTATTTCAAGAGGATCGAAGTCTTCATTTTCAGGCATAAGATAGAGTCTGCCTTCTCTTTTTCCTATTCTTTTTACCGTCATTTCACCGTTAATTACAGCGATAACAATTTTCCTGTCAGAGGGTTCAACAGCCCTGTCAACAATAAGTATATCTCCATGATTAATCCCTGCATTAACCATAGAGCTTCCGTCAACTTTCACAAAAAAAGTAGCGGCAGGATGTTTAATCAGATATTCATTCAAGTCCAGTTTTTTCTCTATATAATCCTCAGCTGGCGAAGGAAACCCTGCTGAAACCTTTGCCATAAAGAGAGGCAGTTTCTTTGTCTGCCCTGTATCAGCTTTGTGAATGGATTTAACAGAAAGAGTCACGGTATCCCTCTAAAAAGTTCATGTTTTAAGAAAAAAAATCAAGTTGCTGTACGGTGTTATACCAAAGTTACCACTTACTTTAGCATTTTTATCTCCTTTTGCTTGCCGGCCGTCAACTCACGAGCTTCTTTAACTGTTTCTACAGGGCTTAAACAGAAACCTTCTCTACAGACATAAAAAAGAGTCTTTCCTTCAACAAAACGGTCTTTAAAAAAAGGAATGGCACTACTATACCCGGTTGATGCTGCAACAAACCTGTCTGGTGACCATGTTTCTAAAAGCTCCAGGCTATATTTATTTGCCTGACTCCCGCAGACAGCCACACTGTAAAACCCGTAAAGATGATAAAGAAGAAGAATTGCCCAGTTTGCAAGTCCGATTCCATACAGCTCTTTTCTGCTTATAACATTGTCTAACATGTTTCTGCTCATTTCAAGCATCTCTTCACTTCCGAACAGGCTGCCCAGCCAGAAAAGATTCCTTGACATTACAGAACATGAGGAAGAAATGACATTATCATGAATATCAAAATTAGACGACACAAGCTTTTCACCTTCACTTGATGAAAAGAAAAAGAACCGGACTTCTGTATCATAAAAAAATTTCACTGCATAATCACAGAGCTCTTTTGCTTTTATAAGATAAATCTCTTTCGCCGTAATTTGATAAACTGCCAGAGAAGCCTCAATTAAAAAGGCATAGTCATCAAGAAACCCTTTTACTGAAGCCCTGCCTTCTTTATAGACACGAAGAAGTCCGCCATCAGATATTATACATTTCTCAAATATATTGCTTAGAGCCTTTTCCGCTCTTTCTCGAAACTTATCCTCACCAAAAGCAGCAAAAGCATCGGCATAAGCCTTTATCATGAGACTGTTCCATGCAACAAGGCACTTGTCATCAAGCAGGGGTCTTGTTTTCTTCTGTCTGCCATAAAGAAGTATTGATTTTGCATTTTTTATTTTCCCCTTTAAATCATCTATCGAAATATTTTCTTCCCGGGCAAAATCTTCCATCGACATTTTTCTAAAAAGGATATTCAGCCCTTCCTTCCAGTTGCCCTGCCCTTCAACCTGAAAATATTTTTTTACAAGTTCAGAATCACAGCCAAGAAGTTTATCAAGTTCGTCTTCTTTCCATAAATAATAGAGTCCCTCAACACCTTCACTGTCAGCGTCAATGGCAGAGTAGAAAAAACCTTCTGAAGAGGTCATCTCGTGCTCGATAAATTCAAGCGTCTCAAACACCACTTCTTTGAAAAGAGGCTCTTTTGTTACCTGCCACGCAAAACAGTAAAGGCTCACAAGCTGTGCATTGTCATAGAGCATCTTTTCAAAATGTGGAACTTTCCAGAACATGTCTGTTGCATACCTGGCAAAACCCCCGCCTATCTGATCATATATTCCTCCCATAGCCATTTTCTTTAACGTAAGCCGAACATGTTCAATGATTTCAGGTTGATTTGTATGATGATATAAGCTGAGAAGAAAGATCAGCACAGACGGCATCGGAAATTTTGGAGCACCCTGCAGCCCTCCGCATATATAGTCAAGCTGACTGTTTAGCTTATTAACTAATTCCTTTAAACATGCCATGTAATCAACTGAATTATCTATATTTTTATTGATTTCAATTCTGCTCGAAAGATCAATTCCTTTCGTTAGTTTTTCAGCCTGATCTGTTATCTTATCGGGCTGATTTTGATACAAAACCGAAATATCATTCAAAACAGCTATCCAGTTTTTTTTGGGAAAATATGTCCCGCCCCAGAAGGGTTTTCCATCAGGCAATGCAAAGCAGTTAAGCGGCCATCCCCCCTGTCCTGACAACAACTGAACTGCCCTCATATAGATATTGTCAATATCGGGTCTCTCCTCCCTGTCAACTTTTATACACACAAAATTGCTGTTCATCAATTCAGCCACTTCCCTGTCGATAAAGGACTCTTTCTCCATTACATGGCACCAGTGGCAGGATGAATACCCGATGCTTATCAACATCAGTTTATTCTCCTTTTTTGCTTTCTCAAACGCAGCCTCAGACCAGGGATACCAGTCAACAGGGTTATACAGATGCTGCAGAAGATAGGGACTTGTCTGCCCTGCAAGATGGTTTTTCAGTTTATCAGTCATTATTTTTCTCACTCCTAAGTTGTGAAGGTATGCTCCAATTTCCCATCTCCTGCTCGTAGTCGTAATCGAATAAAGTCTTCCACCCTCCGTCTTCCGTCTTCTGTCTTCTGTCTTTGCTTAACAGCCATCAGCTTAACAGCTCTATTGCTCATCCCCCCTGCTTTTCCTTGCATCTTGAAACTTGTATCTTGCAACTCCATTTATGCTTATCAGCTCAACATCCCTTCCCTACATCAGAGCTCTTGCAACCAAAACACCAAGCGCTGCAAGATAAAAATGGCCGTCAGCAAACAGGTTAAATACCCCGCCATGCACTGATGAAACTTTTTTATCCCATTTTATAAATAGCATAAGATAGAAAACAACCGGCAACTGAAAAAGAAATTTCACTTTCATTGACTTATCAAAAGGATACTCAGGGATTAATATTGGAACAGAAAAGAGCGTTAGTACTGCTATTGATATCCACAGTGTTGTTGATATTATTGCTTTTACCCTTTTCTCCCCGATTATACTCACAAGTGTTTCTCTTCCCATAATCCTATCGCCCTCTATATCTCGAAGATCGAAAAAAAGTGATCTTAGATATGCAAGATAGAAAGCCCAGCAGAAAAAGAAAACTGTATATACGGTAACTGAAAAACTGCCATCAATGGCATGAGGCAAAAAGGTAAGCATAACAGCCCATGCAAGAGCGACAAACAGATCCCTTGAGGTAGGAATATCTTTAAGGTTCTTATATGGAATAATCGCCTGAAGCTGCTTTGGAACAATTGTAACATGATAAAGACTTCCGGCAACAGCTGCAATCAGCATCAGAAAAAACAGCCCGCTGCTGACAAACAGGCTCAATACAAGCATGAAAACCATACAGAAGATTGTGAGTAACATCAATATTTTTTTGTGTTTTTCATAAAAACTGTACCTGCTCATCCCAAGATGTTTTGTAAGATTCAAACTTGTGATACTGTTCCACAGATACATTGAAGCAAAATATAGAAATGAAAGAAAGACACCCTCTTTTGTAACATGCATATTCTGAAAACTGCAGGACACAAAATAGAGAGCCACGGCACCAAGGGAGACAAAAATATTGAGATTTGCAAAAAATTCTGACAACTGGCACAGCCTGTTGCTGACTGTCCTGCCCATATTGCTTGAAAGATGGCTTAAATGACCCGCCACACGTTTTATCTGCCAACTCGGTGTTGAAGCGCCTGCTGTAATTCCTATGCTTTTACAACGGGATATGGCACTCCAGTCAATTTCCTCCTCTGTTTCCACATGCTGCGTATGAGGAGCATGCTGACTTGATATCTTGGCTAATCTAAGCGTATTTGCGCTGTGCTTGCCTCCCACAACTATCATTGCATCAACTTCTCCCGCTAGCTTGCGTGTCTCTTCCTGTCTTTTGTCAGTTGCAAGACATATTGTTTTTTTGATTACCACATCAGAGTCTTTAAACTTTTCTCTGATTCTCCGTGCTATTTCATCAAATGTTACACGGTCAAAAGTGGTCTGCGAAACAAGACAAATTTTTTCAAGTATCGGCAGTTTTTCAATATCTTCAGGAGAATTTATCAGATAGGAGTTTTCTCCTGCATATCCCAGAAGACCTATGACCTCTGCATGCCCTTTATCTCCTGCTATTATAATTGTAAAGTCTTTCTGACGGTATTTTTCAATAACTTTGTGAACCGTTTTGACTTTAGGACAGGTTCCGTCAATTATGTTATACCCTCTTTTTTCGAATTCATTCTGTTTTTCCCGCGGTATTCCATGAGCTCTTATAAGCAGTGTTGAATTCAAAGGCGGCAAATTTTCATCATCTACAGCTTCAATACCTCTTTTTTTAAGCATCTCAACAGTCTGATGATTATGAATAAGCGGACCTATTGTATAGATTTTCCTGAAGTCTTTTTCTGCATTGTCAAGAGCAATGTCAACAGCCCTCCTGACCCCCATACAGAAACCTGCTGTCTGGGCAATGATTATTTTCATAAATAAACCCTTGTTTAAAACCGTTCAATATTTGATATTAATGTGTTAAAATAATATATAAAAAGCTTTGTGAACCGTTCTATTGCTCAACACTATTAAGATAAACTTTTTTGCTTTTTTTTACAATTGCAAATATAGCACTTATTTAATGGATAGACTATTGTGAAAATACAGACAAAAATAGCTCTTCTCCTATCAACTATAACAATACTGTTTATAAGCGGCCTCCTTTATATAAACCATCAGGAAACAAAAAGAGAAGAATTCTTTCTGAAAAATAAAATTCATGAAAAGAATACTCTTTTTGATAAGGTTCTCAGACTTGAGGGTGCAACACTTGAAATGTTTGCTTTTGATTTCAGCAACTCTGATAAACTTATAAATATTATAAAATCCGGAGAAAAAAGAAGGTTCAATCAGTATTTTGAGGGTTCACTCAGAAGTTTTAATGTAAACGCGGTATGGATATACAGCAAAGAATTTAAGCTGCTCCACACCCTTACAAATATTGAACAATATATCCCCCCTGATATCAACGAAGGAGATGATTTTGCATATAAAATTGCTTCAAGAGGATTTTACCATTATTTCATGGAAACCCCTGCCGGGCTTATGGAGATCAGATGCTCACCCGTCCAGCCATCTGCAGACATGGAAAGAAACTTCTCTCCTGAAGGTTATCTTTTTGCAGGAAGACTCTGGTCGGAGCGTTTTCTTGCGGAAATTTCAACTTTAACGGAAAGCACAATTAATATACTGCCGATTACAGAAGCCAAAACAATTGATGCGAAATATGACCCGATAAAAGGCATAATTGGCTTTTCAAGGGTGGTTCAATCCTGGGATGCCAAGCCTTTGAATATTCTTTATGTTGAAAGCTTAACTCCCTTTACAAGAGAATTGCACAGAACTTCTTCAAATCAGCTTATACTTATTATATTGTTTGTAATGTTTATAGTTGTATTGCTTTCTGCGCTTCTTATTGTCTGGGTAAATATGCCATTGAAAAAAATTTCAAAAAGTCTTGACAATGAAAACCCTGATGTTTTGTTCAACCTAAGAGAATCAAAATCTGAATTTGGGAAACTTGCCCAACTCATCACAAAATTTTTTCATCAGAAACAGGAACTGACAAATGAAGTAAATGAGCGGCTGAAAGCAGAACTGGCTCTCAAGGATGCTCTTGCAGAGTCCCGCCAAAGGGAGGCTGAAACATCTGCTCTTTTTAAAGCCTCACGGGCAGTTCTTGAATATCAGGAATTCAGAGAGGCGTCACAGAGAATTTTGAATTCCTGCAAAAATGCCAGCAGAGCAAAAATTGGGTTTATAGCTGAAAAACACAATAACAGCCTTAGAATCATCACCGCGTGCGATGAAGCAACCCTCTTGATTGAAGATAAATATATAGACAAAACACCTATAAACAAACCTTGCATCCATGCGTTTAAAAAACTTAAACCTGTTTTTTACAACACCGCTTTTGAGGAAATACCGCCTTTCAAAGAAAATACAATCAGCAACATACTTTGTGCCCCTCTTATCATCAAGGATTCGGCTGATGCTGTCCTGTGCCTTGCAAACAAGCAGGACAATTTTACTGACAATGATATTAAGATGGCTCAGGCATTTACAGAACTTGCCTCTGTGGCTCTTTTAAACAGCAGGACGCTCCAGTCTCTTGAAAACAGTGAGGAAAGATTCCGCTCTGTTGTTCAAACAGCAAGTGATGCAATAATATCAGTTGATAAATACAACAATATTGTGTTCTGGAACAGAGCCTCTGAGATACTCTTCGGCTACACATTCGATGAGGCAATCGGCAAGACTGCCGGTGTCTTACTGCCTGAAAGATTTGCTTTATTGTATCAAAAAAGGGTAAATCAAATTAAAGCAGAAGGCAACTCCGGTTTCGACAGAATACCTGTTGAACTGGTGGGTTTAAGAAAAGACGGCAGCGAGTTTCCAATGGAATTTTCTCAGTCCACATGGAAAACCGCTGAGGGCATTTTCTACACAGCAATCATAAGGGACATTACTCAACGCAAAAATGCTGAGGAAAATATTATAAAAAGTGAAAAACGGTTCAGGGATATTGTTGAAAACTCTCTTTCAGGTATACTGATCATCCGGAAAGGAGTGGTTGTTTACCATAACGGAGAACTTGCAAGAATTTTGGGCAATGTTCCGAAACAGTTTGATTCTTCCAATGTTATGAATATACACCCTGATGACCGTAAAAAGTTTCAGAAATTTATTGGTGACTTGCTTTCAGGTGATTCACCAGCTATTGATATTGATTTTCGTTTTTATCCTTTAACACAGAACGGGGTTTCAGGATCTGTTAAGTGGATTAACTGCAGGGGTACGCTTATAGACTATCAGGGTCAAGAATCTGTCTTTTTAAACATAATGGACATAACCCGTATAATGGAACTTGAGCAACTGCTCAGGATTCAGGATAAAATGGCATCACTCGGACGTGTTGCAGCAGGAATTGCTCATGAAATCAGAAACCCGTTGACAGGTATTAACTCCTATATCTATGCTATAAAAAAACACTCCGCAACTGTTGACTCTCAGTCTGGTTCAGTCTCATTGGAACCCTATATTTCGGGCATACAATCAGCCTCAAATAAAATTGAGGCTGTGATCAGAAGGGTAATGGATTTTTCCAGACCTACCAACCCCAAGCTCTGCCTTGTTGATATCAACAAATCTATCGAGGACGCGCTCCTGCTCTCCTCCACAACCCTGAAAAAAAACAATGTAAATATTAAAAAATCCCTTTCCCCTGAACTGCCCCCATGCCATGCTGATTCCCACATGATTGAACAGGTTATTCTTAATCTTTTAACAAATGCGGTTCAGGCAATGTCAAAGTTGGCAGGTGAGAAGAATATTGAAATCAAATCTGATTCAAACTCCAAAAAAATAACTATCACAGTTTCAGATTCAGGACCTGGGATACCCGAAGAACAGAGGTTTAAAATTTTTGATCCTTTTTATACCACAAAAACAGACGGTATGGGAATCGGGCTTGGAATGTGCCACAGAATAATAACAGACCACAGAGGTAATCTTACTGTTTCAAAAAGCAGATTTGGCGGTGCAGAGTTTTGTGTTGAACTGCCGGCTGGAAGGTAGATGATCCCTTTTTATTATAATGGTAATTTAAAAATAGCTGCCGGCAAAAACAATTCTCCGTCTTAATAACCTTAAATCGTTTTATCCGTCTAATTCAACAGGTTAGTTAGGTCGGAGACAGTTGTGGTTCTGTTTTACACTTTATAGCAGATTTTTTTCGATCCGGGTTGTGTCTGTGGTGTAACCCTGACACAATAAACCCTTTTCCAACCCGTTACGCAGACTGACCTTATATGCTATGGTCTCCCTGTGAAAACGTTTAATTACCACAGAAAAACTATGGATGATACACGCAGTAGTTTGATCGGGCTACATATCGCCAGCATTTTGTTCGGTGGCACCGGACTATTTTCAAAACTCATACCCCTTCCCGCCGTTGATATCACCGCTCTGCGGAGTCTGGGTGCAGCAGTAGCGCTTCTGGGGCTTGTGAAACTAACGGGGCGAAGTACAGCGCTGGCATCTCGGGTTGATTACGGTTTGATGGGACTTTGCGGAGTACTTATCGGTGTACACTGGGCAACCTTTTTTCATGCCATGCAGGTGTCAAGCGTTGCGGTTGGCATGGTTGCTGTTTTTACCTATCCGGTCATCACAGTCTTTTTAGAGCCTTTCTGTCATGGATCCCGCCCCCGTTTCAAAGACGTGTTGTGCGGCTTTGGTGTGGTGTTGGGAGTATACTGCATGGTTCCTGCTTTCTCCCCCGAAAGCGCCGTGGCACAGGGGGTTTTCTGGGGCTGTGTATCAGCATTTCTGTTTGCATTGCGCAACGTAGTGCAGCGCCGTTACCTCAATCACTGCCGCGGTGATACCTCAATGTTCTATCAAACGCTGGTTGCGGGAAGTATCATGCTGCCCTTTATGCAGTATTCACCTGTAGAACAATCCCTGTCCACCTGGCTGCTTCTTGGACTTCTTGCCTTTGTTTTTACTGCTATACCGCACAGTCTGTTTACCGGTTCTTTGCGCAGCCTCTCGGCAAAAACAGCTGGACTGATCGGCTCTCTCCAGCCATTGTACGCTACAGTACTTGCAGCATTGATTCTTGGCGAAACACCGTCAATACGAACCGTCATCGGAGGACTGATTATCGTCGGCGCTGCAACCCATGAATCTATCAACCCCCAATCCACTGCAACCTGAGGTTTGCGGCTGATGTAAAAAATGAAACAATTTGGGACATCCACTAATTAAATGCCGTTTAAAATGATCCCCCTTCAGCATGCTAATAAATCAGTGCTCGTCCCAGATTTTCCCCATTTATAAAAACTAATATTTAATGGGTGACCCCTATGACTCCCTGAAAAAAGGTGATGTCAACCCTTATTATATTGGGCTTATTCTACTATTTCCAATACAACTCTTTTCCTGTGTTTTACAGAAGCAGCTGACAATATAGTTCTTATCGACTGAGCAGTTCTACCTTTTTTACCAATTACTTTTCCGATATCATCTTTTGCAACCCGTAGTTCAATTATAGATGTCTCTTCACCTTTGACTTCAGTTACAGAAACCTGATCAGGATTATCAACCAGAGCCTCAACAATCTGTTTTACTAAATCCACCATGTCAGTTCCTTTTGAATAAAGTGTATTGGGTTGAAATAAGGACGCTGAGTCCCAAATAAATAACGAGGTGGTGTTATTTAAATGAGTCTCAGCGTCCTTTAATAGGGTTTAAATGCCAATTATTCAAAAATCGTGCAAAATAGTCTAATTGTCATCCCTGAGGCAACGGACGGAAAAACCGAACTCCTTAACGAAGTCATTCCGGTACACGAGGCCGTAGTAGTAGCCCAGGGTCAGACTCCAGGCGTGGCCGGCATTGCCCTCACTCGAGCTCCACCAGCTGCCATATCTGCCCAAAAGGCTGAAGCCGGCGACGTAGTGGCGGTAGCCGCCCGGCAAACCTGACCACCCGCTCTCATTTGTGGCGTCTGTGTTAGGAGCATCCCATAAATTGCTTGTGGACTTCATCTTACCGCCGGCAACGTTGATTCCGCCAAGAAAATCAGTTAAAGTGGTCCATTCTGCATCGCTTGGCAGATGCCAACCATCAGGACAGGCCTTCCTTGCGGTGTCCCAATCATATAACCTGCCGTAGGTATTGCAATTACCTGGATCATTATCATAACACCAGCTATTGTCTGTTTCATAATTAAGATTCTCCGCCATCCAGGTCTGGGTGCCGATTTGTATGGTCTTGTATGTCTGATTATCTCTTTCGTCTGTCATCTCATCAAAATCAATATACTCCGGGGGGTCTCCAAGATCATCAGGCTCACAACCCATAGTTCCAAACAACATCATAGAAAATACCAGCAATAGTACCAATAAAAGTTTCTGTTTCATACCGTCCTCCTTTTAAAAATTAATAAAAAACTTTCTACCCCACACACCTTCCACAAGGTCGATATCCTGCATCCAGTGCATCCTGTTTTGATTTAAACACTTTTGTGCAATTTTTACAATTAAAATGTTCGTAATAATCTGGGTCACAACAGCCACTAATTAAATGCCGTTTAAAATGACCTCCCCTTCAGCTTGCTAATAAATCAGTACCTGTCCAAATTTATCCGTTGCAGGTAATAAAAGTAGCCTGCCCCCTTTTCCTCCTCGGCGGTCTGCTGAATGCCCTTGTTGGCCTGTTAATATATACAAGCGTCTAATATCGACAGGACTTCAGACAAAAGTTCATCGTTTCGCGATTCGATACGTTTAATGCGACGAGCATAGAAATCAACTGATTTCACCTGTTCAATCATAACAAAACCACTCAGTTTGCTTATTTTTGGGATAGGCACATGAAAGGGAAAGCCACGATCTGTTTTTGTAATGGGACATATAATAGCCATTCCTGTGCTGCTATTAAACAGATCCTTGCTAACAACCAGTGCCGGACGGCGCCCTTTTTGTTCATGACCGACTTGCGGATCAAATGTAATCGATATTAAGTCTCCCTGTTTTGGAATATAGGCAGGCATTTACCAGACCTCCTTGCCGGTTGGTTTTCCCCAATCGGTTTCTTTTGCTTGATACCCGTGGGGAATTTTCACCACAAGATCCTTGAGATTATATTTTTTCCGGGTTCTTTGGGCCGGGGTGACAATTAAGGCGCCATCCTTTACAGCAATATTGACATCATCACCCACATTTATTTGTGCGTCTGCGAGAACTGCCTTTGCAATACGAAGCCCTTGGCTGTTTCCCCATTTTTGAATTTTTGCCAGCATATGATTACCTCCTAATGTATATCCTAAGTATATCCATAGAATGTTTGCCCGTCAAGATTTATTTCAGGCATAGCGTGATTTGGGTTAATTAAAGAATCTGACATATGAAGATGTGACCCCATTACCCCTTAGATATTGGAGAAAATCTCCTTTTCCTCTTGACTTTTCGTATCATTGATGTCCCTGTTTTTTTTTATGCTTGACAAACAACCAATCTGTTGTACAATTGTTAAAAGTTGACTTACTTGAGGTTTATATGAATTTAATAGTCGATACATCAGCCTTGATTGCAGTTATTGTTGGTGAACCTGAACGCAAAAGAATTATTGAAATTACCACTGGAAATTCTCTTGTTGGACCTGGTTCCATTCCTTGGGAAATTGGCAATGCCTTTTCGGCTATGTTTAAACAGAACAGGTTAACGTTTAAGGAAGCGCAGAAGGGTCTTGCGATATTCAAAAGCATACCTGTTCGTTATGTAGAGGCTGATTTCTATAACGTTTTAAAACTGTCTAAAAATGCCAAAATGTATGCTTACGATGCTTATTTCCTCGATTGTGCTATCAGACTCAAAGCACCTCTATTGACATTGGATAGAAATTTAATGAAGGCAGCCCAAACCATGAACATCGAATCCCTGGAGGTTTAAAATGCAGGTGTATACCTATTCAGAAGCCAGACAAAAGCTTGCTTTTGTACTTGAGCAAGCAGAGGATACCGGAAAAGTATTAATTAAAAGAAAAGACGGTAGGACTTTTGCGTTGATTCCAGAGAGAAATGTTATATCACCATTAGATGTACCATCGATTAAAGCCAAAATTACCACTCAAGAAATTGTTGATATCATTCGGGAAGGAAGGGAAAGGCAGAACATCTAAAAGGTCAGATGACTCAGGGCTACACTCCTGACACAAAATTTTTACCCGTTTCAGGCATAGCGTGATTTGGGTAAATTAAAGAGTCTGACATATGAAGGTGACCCCATTACCCTCCTGGTCGTGATCGTAATCGATATTGAAATCGCAGGCTATTCCCGCAAACCAAATAAGGAACTGTCTGAACAAGAAAAGAATCTGACCCATGAAGATGGGTAACTCAGCTTCGCCCCCACAACACCGCTCCTTCTCTAAAGGTAAAAAAAGTAGCCTGTTGTCTTTTCCTATGTGCTGACTCCTGCCTGCTCTGTGAAATATGCGTTAGCATCTTGCGTAGCCAGATTTCACTGGAGATACCTGCCCTTATGTTTTTGCTGACAACTGTTTTTTGCCTTTAATCAACAGCTTATCAGCCCTGTTAAATAACCTTCGCTTGCTTCGCATTTAACAGGGTAAACCATCAGCTTAACAGCTATTTTTCAATCCCTGATACAACGGACGGAAAACCCGTGCCCCTTATTGTTGAAGTCGCAGTACACGGTAGCGTAGCGGTAGCAAAGGCTCCAGCTCCAGGCGTAGTTCCCAGCAATGAACTCGGCCGAGCTCCACCAGTAGCCAAGGGAGCCCAAGAAGGAGAAGAAGCCACCGAAGCCGAGGTGGCCGCCCGGTAAACCTGACCACCCGCTCGCATTGGTAGCGCCGGTGTTAGGAGAAGTCCATAAACCGCTGGTGGACTTCATCTTGCCGCCTGCATTACTCCCAAGAAAATCAGTCAAGGTGGTCCATTCCCCATCACTTGGCAGATGCCAGCCTGAAGGACAGGCTTTCATTGCAGTATTCCAGTCATACAGCCTGCCATAGGTATTGCAGTTATTGGCATCATTGTTATAACACCAACTGTTGCCTGTATCTGGAGTATAATTAAGATTCTCCGCCATCCAGGTCTGGGTGCCGATCCCTATGGTTTTATAGGTTTTGCCATCGCGGGCATCCGTCATCTCCCCGAATTCAATGCTTGGCTGGGGCAATGGATCATCAGGGTCATCAGGTTCACACCCCAAAGAAAACATCAACAGCATTGCCGGCAGAATTAATGTGACCAATAAAAATCTCTTCATGTTTTACCTCCTTTTTGATATTGTTTATTGAGACCTTTGCATAACCCATTTTTGAGTTTAGGTAAATAAATAGCCTGCCCCCTTTTTCCTTTATGTCAATTAAATAGAACCGTCCCCTTTTTACCTTTGTTTATTGAGACCTTTGCATAACCCATTTTTGAGTTTAGGTAAATAAATAGCCTGCCCCCTTTTTCCTTTATGTCAATTAAATAGAACCGTCCCCTTTTTACCTGGAAGCAATATAGGTACCGAGATACTGATCCGGCACAAAAATAACCTCTTTTCCCCTATCCACACTCTCCACAACCTTCAAAGCATTTGAGGAGGTGCAGCAGATATCTGTTTCAGCCTTTACCTCCGCGGAACTGTTGACATAGGTTATAACGGTTGCCCCGTGATGCTCATCTTTCAAAAGTTTCAGTTGAGAGGCGGTTATCATATCCGCCATAGGACATCCCGCTGCAGGATCGGGTATCAGTACCGTCTTTTGCGGTGACAGAATGGCTGCGGTTTCAGCCATAAAATGAACTCCGCAGAATACTATCACATCTGCTTTAGTTCTGCTTGCCTGTACACTCAGAGCATAAGAGTCTCCATTAAAATCAGCATACTCCTGAACTTCATCTCTCTGATAATTATGGGCAAGAATAACGGCATTATGCTTTTTCTTTAAAAACTCTATCTCTTTAATAACAGCGCTTTTTTGCATTTGAAGTATAGTTCCTTTATATATGTTACTGAATCATGAAACATTTCCGCCAAGGTCCATCATTGTTGAATTTTACCACAATCGGCGGAATTCATAAACAGTTAATTTGAGGTAGGGGGAGATTAAACTTCTATGGTACCCATCAGCATCAGATACATAACTGTAAACAGATTCAAATAAAGGGTATTTTTGTAACTACTCAGCCAGTCATCTGAAAAAATGATGTCAGATTATACAGTTTTCAGCAAAGGCGGGAATGGGTAATTGAGAATTGATAATTGAGAATTGATAATGGATAATGGGTGAGAGGGAAAGAAAGTTTTAGGTGTTAAGTTTTAAGTGTTAGGTAAAAGCAAATTAGCTCGTAGCTCGTAGGAAAAGCGGAAGGCGGTAAGTGTGGAACTTAACAGCTTAACAGCTTATCAGCTCAACAGCTTATCAGCTTATCATTTTTTAGATATGACAAATCCGGCAGGCTAAAAAAAACAACCCGGCTCATTGAAAGCCGGGTTGTTGATGGGTTCAATTAAAGAAGAGAGTTCTTATCCAAATCATCAATTATAGTATCTATCTCACGGGAAAGATCTGCCGATGATTTTTCCCTGATCCGGTTCAAACAGTCTTTAATTGCTGTCCGGTCTTTTTCTGTGATACTGATTTTCTCACCGTTTATAATTTTATTCAATACCGGAAACAACCTTATGAATAAAACAGTTAAATCATTTTTCAGCCTCACATCCTGTTTTATGATGGATGATACCTCCGGTGAGTGGAGATAATATCTGCTTATCAATTCTTTGCCTGAATCCGTCTTATTAAGGGGTACGTCTCTAAACCTTCTAAACATATTGGTTTCAGGGCTGGTCTTGCCAAACAGGGCGCTAAGAAAACAGTCCTCATCTGTTCCATCATCAAAATCTGAAGGCAGCAGGTAAAAATCCACCTCTGTCTGTTCTCCAGATATAAGATCAACAGATTCAACAGCATCTTTATATCCCTGCTTCTTTGCCGTCAGGGATATAACTCCAGCTCCTGTACTCAGTTTGTAATAACCCTCAGCCGTCACAGTTGAAATCTCAGTATCATCGTCATCAATACTCAGCGTAACACCGTCTAAGGGAAGACCTGTTTCTGCATCATATACATACCCTAAAACAATTCCGCTTCCTGCCGTTTCGGTGATAATGTCATAGTTGGATGCTTCCATTCTGAACAGGCTTTTGGCGCTGTTTTTTACCCCATATTGTTCTGAACTTACTTTTAGTGCCCATTTGCCGGCTTCAACATTTGTAATCATCAGCACTTGTTCCTCCCGGGTCATCTCTTCTTCATAGTCAGGTTTTCCCGTAATACTGGATGAGGGTTTAAATACCTGAAAATAAAGGGTTTGACAGACTTCTTCACCGCAATCATATTTATATCTGAAAAACAGCGCCTCGCCTTCTTTGTCAACCTGCACATAATATATTTGATCCGTAACAGAACTTGAAATAGCGCTTTTTACATTCAGAACCATACTGCTTTTCACGGTTGTTCCCATTCCATCAACGGTGATGCCTACAGACTTGATGCCAATGTTTACTGTTTCAGGTACGGTGGTTGTCAGTTCATAGATACCGCTGCTGCTGTTTAAGCTCATCTCCTGCCGGGTATTGCCACCTATATCAGACAGATCAAGCCAAACAGTATCAACAGAGCCCTCTGTTTCAATAAAAAAGGTAACAGGCGTGACTGCATCATTTGGTACATCGGCTATATCCGTAGAAGCGGATATTATTGTAGGCGAAACACGTGTGGCTGCAAAGTCAACATCCGTCACATCTTCTTTACCGCTGTTTGAAACAGATTGTGTCTGAGGTGAGAACTCAATGCCCTGTTTAGAGGGAGTAACCAGATAGTTGCCTTTGGGAACGGCATCAAATATATAAGTTCCGTCTTCATCCACCTCCGTCTGGAGCTGAACAGCTCCCTCAAGAAAAACCTTTGTTCCTGAAAAATCCCCCGATATCATCCCTTGAATTGAAGAAGTTCCTTTGTATTTTTCCCCGATACCATATATTTTTCCATCTGCTCCGGCAAAGAACAGTCCGTAACCATTAGCCATAAGCGGTGCATCTGTTGTGCCCTCCGGAGCAGGTACGGGCATAACCTCATAATCCCTCAACAGAACTGAACCGTTACTGGCATCAAGTATATAGAAATACTGGTTGGATCTGAAATATAAATAATGAACTCGGGAAGATTGGCTCGGAAAAACCGGCTGGGATGTAACAGGTCTGATGGCTGAAAACGCCCCGAGGGTCTGAGACCAGACAACAGTGTAAGAGTCGCCATTATCCTTTAAATAATAGATATCTCCGAAAAGACCTGCAGCAACTATATTTTTTCCTTTATAAGCAGGCGCTGCTATGAAACCAGAGGGCATTTTGCTCCCGAGAAAGGTAAATTCAGGCTCAAACCGCCATAAAAGCTCGGGCTGTTGAAGGGCGGTGTCAAATCTGATGGATAAGAGCGCTTTCAGGGAAGAACAGTAAACCTTGACAATACCCGGCTCCGAATAGCCTGATGTGAAGCCAATAACTAAGGACGAAACAATTTCGCTTCCGACATTATAGGTCCAGAGGATATTTCCATGTTCTGTCAGACAGGTGATGGTTCCGGAAAGTGAGCCCACATAAATATTTCTGTATTTGTCAACAGCAGGACAGGTGTTTGGTGCAACTGGTTCAGTCGGCTTCTGCCAGAGAATATTACCCTTAGTATCCACATGGCATATATAGTGCTGACCTTTTTCATCAGAGGATATAACAATTACCCCTTTTTTGGAGAACGCCGGTGAACAGATTATTTTATCACCAAGTTTTACTGACCATTTATGATTATTTCTAGTCCCACTTCAAGCGTGATTAATTATGTTTTAAGCAAAAAAACACTCGAAAAG
>CAZMHH010000041.1:0-32831 GCA_964566035.1 uncultured Thermodesulfobacteriota bacterium
CGCAGTCTCTTTTAGCATTTTAAGAAAAAATTGACTTTTTACGGGTACATCAAATAATAATAATTTAAACAATTCAAGGAGGTATTAAAATGTATTTAAAACAAAAAAAAGCTATAGCAGCATACATTTTTTTCATCGGCACAGTTTTTATCTTCTCACCCGCCCTTTTAATTGCAAGCGAAGTTCCTTCTGAAAATACTTCAGAAATGATAATGGTTCCTAATTTCTCGAAAATCATAAAGGATTTAACCCCTGTAACTGTTAATATAAGCACAACAAAAACAATAACCCAACGTGGAATTCCTTTCGGCTCCCCTTTTGGAAGAGATGAGGGGGGCGGTATGGACCCTTTTGGGGATTTTTTCGGAGAAGATTTCTTCCGTCGTTTTTTTGGAGATGAAATGCCAAGAGAGTATAAGCAGCAGAGTCTTGGTTCCGGTTTTATAATAGATGCCGAGGGTTACATAATTACCAACAATCATGTAGTGGAGGGAGCAGATATAATCAAGGTTACCCATCAGAAAAAGGAGTATGATGCTGAGATTATAGGAAGAGACCCCAAAACTGATATTGCGCTTATAAAGATTAAAGAATTATCTGAGATCCTTCCTGTTGCAAAACTCGGTGACTCAGACAGGCTCGAAGTGGGAGAATGGGTAATAGCAATAGGTAATCCGTTCGGGCTTGACGAGACTGTAACAGCAGGTATTGTAAGTGCTAAATGGAGGAGAATAGGAGCAGGCCCTTATGAGGATTTTATACAGACCGATGCATCCATTAATCCCGGAAACAGTGGCGGTCCGCTGTTTAACCTTAAGGGCGAGGTTGTAGGTGTAAACACAATGATATACTCTCCCAGCGGGGGCAACGTAGGGATAGGGTTTGCAATACCCGTAAATATTGCCAATAATGTTGTTGCCCAACTAAGAGAGAAAGGAAGAGTTGTTCGGGGCTGGCTCGGTGTTGTTGTCCAGACCGTTACCCCTGAACTTGCAAACTCATTCGGTCTGGAAGAAAATAAAGGGGCTTTAATTGCAGATATTGACAAAGAGGGACCTGCATTTAAGGCGGGGATGCAGCCGGGTGACATAATAGTAAAATTTAATGACAAAGAGATTAATGAAATGTCGGAACTTCCATTAATTGTTGCAGATACTCCTGTTGGTGAAAAAGTAAAGGTTGAGGTTCTAAGGGATGGAAAAAAGAAAACCTTCTCTGTTACAATAGGCGAATTAAAGGATTTGGATAAGGTTGAAAAACAGGAGGAGCCAAGTCAGGGGGCACTGGGATTGGGAGTTCAGCAGATAACCCCGGAACTGGCGGAAAGAATGAAGCTTGAAGATAAAAAAGGTGTTATTGTTTCTGATGTCAAAAGGGGAAGCCCTGCGGATGAGGCAGGCATAAAACGTGGAGATATCATAAAAGAGGTTAACAGAAAACCTGTTTCAACTGTAGCTGAATATAACCAGGCTATAAAAGATGCAAAAAAAGAGAATATTCTGTTGCTGGTTAGAAGAGGACAAAGTTCTATATTCATCGTGGTAAAACAGAAATAGCATATAATCAAAAATACAGGAAGGGAGAAAATTATGGGACTCTTAACAGATATTAATGCAAGGGAAGTTCTTGATTCACGCGGAAATCCGACAGTTGAGGTTGAAGTTCTGCTTGATACAGGTGTAATGGCAAGGGCAATTGTTCCCTCAGGTGCATCAACAGGTGAAAAGGAGGCGCTTGAACTGCGCGACAAGGATCCAAAACGATATCAAGGCAAGGGAGTTCTTAAAGCTGTTGAAAATGTTAAAAAGGTAATAAGAGAAAAACTCATTGGAGTCGAATCATCTCAACAGGTTTTAATTGACAGTCTTATGATTGAAATGGACGGTACCGAAACAAAAAAGAATCTGGGAGCTAATGCGATACTTGGTGTTTCGATGGCTGTTGCAAAAGCATCTGCAGCAGAGCTTGGAATTCCTCTTTACCGGTATATTGGTGGGATTAACGCAAAGGTGCTTCCGGTTCCTATGATGAACATTTTAAACGGCGGAGAACATGCTGATAACAACGTGGATATTCAGGAGTTCATGGTTATGCCTGTTGGAGCTGAAAAATTTGCTGATGCAATCCGTATGGGCTCTGAGGTGTTTCACAGCCTTAAAAAAGTATTGAAAGATATGGGGCTTAACACCGCAGTCGGGGATGAAGGTGGTTTCGCCCCGGATTTAAAATCAAATGAAGAGGCTATTCAGTCTATAATCAAAGCAATAGAAATTGCAGGTTATGTTCCGGGGGAACAGATTGCTCTTGCAATTGATTCCGCGGCAAGCTCCTTCTATAAAAATGGCATTTATATAATGGCTGCCGAGACAAAACCCGAAAAAACATCTGCTCAAATGGTCGATTATTATGAATACATTGTCTCAAAGTATCCCATTATATCAATTGAGGACGGACTTGATGAAAATGACTGGGAAGGCTTTGAAATGATGACAAAGAGACTCGGAAGCAAAATCCAGATAGTAGGAGACGATATCTTCGTTACAAACACAAATCTGCTAATGGAAGGAATTAAAAGAAAAGCCGCAAATTCAATTCTTATTAAGCTCAACCAGATTGGTACAGTTACAGAAACAATTGATGCTGTTGAGATGGCTAAAAAGGCAGGTTTTACTGCTGTCATATCTCACCGTTCAGGCGAAACAGAAGATACTACCATAGCAGACCTTGCTGTTGCGTGTAACACCGGACAAATTAAGACAGGATCAGCATCAAGAACAGACAGAATAGCAAAGTATAACCAGCTGTTAAGGATTGAAGAGGAGCTTGCGGATAGCGCTCAATATCTTCAGAGAGAAGTATTTTATAATATCGGTCTATAGTCGATGGGATAATAAAAATCTTTTTAATCAGGCTGAGAGATTTTCTTGATTAAAAACCAAAAGGTTATCTGTTAAGGGACTAACTTATCATGGGACAGTTTACTCAGCAGGATTTATATCAAAAAAAACGCTCATTGATGGTTGAGCAGCAGATCAAGGCAAGGGGTATAAGCGACGAAAATGTCATTCGTGCGCTGGCTGAAGTTCCGCGTGAGGAGTTTGTGCCTGACCATTTAAAGAAGTTTGCTTATGATGACGGTCCTCTTTCAATAGGGGAAGGACAGACCATATCCCAGCCTTATATAGTTGCTCTTATGACTGAATGCCTTGAAATAAAAAACACAGACCGTGTTCTTGAGATAGGCACAGGTTCAGGTTATCAGACAGCAGTTTTGCTCCATATAGCAGATTTTGTTTGTTCCATTGAACGTATACCATCCCTTGCACAGAAAGCTCAGGATAAGCTTGAAGCCCTTGGGCTTGCATCTAATCTAAAGATCAGTGTGGGGGATGGTTCCTGCGGTCTGCCCGATGATGCTCCTTTTGACTGTATAATGGTTACATCGGCAGCTCCGGTTATCCCCGAGGTATTAAAGGGGCAGCTCTCTGAATCAGGAAGGCTTGTGGTTCCCGCCGGTTCACGACATTCTCAGACACTTTACAAGATAACCAGAAAGCAGCATTCTTTTAATTACCAGGAGATTACCTCCTGTGTGTTTGTTCCTTTAATAGGCAAGTTTGGCTGGGATGTAGATCAGGGATAGTCATGGATGTCTCAGAACAGGTGAAAGAGCTTCGACAACTACTTTATTACCATAATTACAGGTATTATGTTCTTGACAACCCTGAAATATCTGATGCAGAGTATGACAGGATTTTCAAAAAACTTTGCGAACTTGAAAGCAGCCATCCTGAGCTTGTTACCCCTGATTCCCCCACCCAGAGGGTCGGGGCTGAACCGCTGAAGAGTTTTTCGACAGTTCCTCATTACCCCCGTATGCTCAGTCTTTCAAATGCAATGAACGAAACGGAGGTACGCCAGTTTCATGAAAGAGTAAAAAAAGCTTCAGGCTCTGTTGAATATATTGTTGAGCCTAAATTTGACGGGCTTGCGGTTGAGTTGATATATGAAAATTCATCTTTTGTTACAGGATCTACAAGGGGCAATGGGGATGAAGGTGAAGATATTACTCAAAATTTAAAAACAATAAAATCAGTACCATTGAAACTCTTTTCTCCGGCATCTTTCCCAGTTCCGGATAGAGTATCCATAAGAGGTGAAATAGTAATGAACAGAATGGAGTTTGAAAAACTCAATATTGAACGCCTTGCAAAATCTGAAACACCCTTTGCAAACCCGAGAAATGCAGCTGCAGGTTCTGTCCGGCAGCTCGACCCGGCAGTTACCTCGGAGAGAAGACTGGATGCTTATTTTTATGATATAGGGGATAAAAAGCTTGATTACATCGACAGGCAGTCTGATATTCTGAATGTATTAGGAAGTTGGGGATTGAAGGTACACCCAAAGAAATATTTGTGTGAAGATATTGAAAGTGTTATTTCAGCATGTCGTGAAATAGAAAAATCCCGAAACGTTTTCGATTATGATATTGACGGAGCTGTAATTAAAGTAAACAGCATTGATAAACAGAATTTAATTGGCACCCTTCCCAGAACCCCCAAATGGGCAATAGCTTTCAAATTTAAACCGCAGCGTTCCACCTCGGTATTAAAAAATATTGTCGTTCAGGTTGGAAGAACAGGTGTGCTGACCCCTGTTGCAATCGTTGAACCTGTAAGGCTGGGTGGTGTTGAAATAAAAAGAGCAACACTTCATAATCAGGATGAAATCGAAAAGAAAGATATTCGAATTGGTGATACCGTGATTGTTCAGCGGGCAGGAGATGTTATACCTGAAATTGTCTGTCCTGTGGTTTCAGAAAGAAAAGGAGATGAAAGAAAGTTTAAAATGCCTTTATTCTGTCCTGTATGTGGCGGAGAAATCAAAAAAATAAAACAGGAAGCACATCACCGCTGTGTAAATGCACTCTGTCCTTCAGTTGTGAAACAGACATTGAAACATTTTGCATCCAGGAAAGCAATGAACATTGAAGGGCTTGGAGACAGACTTATTGACACACTTGTTGAGAAGAAACTTGTTTCAACCCCTGCAGATTTTTACTCTCTTGCAGTTGATACACTTAAAAAACTTGAGCGTATGGCTGATAAGTCGGCAAGCAATATTATCAATGCTATCAAGAAAAGCAAGGATGCAGATTTTGCACGTCTGCTTTACGGACTCGGTATTCGCCATGTAGGAGAACAGACAGCCCTAAATCTTGCAAAACACTTTAAAAGCATGGACAATATTAAAAAAGCTTCCAAGGATGAACTTATGGCGCTTAAGGATATCGGTCCTGAAGCTGCTCAAAGTATTATAGACTTTTTGGGGCAGGAATCAAATATTAATATGATTGAAATGCTTAGAGAGTCTGGTCTAAAAATGCAAATCGAAGATAAGCCTTTGGCAGATAAAAATCCAATAGATGGGAAAAACTTTGTTTTTACAGGAACTTTGAAAAAACATACCAGATCAGAAGTTGAAGAGATAGTAAAAGCTGCAGGGGGCGGGATATCAGGGGCTGTAACGAAAAAAACAGATTACTTGGTTGCGGGAGATAACCCGGGATCAAAACTGATAAAAGCACAGGAGCTTAAGGTCAGGGTAATTACTGAAGATGAGTTTTATGATATGATATTTTGATTTTCAGACTTCCGTATCCTTTCTGCTTTATCCTCTATGCCTGTTTTATCAATAATCCATTTCCTAATCATAGAAAAGACAACCTCCCTTTTTATTGGTTTTGACATATAGTCATTCATTCCCGTTTCAATGCACATTTCCCTGTCCCCTTTCATGGCATTTGCTGTCATTGCAATAATCGGAATTGAATTAAATCCCTTATCCCGGATTATTTTCGTGGCTTCAAGTCCATTCATCTCGGGCATCTGAATATCCATAAATATAAGATCGAATGATTCAGGGGCATTGCTTAATTTTTCAACTGCATCTTTGCCGTTAACAGCAATTTCAATGCTGTAACCTGCTTTTTTCAGCATCATTACAGCCAGTTTCTGGTTGACCGGATTATCCTCGGCGATAAGTATGTTTACTGAGTGTTTAACATTTTCTGCGATTGAATACTGGGTAGCAATCTTTTCAGACGGCTTGTCATCAGTTGTTTTAGAGACTTCCTGGTTCCGGATAAGATGCTCAACCATATTCAGAAACTTGTTTTTATTAATAGGTTTTGGCAGATATCCGCTGTAACCTGATTCCTGACATCTCTTTGCATCATTGTTTACGTTTGATGAAAAAGCGATAAAGGGTATATTTGTTTTTGAAATCTTATTTATGGTATTTGGGATTGAATAACCGTCACAGTCCTTTATCTGTACATTAACTGCGCACAAATCAAACAGATCTTTTTCAGCTGCTGAAGATTTAAATTCTGATTCGATATCAGAACCTCTTTCCAAAGCAACAGTTCTCACACCAACTGATTCCAAGGTGTTTTTAAGAATCTTAAGGTTTGTTGTGTTGTCATCGGCGATAATAATTTTTTTGTTCCTCAGAGATATTCTGGGCATTCTTTTTACCTTTGATTCAGCAACCTTTTTAACAACTCCTGTAAAATGAAAAATACTTCCCCTTCCCTTCCTGCTATCAACCCATACATCCCCGTCCATTAGTTCTGCAATCTTTTTACATATTGAAAGCCCCAGCCCTGTGCCGCCGTATTTTCTGGATGTTGAACCGTCCGCCTGTTCAAAAGGTTCAAAAATATGTTTTAACTTTTTAGCAGGAATACCGATTCCCGTATCTCTTATCTGTGCATGAAACTTAAGCATAGAATCGTATTCTTCGTCAATATCAAGAGAGAGTTCTATCTCCCCCTTTTCTGTAAATTTTGATGAATTACCCATCAGATTGGTAATAACCTGTCGAAAACGCTGAGGGTCTCCCTGTACCTCGGCAGGAACTTTGTCGCTTATATTGCACAGTATCTCAACAGGTTTTCCGGCAAGTTTTGGCTTTATTATTTCACAGACATTATATGCCAGTATCTCCGGATCAAAATCAAGAGACTCCAGCTCGATTTTACCAGCCTCTATTTTTGAAAAGTCAAGGATATCATTGATGATTGCGAGCAGAGCATTACCGCTGTCTTTAATGGTTTCTGCAAAATCCATCTGATCTTCTGTAAGATCTGTCTGCTGCATAAGTTCTGTAAAACCTATAATGCCGTTAAGCGGTGTCCTTATTTCATGACTCATATTGGCAAGAAACTCAGATTTTGCGACATTTGCAACCTGGGCTGAAAAAGCCATGTGGTTTGCCCGCTCGATTTCTTTTTCAAGTTGAGAATTGATGTTTGCAAGGTCTTCGTTAATCTCCCGCAATTTATTATCCGATTTTTTCCTTTCGGTTATATCCCTTATAATTGTGACAGAACCGATATGCCCCCCATCTCTGTTATAGAGAAAATTGACATTCTGCTCAACAGGCAGAATCCTGTTGTCTTTCATGAAATAATTGGCCTCCCACAGGGGTAATCTGCCGTTTCTGTGAAGTGTTTCAAGATTATCATCAAAGGATTTTAAATAATCTTCATCAATATGTACTTTATCCCCGGTTGTGCTTTGATAAAACCCCGGGTGTTTAACATGAAAATCTTTTATTTGTTTTCCAATTATTTGATCTGAATCAAACAGTGTCATATCTAAAAAAGCTTTATTGGCGCTTATAATATTGCCGCTGCTGTCACACATGACAATGCCGTCAATTGAGCTTTCGATAACATTTAAAAGAAATTCTCTGGCACTTCTGATCTCTATTTCATAAAATGACCTTTCAATATCTTTTCTGCAATTATAAATCTCTTTATGAACAGCGGCAGTAATAAAATCAAAATTATTTTTTGGAACAATGTGATTTATTCCCTTATCAATTAAATTTTTCACCAGGTTAATATCATATTCAGGGAGCAGAATAATTATTGAGCAGTGTTTAAGATTTTCAGGAATGCATGATAAATGGTCTGTAAGGACAGGTTCAAAAAAGGACCGATCCGCTATCACTATTTTGTTAAATCCGCTCTCAACAGAGGAAGTGATTTTTTTTGGTGTGCTGACTTTTATAAACTGAGCAGCGGTATTTACTGATTTCTTAAGTATTTGTTCCAGATCATCTGAATACCGCTTAGAACTGTCAAGTATATAAATGCTGATTTTTTTCTGCACGTTTTTTTACCTCAGGGATTAATGAATTTCATGTAACTCAACCCTGTTTCTTCCAGCCTCTTTTGCCTTGTAAAGAGATTCGTCTGCAAATTTTATCAGCTGTCCCGGAGTTTCTGCTCTGGATTTTGCTGCTTCTGCAACACCAATGCTGACTGTAATCTTTATATCCAGGTCATTAAATGTAAAATGTTTTTCCTGGACACTTTTTCTAATTCTTTCGCTGACATTTTCAGCGCTTTCAATAACAGTATGGGGAAGTATCAGAGCAAATTCTTCCCCTCCATATCGCGCTGCAAGGTCATAATTTCTCAGGTTTTCAATGACAAGTCCGGCCAGGGATTTAAGTATAAGATCACCTGCCTGATGACCATAAGTATCGTTAATGTTCTTGAAGTAATCAATGTCAATAAGTGCACAGCATAAGGCAATATTATGTCTTTGCGAGCGGTTGAATTCTTCTACCATTTTTTCCTGAAAGAACCTGTGGTTGTAAAGATTTGTAAGCCCGTCTTTTTTAACAAGTTCTTCAAGTATTCTGTTTTTTTTCTGAAGCTCATCCCATAGATTTTTCATTTTTACCTGTGTTGCAACACGGGCGATAAGTTCACCATGATTGAAAGGTTTTGTAACATAGTCAGCAGCGCCGATCTCAAGCCCTTTAATCTTTTCAATGGAATCTGATTTGCTGGTGACCATAATTACCGGGATATCTTTTGTAGCATCATTTTCCTTAAGTCTTCTGCATACCTCAAATCCGTCAATTTCGGGCATCATAACATCGAGCAGAATAACCTGAGGGGGGAGCAGGGAAGAACCTGCTAACTCAATGCCCTTAAAACCGTTTTCCGCAGTCACTACCTCATAGCCTTTTTTTGATAGCAGTGTGGTGGCCAGTTTCCTTATAACATCGCTGTCATCAATTATTAGGACTTTATTTGGCATTTTCCTGAACTTTTAGATTGCGTTTTTGATGTAAGTTTAACATTATAATATAAATAATAAAAGTCGGTTTTAAATATTTTACATGTCTCAAACAGAGAGGGAAAAATTTCTGTTTCTACAGTCATAATTAAGAACCAAACACATGTGAATGGCTGAATTCAATATAAAGTTAGGAAAAAAAACTGGTGTGCTTAAATTTTCATTTGCACAGATTAAACCTTTATGATTTTATAATCCTGCCGGCCTATACCAAGTTTTTCTGCATAGTTTAACTGAATTTTCCAGTCAATCTCAGGGTATATTGCATTAAATTTATCGGTTTTAACATTGTTCATGCCTTTAAGCACCGAGTTATTATCTCCGGGTTCTATATTTATAAGATCAACAGAAGCTCTGTCAATTGCAACAGGGTCAAGTGAAGCCAGAACACCGATATCTGAAACTATTGCCTTGTCTGCATGGCTGTAGCAGTCACATGCAGGACTTATATTCATAAGAAAGTTGATAAATAAACAGCGCTTTTTTTTCTGCTTTAATACACCCAGACAGTACTCTATCATCTTCTCCTGAAACTTTTCACTTGATTCATTCCAGTTGATTTTTATGGCTCCCTGCGGACATATTGTTATACATTCAGCACAGCCTATGCATTTTGATGAGTCAATTTCTGCGCTCTTTCCTGAAATATATATTGCTTCCGCAGGACAGATATCCATACAGTTTTTGCAGCCCGTACATTCCTTTCTTTCTACAGAGGGCGCTATGTTGGAATGCTGTTTAAGTTTGCCCTGCCTTGACGCACAACCCATGCCAATGTTTTTCAGTGTTCCACCGAATCCTGTCAGTTCGTGTCCTTTAAAATGGGCAACGCTTATAAGTGCGTCAGCATGTGAAATAGCTGAACCTATAAGGACTTCCTTAAAATGTTTGCAATTTACTGTAACTTTTTCATCATTTTCGCTCCTTAAACCATCTGCAATAATCACAGGAGCCGGTACCATAGGAGGACCAAACCCATGTTCAAGTGCCAGCATATGGTGGGATACAGCATCGCTTCTCTGCCCTCTGTAGAGAGTGTTTGTATCGGTAAGAAAGGGACGGCTGCCGAGTTTTATTATCTTATCGGCAATATCCCTGATGTGAATATGTCTTATAAATGCAGTGTTGCCCTTTTCGCCAAAATGTAGTTTAACTGCAGCGATTTCATCTTTTTTTAAAACAGAAGCAATACCTGCCCTGTCTAAAAGTATGTTTAATTTTTCTGAAAAATTCTTTTCCGGTTTTGTTCTCAGATCCATAAAGTATACATTTGATTTCATTTTATTGTCTCCCCTATCCCTTTTAAATACACAGAAAAATTTATACTTGTATCAGAACTTCTACCCCCGGTTCCCCTGCTCTTTTCAAGCGAAATTCTTCCGCCCCAGCACTGGTGGGCGTAATCGATCCCGAATTCAGTGTCAAGGTACTTACTCCTTCTGGTGTCAAACTCAACATCGAAAAAAAGGTAGAAATTCCGGATAAAGCTGATTCTGCCCTGTAGATCAACCGTCTCATACATATCCCGTGAGTAAATATATTCAAACTGCAGATATTCTCCTTTATAGTTACTCCAGTTCACAAGGGTATTGAAATAGGAAAGATTGTTTCTATGGGTGCTGTAATAGGTCTTGGTCTTAAGATAGAGGCTTGGAAGAACCCCAAGTCTTAATTCCGCAAAAATGTCAGACATGTTCTTTCTCTCATCACCTTTAAGATAGAGCCCTCTTTTTGGGGTTTTAATGTTGTATGTCTGTCCCACCATAAGATAACCAATTTCGTATTCCTCAAGTCCGCCTGTAGGCTGTTTAAAAAGCCCTGTAAACCTGTTTTTTAAATAATAACTTACGCTGTTTCTTCTGAAAAAATCATCCTGGATATCAAACGAGGGCAGATGTTTCTGGTTGTCGTCCTCAATATACTCGTAAACAACACCCGGCTCTAAAGTATGTTTTAATTTTTCAATAAGTGATGTCCCGGGTGAATAAACCCTCATGAATGTAGTTGAAAAATCAACTCTGGCTGTTGGAAGATGGCTTGTCTTGTCATAGCCTCTGTGATCTGAAAGCCCGAAATACATTGTGTTTTTAAACCCGATCTCAGGAGACAGTTTAAGCCAGCCGTTGTAATTGAAGGGAATGGAGATTTTTGGATAAAAATCAACACGGTGACCCTTTTCACCCCTTTCCCTCCAGAAATAGTCATAGGAGGAATCCATTTGAAAAAAAAGAGTATCCCTCCAAAAAGGTCTCTGGGTGGTCGAGAACAGTACGCGCGGGAGTTCCTGAACAGTATCCGGAGCGCCATGCATAAGATTTTTATATAGGTTAGCGCTGAAAATCAGATTATAGAAATCCCAGTTTTTGTTCATAAAAAGGTTTGATTCATCTTTTTCAAGGGATCTGATGCTTGTTTTTTTCCATTGACTCCTTGTCCTTCTTACCTGGCTGCTGTAATCACCGTAGAATTCCCGGTCTGTAACATAAGAGCCCTGTGCTTTGATATAAAAGTCATCTGTAAAATACTCTTCACCTTCAAAATTCAGAAAGCCTCTTTCCTGCCCCCTGTCACGCAAATCACGGTATTCATGTCTGAAATATCTGCTTCTTTCTTTTGTAAAATAACCGTAGAACTTTCCCCATGATTGTTCATTCCGCCTGTAACGGTATTCAAGGCCTTCAGCAAACCCTTTTCTTTCATAGTAATCAAGCCATACTGTTGCATCTTGACTGTCTGATATCGCCCAGAAAAAGGAGTTGTTAAACTTTACACCTCTGCTGCTCGAGTATCCTGCTTCAGGGATTAGCAGACCTGACTGCCTTTGGGTTTTAACCGGCAGTATCATATAGGGAACATATAGTACCGGAACTCCTTTGACCCTGAATCTGCTGTTTGAAAGTTTTGCATACCCGTTTATTGTAATTTTAATATTTTCCGCATCAATCCTCCAGGGAGGATTTATCTTATCATCGCAAGTTGTAAGAGATCCCTGCCTTATCCTGAACTGATTCAAACCTGTTCTTTCAACATCCTCGCCATTTATATGAAAATTATTCTCCATAATAAACAGCCTTGCATCACTAACAGTTCCAAGTTGGGTCTCAAAATTTAATGAGAAAGCATCGCAGTATAGAACATCCTCTCCATCCTTGAGCATTACGTTGCCGGTTGCCTCAGCATCATTTGTAAGTATATTCAAACGGACATGATCAGCCTTTAAAATTCTGCTGCCCTGGGTAATTTCAACATCACCGGAGGCTTTCATGTAGTTATTCTTCCTGTCATACTCAATTTCAGATGCAACTATGTCAACCGGCAGTTTCCCCTGGCCTTTCATGGAAAGCGGAAAACCGGAGGCAAAAACAGATATATGTCCGGCAGTTATTGAGAAAAATATTAATATTATAAAGCTAAAATATTTCATAAAATATTGGTAAAGAAAAATTATATGGTGCTGCTGTTGATTTATTGCTGTAAACACTTAATCAGGACACACAGGCGATAAAATATCTACATCGCGACTCTCATGTTTTCGGCATTGATCTGACCGTTAAGATACTGTTTTATCTCTCCGGCAATAAAGATAGAGCCTGTAACACATATCATGTCATCAATGCCGGCGATTTTTTTGGCTTTTTCGATAGCTTTAAAAGAATTATCTTCCCAGTATATACGTTTTTTACTTGAAAAAACAACATGCTTTTGAATAAAAAGTTTATCCGCCGCCCTGTCGATATCAGGTTTGCAAAATACGGCAGAAAAAGCATCTTTTACGAGAATTGAATACAATCTCTTTATGTCCTTATCCTTTAAGATACCAATAACAAAAATGATTCTGTTATAACTGAAGTAATCATTTAAGGCTTTTTTCAAGGCTTTCCAGCCATCCGGGTTGTGAGCTCCGTCAACCACTATTAAGGGGTCTGTACTGAGTGTTTCAAGCCGTCCATGCCATAATGTATCAGATGTCCCCTTAATAATGTGCTTCTCGTCAATTGCATAGCCCTGCTGATGAAGAAGATTGGCTCCAGCTGCAGCAACGGCTGCATTTCGGAACTGATGGTCACCTTTAAGCCCTGAAATAAGCCTCAATGTTTTACCGTCAAATCCTTTATAGGCAAAAACGCCCGCGGAGAGTTTTCTAACACTGAAATCTCTGCCAAGCTGATAAAAGGCAGATTCTGATATCTCTGAAATTGATCGAATTTTTTCAATTACCCTGTTTTGTTTAGCTCCGCATACAACCGGAATACCTTTTTTAATAATACCTGCTTTCTGTTCTGCAATTTTAACAAGTGAACCGCCCAGTATCTTTTTATGTTCTATACCTATTGATGTAATAATGCTGAGTATTGGTTTTATCACATTGGTGGCATCATAGGTTCCGCCTAATCCGGTTTCTATTATAACAGGGTCAGCCTGTCTGTCTGCAAAAAAAAGAAACGCCATCGCTGTTGTAAATTCAAAAAAAGTAATTTTATTAAAACCGTTTAGCGTGCAAATTCTCATTATTTTATTAACATATGATACTGTTTCTTTTCTTGTAATGTACCTGTCTCTGAGTGCTATTCTTTCTGTAAAATCGATTAAATGAGGTGATGTATAGAGGCCGGTATTATGACCGCTGTTATTAAGTATTGAAAAAAGAAAAGCAGATGTTGATCCTTTTCCATTAGTTCCTGCAACGTGAATACATTTGAGTTTTTCATGCGGATTGCCAAGCTCTTTAAGCAGTGCTGTTATATTTTCAAGCCCGGGTCTTATCCCGAATCTTTTAAGGGAGAAAAGATAATCAATTGACTGAGCGTAGTTCATTGTAACTTACAGGTATTAGTGACTTAGAATTAGTTTTTTTGTATTAACTGGCAAAATATATTTTAATGTAGAGAAATAGCCTTTATTGTCAATGGGTTTAGGCATTTTTTTTGAATCCAACTTTTTGTTTTTTGCTTTTGCTACCAACTGCCCCGGACATCTTTTTGGTTCCGGCTTGTCCGGGTTATGGTTTTTATATGGATTAAATCTCTTTGTTATTGCGCAGCGGCAAACATTTTTAGGTTGCCTGTTTAGTTGCATCCTTCAAAGAACAGACAAACCGTCCAACCTTATCAAGTATATCAGCATTGTTCTGATTATTTTCAATGATATTTATTATCGCGCTTCCGACAATGACCCCATCTGCATAATGGCAAATTGAACGCACCTGTTCCGGACTGGAGATTCCAAACCCTGCACATACAGGCAGTTTTGTGTGCTTTTTAATTTTTTCAATGTTTTTACCCAACATTGTGTCAAGACTTGTTCTTGCACCTGTAACACCTGTTACTGCAACATAGTATAAAAAACCGCTTGCAGTTTCGGAGACCGTCTGTATTCTCTTATCAGTGCTTGTAGGGGCAAGCAGACATATTGTTTCAAGACCTGCTGCATAAGCATGTTTCTTGAAATCTGCAGACTCTTCAGGTGGCATGTCAACTACCAGAAAACCATCAACCCCTGCCCTTTTTGCATCCCTGCACAAATTATCATAACCATATCTGAGGAATGGATTATAATATCCAAACAGAACAACGGGCTGGCTGTATTTTGCTCTGAACCTTTCAATAATGCTGAAAATATCATGCAGTGATATCCCGTTTTTCAAAGCCCTTTGAAATGCCCTTTGAATGGTGGGACCGTCTGCTATGGGATCGGAAAAAGGCGTTCCTATTTCAAGAATATCAGCACCGTTATCCGCAATACATTGAAGGATGTTATAGGTGGTCTCAATCTCAGGATCGCCTGCTGTAATATATGTTATTAAGGCTTTTTCACCGCGTTGTTTCAGTTCATCAAATTTTTCTGTTATCCTGTTCTTCACAAATTGCTCCAATTAAAAAACTTAAACTCAACAGTATCTTTTACCGTATATGTTTACGAAAAACATACTCACATTTCCGATGACTTGTTTACTATTGAAATATCCTTATCCCCTCTTCCGGAGAGGTTTATAACTGCAACGGTGTGCTTGCTCATGTTCCGGGCATTCTTTATGATATAGGCCACAGCATGCGAGCTTTCAAGAGCAGGGATAATCCCCTCAGTTCTGGAAAGCATATTAAAAGCGTTTAGCGCCTCATCATCTGTTGCTGTTGAGTACTCTACCCGTGCCGTATCTTTTAAATAGCTATGTTCAGGTCCGACACCAGGGTAGTCAAGCCCCGGAGCTATTGAGTGGGCATCAAGTATCTGGCCGTTTATGTTCTGCAGAACATAACTCATTGCTCCGTGAAGCACACCCGGAGTGCCTGCTGCAAGCGAGGCTGAGTGCAGGCCGGCATCAATACCTGTGCCTGCAGCTTCTACACCCACCAGTTTTACCTGCTTGTCATTTATAAAAGAATGAAATATCCCGATTGCATTGCTTCCCCCACCCACGCATGCTACAACAATATCTGCAAGTCTGTTCTCTTTTTCAAGTATCTGCCGTCTGGTTTCTATTCCGATTACTTTTTGAAAATCCCGAACCATCATGGGGTATGGATGAGGACCTGCAACAGAGCCTATTACATAAAATGTGGTGTCAACATATGTTATCCAGTTTCTTATAGCCTCATTCATTGCATCCTTGAGTGTGCGGGTTCCTGAATCAACAGGGGTAACCTTGGCGCCGAGTATCTTCATCCTTAAAACATTTGCAGCTTGTCTTTCCACATCTTTTGAGCCCATAAAGACCTCGCAATCAAGACCAAAAAGAGCAGCCACAGTGGCAGTTGCAACGCCGTGCTGCCCAGCGCCGGTTTCTGCAATAATCCGGTTTTTACCCATTTTTTTTGCAAGAAGTATCTGCCCTACTGTGTTGTTAATTTTGTGAGCACCGGTATGATTAAGATCCTCTCTTTTAAGATATATTTTTATACCAAGTTTTTTTGAGAGTCTTTCTGCAAAATAAAGGGGTGATGGTCTTCCTACGTAGTCTTTAAAATAATAATCAAGTTCTTTTAAAAACTTTTTGTCATGGCTGTATTTACTGTATGCTTCCTCAAGCTCTGATAGTGCATGCATAAGAGTTTCTGAAACAAATTTGCCGCCATAAATACCAAAATGACCGTTTTTATCAGGAAGTATGTTATGCATTCTTTTTCATCCTATAAGTTTTGACAGTATATCACCGGGGTCGTTCTCTTTCATAAGAGTTTCCCCTATCAGGAAAGCATCAACCCCGGCATTCTGCAGTTTTATTATATCCTCTTTTTTTGAAATACCACTCTCACTAACCACTTTAATCCCTTCAGGTATATGCTTTATAAGACCTAATGTGGTATCTATATTTGTTGTAAATGTATTAAGATTACGATTGTTTATTCCAATTATTTCAGGATTTATTTTAAGCGCTGTCTGAAGTTCTTCGAATGTATGAACTTCAACAAGGCAGCAAAGTCCGAGATCAACCGCTTTTGCATAAAGCTCTTTCAGCAACTTTAGATCAAGACATGCTACAATTAAAAGCACAGCATCAGCTCCAATTGCTCTTGTCTCATAAATCTGGTAAATATCAAAAATAAAATCCTTTCTAAGAACCGGAATGCTGACATTGTTCTTTACAGTCTTCAAATAGTCAGAACTGCCAAGAAAAAAATCTGTTTCAGTTAAAACAGAAATTGCTGATGCCCCGTTGCTCTGATATGAGAGCGCAATACTTACAGGATCAAATTCCTGTCTTATAATCCCCTTAGAGGGCGATGCTTTTTTTATCTCTGCTATTACCTTTATGCCTGAGCTTTCGGAGAGAAAATCCAAAGCTTTAGGCAGTTTATCAATTTTATCAGCTAATATATCAATATTGCTTACTCTTTTAATAAGTTCAAGACTCTGCTTTTTCTTCTCAATAATTTTATCAAGTATCATTTTACTGTTTTCAGCTTTTGTGAAATTTCGATTAAACTGTTCAGTTTTTGAAGGGCTTTTCCAGAATCAATAGAAGCTTCTGCAAGTTGAGCCGCATCATTAAAATTTGAAGCACTGCCTGATACAATCAGACCGGCTGCCGAGTTAATACATACGATATCCCGGTTAGGACTTTTTTCACCTTTCAGGATATTCAAAATTATTTCAGCATTTTTATCGGCATCTCCGCCTTCAATCTCTTTTCTTTCAACAAATTTGAATCCAAACTCTTCAGGATTTATTGCGTATTTAATTATCTGGCCGTTTTTAAGCTCAGACACCAATGTCTCAGAACATAGGGATATCTCATCAAGTCCGTCCAGTCCGTGAACAACAAAAGCCCTTATGCATCCCATAGTTTTTAAGACGTTGCAATAAACATTGAGAAGTTTTTTGTCGAAAACCCCGGCAACAATATATTTTGCCCCGGAAGGGTTGGTAAGAGGGCCTAGAATATTAAATATTGTTCTAAAGCCCAGATCATTTCTGACCTGCGCAACATTTTTCATGGCAGGGTGAAGTGTGCGTGCAAAAAGAAATCCAATTCCTGTCTCTTCAATGCATCTGACAACGGAAGTTGCCGGGAGATCTATATTAATCCCTAAGGATTCCAGCACATCCGCGCTTCCGCTTCTGCTTGAAACAGCCCTGTTTCCGTGTTTTGCAACATTCAAACCCGCACCGCTCAGGACAAAGGCTGCTGCGGTTGATATGTTGAAAGTACTTGACATATCCCCGCCTGTTCCCACAATATCAATAAGATCCAAATCAGAAGAAACAGACACAGGAATGGCTCTTTTTTTCATCGTCATGGCAGCGCCTGCAATCTCATCAACAGATTCGCCCTTAAGCTTCAAGGCTGTTAGAAGAGCTGCAACTTGACTCTCTTTCGCATTGCCGTCCATTATAGAGTCCATGACAAGAGCCATCTCATCTTTAGAAAGACTGTTGCCGTCAACAACCTTTTTTAAAGCATTTTCAATCACTGTTTTTATTAACCCTCATTAAAAAAAAGCAGGCTGTAATCCTTAAGTAAAGTTTAAGAGAGTCCTTTAGTAAAAAAACCAAACCCCTTTTATCCCTTTATCTTTCCTGCAAGTTTTAAAAAATTATTCAAAAGCTGCATACCCGATGATGTAAGTATTGATTCAGGATGAAACTGAATTCCTTCAATAAGATAATTTTTATGATAAACCCCCATAATCTCATCATCATGCTCTGTCCAGGCTGAGATTTTAAGACATTCCGGAATAGTCTCTCTTTGAAGAAGAAGGGAGTGATATCTTGTGGCGGTAAATGGCATGGGAAGTTCTGCAAATATGCGTTTACGGTCATGGAAAACCTCTGAGGTTTTGCCATGCATTATCCTTTCCGCTCTTAGAACTTTGGCGCCAAAAACTTCCCCAATACACTGATGCCCGAGGCAAACTCCAAGAATTGGTATCTGCCCCTTAAAGGTGCTAATCACCTCTTTTGATATTCCTGCTTCATCCGGTCTTCCAGGTCCAGGAGAAATAACTATTTTATCGGGTTTTAACTCCCTGATCTCTTTAATTGAAATTTTGTCATTTCTGAAGACTTCAATTTTTTCTCCAAGTTCTCCAAAATATTGAACAAGATTATAGGTAAAGGAGTCGTAGTTATCTATCATCAGCAGCATTTCAGATACCCCTCTTCTGCAATATGTATTGCTTTAAACATGCCCTTTGCCTTGTTTACAGTCTCTTTGAACTCATTTTCAGGACTTGAATCAGCTACAATCCCTGCCCCTGCCTGAATATAGATTTTCCCGTCCTTAATGAGCATGGTTCTGATTGTTATACAGAAATCCATATTCCCTGAAAAACCGAAATATCCCACCGCTCCTGCATAAGGTCCTCTTGTCTGTTTTTCAAGCTCGTCTATGATTTCCATCGCCCTTATTTTAGGTGCCCCTGTTACAGTTCCGGCAGGAAATGATGCTCTTAAGACATCAAACCCATCAAGCCCTTTTTTTAGTCTCCCATGCACACTTGATACAAGATGCATCACATGTGAATACCGTTCAATTACCATCAAATCCTTTACATGAACAGTTCCGAAATCTGAAACCCTGCCTATATCATTTCTTCCAAGGTCAACAAGCATAATATGCTCAGCAATCTCTTTGGGATCTTTTTTCAGTTCAGCCTCAAGGGCTGTGTCCTGAGCTTCCGTACTGCCTCTTGGTCTGGTGCCTGCAATGGGTCTGAGTATTATCTCATCCTGTTCAAGACGTACAAGAACCTCCGGCGATGAACCTACTATAAAACAGTCCTGCATTTTCAAAAAGTACATATATGGAGAGGGGTTGACAAGGCGAAGAGAACGATAAAGGTCAAAAGGATCTTTATTAAGTTCTGTTTCAAATCTCTGGGACAGGACAACCTGTATTATGTCCCCTGAACAGATATAGTTTTTAGCCTTTTCTACGATATTCTTAAATTCATTTTTTTTGAAATTTGATTTCATTGACGCAGAACTCTCATTTTTGCTCTGGTTTTTTACAGTTTTCAAGGGTTTAGAAAGGGTTCGGATAATATTATCTATTTTTTTTTCTGCATTTTTATAAAGGGTGTGGAGACTGTTTTCAAAGCCATTGACAGCAACATTGCAAACCACTGTGAGGTTGTGTTTGAGATTGTCAAAAACAAGCATTGTATCGGTTATCATGAAACAGCAGTCATACCAGTCAAGATCATCTGTATTGTTTGAGGGCACAGGTTCAAAAAAACTGACCATATCATATCCGATAAATCCAATGGCGCCTCCTGTAAAACGGGGAAGTCCTTTAACCTGTACAGGTTGATACTGCTTCATAATCTTCTTGAGATTATTTAAGGGATCATCACAATAAAACTCACGTTTCTTCTTCCCTTCAATGACCGCTACCCTGTTTCCTTTTGATTTGAATATCAGGGAAGGGTTAAACCCCAGAAAACTGTACCTTGCCCATTTCTCTCCACCCTCAAGGCTTTCGAGCAGAAAACAGTAATCCTTGTTCTGGAGTTTCATAAAAGCAGAAACAGGGGTCTCTGTGTCAGCAATAATCTGTTTATAAACAGGAACAAGGTTGCCCTTCTTTGCCATTTGGCAGAATTCTTTAAAACCCGGAAACATATCCTTATTTTCAAACATAATAATCTCATATAACTTATGTTAGCAAGATAGTCAGTTTTATGGAAAAGCTGTCAGTTAAAGGTATTTGAACATGAAATTAATAATCTTGTTATATTAACATATTAAATGTTTTTTATCTAAATTTTTTTCCTGTTATTGCCTTTAATCTGCCTGAAATCTGATATGATTAAAGGGCAGAATATCATGCTCCTGCAAAAAGTCAGAAATAAGCGTTTTCTGTTTTACAAACTGCTATCAACATTTTTAAGATTGGCGGGTGTGTCTCAACCGGTGGTTTTGAGGTTATGCTGAAAACTGTTGCCTGATTGTAGCTTTACAGATTAATCATCAGCTTAAGCTTAAGAGTATGCTTGCAGTTAAGTTGGTATTATTACAGGCTCTCTCAGAATTCTCTTTAAACAACTGTCTGCGATCGAGGCAAGCTCGGGGTGGGTATCCTTAAGTGCGGTAAGCTGTCTTAAATTATCAGCAGTGCGGAATACAAGCATAGCAAGGTCACCTTCATCAACAGATGTTAGCTGTATAACATTTTCCCATGTTTCACCCGAACACCAGGTGTAGAGAGCAGCAGCGGGCCAGAACTGAATCTGAGGGGTATTAAAACCGTTCTTGTGCATAAGCTTCATTATATCATTCACAGTGTCTTTCATTCTGTAGTATGCAGATACAAGGGGCCTTTTGTTCCATTTCATGCCAGCATTAATATCAAGGTCTCTGAACTTGTCATTTACAAATATTGCAACAATTCCTGAAAGAAGCTCGGGACTTAATCTGTTAAGAACCCCTTTTCTGATGAGTTCTGCAATAATAAGAGGGTGTTCAAGCCTCAGCTTTGATGCCCATAAACCATCAGAGGTTAAACTGCCCTTAACATCTGCAAATCCGTTTAAAACAAGGAAATCAAGATGATTCTCAAATTCTTCCCAGAGCAGATTTTCAACTGAAATAATACGGTTGTGAAGATCTTCGGCTCTGAAAAGTTTGCTGAAAAACATAGCGTCAGTGCCTTCATGGCAGATTGAAAACACCTTGCAGTTTTCACAGGCCAGTCTTTGAATCTTTCTTTCAAGAGAATAAATTCTGCCTTCCATATCAGCAGAGTTATAATCAGGGTATTTCTTGAGAAGTTTCTTCTTCTTCTTCAGCAGTCTTGAAAGCCTTTTTCTTGTCTCCTTCCACTGCTTGATCTTCTCTGATATATCAAGTATATCATCACATAGTCCGCCTTTTATTGTGCTGTTTAATTCATCAATAAGCAGTCCGTGTTCCTGTTTAAAATGTTTCACTGTTTCTGTTTTCTGGTGTGTGGCAAATGATTGAGCAAGCAGTTCTTTTACCTCATCGGGGTTATGACTCAATAATAAGTTAAGAGTCATCGAAAAATTTATTTTTATCTGACTGTTTATGGGATCAGGAGGGCTTGCAATCAGTTTCTTTATAAGAAACGGGTTCTGAAACGGTCCATGGGTAATTAATGTAAAACCGACCCTGTCTTTACCCCTTCTTCCTGCTCTTCCTATTGCCTGATGAAGCTCTGTGGAAGAGAGTTCAACAAATTTTTTGCCGTTATACCTGTCGCTCTGAACAAGCACAACAGTGCGTGCCGGAAAATTTACTCCTGCAGCCACAGTGGAAGTCGAAAATATAGCATCAAGGCAACCTGAGTTCATCAGTTTTTCAACAATAATTTTCCAGTGGATAATCTGCCCTCCGTGGTGTGCTGCAATCCCGTTTTTAATTATATAATCAAGCTGAGAGTTGTTCCTCAGAAACGGGTATTCATCAAGGAGTTCTTCGAGTTTTATGTTTAAAAGTCCCTGCTTTGACCGGGAGAGACTGTGTTTTCTGCATGAGTAGAGGGCATTGTTGCATTCATCTCTTGAACGAAGAAAAAACACCGCGGGCAGAAGGTTGTATTTACTCAACACATTCAATGCATCATCATAGGGTGTCTCAGAGGTATCTCTTTTTCTGAATGACCTGTTTTTTTCACTTAGATCAATATTCTTAAAAAGGCTTATGATCTCCTTTGAAAGACTATCTTTATGAAGCAGGGGTACAAGCCTTCCGTCAGGGAGAAGATAGATGGGATGAATCGGAACAGGTCTGATATCTGATTTTACAACAAGACACTCGTGATTACGGACAATTGTAAGCCAGTCAGCTATATCATCAGCATTCTGGATCGTGGCTGAAAGCATCAAAAGCCGCACCCTTTTGGGAAGGTAAATCATTACCTCCTCCCATACAACCCCTCTGTCAAAATCACCCAGATAATGAGCCTCGTCAAGAACAACAAGATCGGCCCTGAAATCAGTTCCAAGATGCATGGAGTCGTAGAGCTGGTTTCGAAGTATCTCGGTTGTTCCAACCACAACCGGTGCATCGGTGTTCTCTTTCCTTTCGCCTGTAAGTATCCCCACATTTTCCTTGCCGAAAAGAGTGCAGAACTCGTTGTATTTTGAGTTGGAAAGAGCTTTAAGGGGTGAGGCATACCATGAGCTTCTGCCCTGTTTAAGCATAAGTTCAATGGTTTTTTCGGCTATCCATGTCTTTCCGCTGCCTGTGGGAGCGCTTACCAGAACATCACTTATTTTAATCTTCTCAACAGCTTCAATCTGAAAAGCATCCGGAATGAAAGAGGTCTGCTCCGGTTCGCCTATTTCGGTAAAGATATTTTTAAGTGCAGCGGTAGCCTGTGGTATGAACGCAGAGGATGATCTTGTCTTTTTTCGATTGAAACCGGTTCTGTTTGCGGTATCAGTTTTCTTTAGAGTTGCTTCTGGCATTAACTTGATATTTCTCTTTTATTGTTTTCAGGAAAACCATAAAAAAAGCTATGTTTTCCCTGAAAAGTGCAAATAAAACACGAAGTGTTTTTAACCTTCAGTTGCTGATATACGGTTTAATTGTATAAGTTGATTTTCATACATGCAGAATGATTGCAGTTATTTAAGGATTTGGTTAAAAGCTTATAATCCAGAAAAACTGTCAGTTTCTTCTTATAATTATATATGTTTATCAATATATTGCAAACAATAAAAAGAGCTTTCATTTATTAATATTGATGGTTCCGTAAAAAGTCCACAAAACTCCCTCTCCCTGAAAAGAGCTGATAAGCTAATAAGCTGATGGCTGATAAGAGGAAAAACAAAAAAGGTTTTGCTCAATAGCCAACAGCTTAACAGCTAAAACGGGTTGGAGTGAGTGTGATTAGAAAACAATTACAGTACGTTACAACTATCACCCTCCCCCCCGCAGCCTCTTTTAGCATTTTAAGAAAAAACCAACTTTTTACAGGATCAATAACTGTATCCTTAACTGAGCATAATCTGTAAATCATTTTAGCGACTTGCGGCAAACAGAAAATTATAGTAACAATAAAGTAGAAGATTAACCTAATTTTATGAGGTCAATACTATGGGCAAATTACTTAGAGTTAATATGGCAACACTTCAATGTTCTTATGAGTCAATGTCTGATGACCTGTCAGGTCTTGGCGGAAGAGGTATTACATCACATTTAGTTGCAAGAGAGGTTCCCCCTTTATGTGATCCTCTTGGAAGTGAAAACAAGCTTGTTCTTGCCCCCGGTATTCTTTCAGGTACATCATGTCCGAATTCCGGAAGAATCTCTATCGGAGCAAAAAGCCCGCTAACAGGTACTATAAAGGAGAGCAATGCAGGCGGGGGCAGTTCAGCAAAAATTGCCAGGATCGGGCTTTCAACAGTAGTAATTGAAGGAAAGCCGGAAAATGGGCATCTCTATATTCTTGAACTTAAAAAAGATTCCGCAAAACTTATACCTTCTGATAATTTAAAAGGTCTCGGCACATACCAGCTTGCCAGTGAAATTAATAAGAATTATGATAAAAAGCCTGCAATTCTATGCATAGGTCCTGCAGGTGAGCATCTTATGACTTCAGCATCCATTCAGGTAACAGACACATCCGGCAGACCATGCCGTGCTGCAGGTCGAGGGGGGCTTGGTTCTGTCATGGGTTCAAAAGGCATAAAAGCAATAGCAGTGGATGATGCAGGAGGGGAAACACCTGATATTGCAGATCCTGAACTTTTTAAATCAGGTCAAAGGAAAGCCTCGGCGGCAATACTCAGACACCCTGTTACAAGCCAGGCGATGCCTGCGTTTGGAACCGCAATGCTTGTTGCCCCTATAAATGCTGTCGGTGCTTTTCCAACCATGAACGCACGTTCCGGAACATTTGATAAATGGGAGATGATAAGCGGCGAAAAGATGGCTGAACTGATTCACAGCCGCGGCGGACAGACAGGACATTCAGGGTGCACAAACTGTATTATCAAATGCTCCAATATTTATGTCGATGAGAATAAGCAGTATTTAACATCATCACTTGAATATGAGACTATCTGGGCGCTTGGCGGGATGTGCGGTATATCAGATCTTGATGCTATTGCAAAGTTTGATTATATGTGTGACGATACAGGTCTTGACACCATGAACACAGGCTGTGCTTTGGCTGTTGCAATGGAGGCAAAGGTAAAAGAGTTTGGAGATGCAGAAGGGGCGCTTTCACTTGTAGAGGAAATTCGAAAGGGAAGCGAAATCGGAAGGCTTATCGGAAACGGGCCTGCTGCTGTTGGAGAACATTATGGTATCAGCAGGGTTCCGGTTGTTAAAAGGCAGTCTGTTGCAGCTTATGACCCTCGAGCTATTCAGGGTATCGGGGTTACATATTCAACATCTCCTATGGGAGCAGACCACACCGCAGGCTGGACTGTTGCAGAGAATCTTGAGGCAATGGGAGGCAGAGGCAACGCCCTTGTTGCTGATGAGCAGGTTGAGATTTCAAGGAATACTCAGATTTCAACCGCTGCAAATGATGCTACAGGACTCTGCCAGTTCACAGGTTTTCCGCTCAGCGCTGACCCCGAAGGAGCAGAAGGTTTCATGGAGTTGTTAAGCGCCAGACTTGGCAGAAAGTTTGGGCAGGAGGATTTTATTGAGATGGGAAAAAAGATTTTGAGAACAGAAAGAGAGTTTAACCTTGCTGCAGGGTTTACAGCCAAAGACGATCGTCTGCCTGAATTTTATTATAAAGAACCTCTTCCCCCTCACAATAAGACTTTTCTGGTTGCAGATAGTGATATTGACACTCTTTTTGACTTCTAATCGGTTTCAGGTTCTTTCATATAGAGATTGTGGTATTCTTCTTCCGTCAGATGTTTTTTTAACATATCTGTAATAAAGTTAAAAATATCTTCAAGTTCGCAGCTTGACAGCCGTTGGGCAAGTGTATCAAAAAACCGATCATCCGAAAATTTCTGCAGACAGTATTTTACAGTCTTTTCATCGGTTTTACGGTCAAGACCAAACCCGATAAATCCTTTATAAGTATCAACAAACTTATGTGAATGTTTTCCCAATTTCAAATCTCCTTTAGTGAAACGTGTTTATTGGATGTTATCAGCTAACCAGAGCATTTGGCGATGGGTTAGCTGATAAGTGCAATAAAACAGTGAGCGTTTTTGACTCTTTATTATTCTGATTTTGCTTATATTTTTACCGATAAGCACCTTATTTTTTACAGACCTTTATTTTATCTTGTTTTATGATAAATTGCATATCCTTATTCTTGACAAACCTGTAAAAAGTCCACAAAACTCCCTCTCCCTTGAGAGACTGTGTCGTAATAGCCAAATCTGACATTTCTCACCCTGCTGTCGCAGGGTTCGAAATGACAATATGGTTGTATTTTGACTTTTTTACGGATACATCATTCTTGACATAAGCTTTATTGTCAAATATACTTTATCTGCTAATATCTTATCAGGTTTTCCTATATGTCAATAAAAAAATATCTTTTTAAGCTTAATGTATTATGTGATTTATCGTGTCTGGGAATTATGCAATCATTTGTCCGTGAGTCTGCGCTTGTTTTCGGGTTTAGCGGAGATGATCTTTCCAGGATAGAACTTGCTTTTGAGGAGGGGGTAACAAATGTTATTGAACACGCATTTCAAAATGAGGAAGATCCGCAAACATTTGATATAATTTGCGAAAGGGTGCGGCTTGGAATGCGTATTATTATTAGAGAAAAGGGAATACCATTTGATCCTGATAAGGTGCCGGAATTCAAACCATCAGATGATATCGAACATCTAAACACATCAGGGATGGGTCTCTTTTTAATGCGTGAATCCATGGATCAGGTGGCTTTTTTTAATCTTGGAACAGAAGGTAAAGAGACATACCTTATAAAGTATTTTCCTCAGAAAAACATCCGGTCGTATCTAACCACGGATGATCAGGAGACGGGAACACATGATAACCCGGAACTGATCCAACCTTCTGTTAAGATTCCCTATACTGTCCGAAGAATGCTTTCCGATGAAGCTATAGAGGTTTCCAGATGTGCTTATAAGGCTTATGGCTACTCATTGTTTGATGATCTTATTTATTACCCTGAGAGAATTATTGAACTTAATGCTACTGATGAAATGATATCAGCAGTGGCTGTTGCCGATGATAATGTTTTAATGGGGCATGCTGCGCTTGTTTATCCCGCTTATGATGAAAAAATTGCTGAATTTAATTTTGCTTTCGTCAATCCTGATTACAGAAATCAGGAATGTCTTGAACAAATGGGACAGTTTCTGCTTTCAACACCAAAAAAAAATGAACTTTTAGGTGTTTACACTTATTCTGCTGCAAATCATGTTTACTTCCAGAGCGAGGTTATTAAACTTGGTTATACGGATTGTGCTATATATCTTGCAAAGAGTCCTGCCAGAGCCGGAACTAACAGCATTCATGATACAAACAAAAAAAGGATAAGCTCTGTTCAGGGTTATTACTACGTAAAAAAAGCAGAACCCTTACAGATATATGCGCCCCTTCATCACCGTAAAATGATTTCGCAAATTTATGAAAACATGGTTGCCCACCATATCTATACAAATCCCGAGACAACATACCCCGTTTTTAACACACAGGAGTCACAGATAGAGACAACTGTTTACAACCTTGAAAGTCGCGCTGAAATACTGATTAAAAATTACGGATCAAATATTGTCCGTGAGATCAGAGGGATTCTTAAAGATCTATGCTGTAAACAGATAGCTGTTATTAACCTGAGTATTCCCCTTGAGGATTCCGTAACCTGGTTTATAACAGAGGAGATTGAAAAACTCGGTTTCTTTTTTGCAGGTATTCTGCCCCTGACCATAATCGGAGATACTCTGATTTTACAGTATATCAACAACGTCAATCTGAACTATGATAAGATTCAGGTTTATTCGGAAAACGCTAAAGAACTGCTTGCCTACGTAAAGGCACATGATCCAAATGCGGATATATAGAATTTGCTGATATTCTATTTGTTTTAACATGGTTGTCAAACCAATAAAAATCCATCATTATTGAACGGTTTATAAGAACACAGATTGATCACTGGCTGACAGAGAGGTGTTATGAGTTTAGAACAATATATTGGCATTATCTCTAAACGCTTTAAACTTGGCAATGCCACAGAGCATAGTTTCAGGGGAGATTTGCAGCAGCTCATTGAGACGATTGCCCCTCAGGTACGAGCAACAAACGAGCCTAAGAGACAGGCATGCGGCGCGCCGGATTATATTATCACCCAAAAGAATATTCCCATCGGTTTTATAGAGGCAAAAGACATCGGAACCGACCTGTCCGGCAAAGCCCATAAAGAGCAGTTTGACCGGTATAAAACCTCACTGAATAATCTCATCTTTACCGATTACATGGACTTTCATCTCTACCGTGACGGAGAGTTTGCCTCCAAAGTGTGCATAGCAGAAATCAGAAACAGCAAAATTGTTCCCCTTCCGGATAACTTCCCGGCTTTTACCGACCTGATCACATCTTTCTGCGACTACAAAGGGCAGACCATTAAAAGCCCGAAAAAACTCGCCGAAATGATGGCAGGGAAAGCAAAAATGCTTGCCAATATTATTGAAAATGCCCTGATTGCCGATGAGCAGGAATCGGCAAATTCAGCCCATGAATCCGCCGACCTTTCGCTCAGACAGCAATTAAAGGTGTTTCAGGAAATACTGATTCATGATATCACCCCGAAAGGGTTTGCCGATATATACGCCCAGACCATCTGCTACGGCATGTTTGCCGCCCGTCTTCACGATCCCAGCCTTGATGATTTCAGCAGACAGGAAGCAGCACAACTTATCCCCGCCACAAACCCTTTTCTGCGAAAACTGTTTCAATACATTGCAGGATATGATCTTGATGACCGCATTAAATGGATTGTGGATGCGCTTGCCGATATTTTCAGAGCAACCGATATTGCCTCTCTTCTGAACAATTTCGGAAAGGTAACCCAGCAGAATGACCCCATGATCCATTTTTATGAAACTTTTTTGAGTGTGTATGATCCCAAAGTTCGCAAAACCCGGGGGGTCTGGTACACACCCGATCCGGTGGTGGGTTTCATTGTGAGAGCGATAGATTATATCCTTATCAAAGAATTTGGTTTATCACAAGGCTTGGCGGATACCAGCAAAACAAAGGTTAAAGTCAATGTTCAAGGAAAAAAGGTGGTTCAGGATGTGCACAAGGTTCAGTTGCTTGACCCTGCTGCCGGAACCGGCAAGTTTATTGAACAGGTGGTCAAACATATCTACAGTACATTTAAGGGGCAGCAGGGCATTTGGAGCAACTATGTGGAAAACCACCTTCTACCCCGATTAAATGGTTTTGAGATTTTAATGGCATCTTATGCAATGGCTCACCTGAAATTAGACCTGCTGCTGACAGAAACAGGATTCAAACCCACAAAAAGTCAGCGCTTTCGTATTTACCTGACCAACAGTCTGGAGGAAAGCCACCCCGATACCGGCACACTGTTTGCCAGTTGGCTAAGCGCGGAGGCAAACGAGGCAAACCACATCAAACGCGACTGCCCTGTCATGGTTGTTCTCGGAAACCCGCCATACTCAATTAGCACAACAAACAAGGGTAAATGGATTGAAAACCTAATTGCAGATTATAAGAAAGACCTGAACGAAAGAAAAATAAATTTGGATGACGATTACATCAAGTTCATCCGCTACGGGCAACATTTTATTGATAAGAACGGAAGTGGCGTATTAGCCTATATTTCTAATAATAGTTTTATTGATGGTGTTACGCACCGCCAAATGCGGAAAAATTTGTTAGAGAGTTTCGATAAAATTTACATTTTAGATTTACATGGAAATGCAAGGAAGCAGGAAGTATGTCCAGACGGAAGCCCTGACAATAATGTTTTTGATATTATGCAAGGTGTTTCAATAAACATTTTTGTAAAAACAGGTAAGAAAAAGAAAAATGAATTAGGTAAAATATTTCATTCAGATATTCAAGGTAAAAGAGAAATAAAATATGACTATCTGAACGAAAATAATTTTGAATCTGTAAATTGGAATAAATTGAATTATTCAGCTCCTTATAATTTCTTTGTTCCTAAAAATTTTGATTTACAAGTTCAATATGACAATAGTTTAAAATTAAATGAAATATTTAAAAAATATTCGGCAGGTATAAAAACTAAAATAGACCATATAGCAACTGACTTTGAAAAAGAAAAACTTGCAATAAGAGTTTATAATATTATAACTAATAAACTGAATTTTGATGAAATAAGAAATCAATATGGACTAAGTGAAAAAACAACATGGGAATACAAGCCAGTCAATAATTTAGTTTTCAATAAAAATAAGATTTGTAAATATGAATACAGACCTTTCGATTATAGATTTACATATTTTGATGATAAATTTCTGTCCAGAACACGTAGTGAAATAATGAATAATTTTTTCAATCAAAATAATATTGGTATAGAAAACTCAAGAAATGGAGATTACATTTTCATTGGTAAAAATATTTCTGATGAACATTTTGTGTCAGATAATTCTTTTAAGTTTCCCCTCTACCTCTACCCCGACAGTTCTGATAAAAAACAGATATTTAATCAGGAACCGGACCGGAAGCCAAATCTGAACCAAGAGATTGTGGCGCAGATGGCAGAAACACTCGGACTGACATTCACAAACGAAAAAGAGGATAAAAAAGGCGCCTTTGCCCCTATTGATATTCTCGACTACATCTATGCGGTGCTGCACTCCCCGACATACAGAGAGAAATATAAAGAATTTCTGAAAATTGATTTTCCCCGTGTCCCCTACCCCAAAGACAAAACCACTTTCCGGAAACTGGTAAATCTTGGTGGTCAACTCCGAGAGATTCATCTACTGGAAAGTCCTGTGGTGGGAAAATATATCACTAAATACCCGGTTGACGGGGATAACAGGGTGGAAAAACCTGCCTATAAAAACGGTAATGTCCATATCAACGACTCGCAGTATTTTGCCGGTGTGCCGGAAACAGCATGGAACTTCTACATCGGCGGGTATCAACCTGCCCAAAAATGGCTCAAAGACCGCAAGGGCAGACAACTCGGGTTTGAAGACATCCAGCACTATCAGAAAATCATCGTGGCACTGACCCAAACAGACCGCCTGATGAAAAAGATTGATGAAATAGCGATTGAGTAATACAAGAGGTAGGTTATATTGCCAATCCTGCTGCAGCCCCGTAGGTTGGCGTTGAGCGGGAGCGAAACCCAACAAGTTTAAATACAATCCGTGCAAATCAGCGTAAATCCGCCTGCCCCGCCTGCCCTGTTAAATCAGGTTTTGGTTTTATTTAACCAGGGTGAAACCTGTTTTGCTTTTGTTTCACCGGGGAGTCCCATTAAAGGTTTTATCCTGTGCGCAACTTAGCCTGCTTCTCTCCCCTTCCCTTTTTCATGGACTAAACTTCTTAACCTCTCATCCTCTCAACTTCTCTCTTCACTGACTCATACCCCCTGCCCTTCCCGGACCCTCTCTACCTGCCACGAATGAAATAACAGTCGCTGCCCCTATTTTTGTAAGGATGGCGCCCCATGCAGACCGATTGAAAAATGTTAAATATCTATTTCATCAATTCTTATAAGCCTGTGCCCTTCAAATACAGTCAGAATTTCAATGGATTTTTTTTTAACTCTGTAAACAATACGATATTTTTTGAAAATCAATACTCTTATATCCTGAATGCCAAGTTCGGGCACCGTTCTCCCCATAAACGGTGTATCAGATAGTATGTTGGCATGTTCAATAAGATCATCAACAAATTTTACAGCGCGATCTGTGCTGTCTTTTGAAATATAGGTTTCAATTTCTTCCAAACGGTCAAGGGCTTCACGAGTCCAATTTATATTCATCAGAAATTATCTCTTGTTTCTTCGTACACTTAATTGTTGACGAACTTCTTTTGTACTGTAAATTCTACCATTTTCAGCATCAGAAATTCCTCTCTCAACTGAATCACAAAAAGATTTCTTATATACCAGTTCGTCATAATCTTCAGGTGACAATAAAACTCCGGCAGGTTTTCCGTTTTGAGTAATAATTAAAGGGTGCCCTGTTTTTTTGATGGTATTGAACCAACTGGATATGTCAGTTTTGAATTTGGCAATGGGCACAATATCATTTGATACAGAAATGGGTTTCATAATATAACTCCTAAATTTGACCTATTTAATAACCTTAATATAACCCCAAAAAAGATATAAAGTAAAGTATTATATTTTAAACAAAATAAAAGGACTAGTTTTAGAAAAGAAGACAGGCTGGTTTAATACATATTCTGTCTCTCACAGAGCCCACGAAGTTCACAGAGTTTTTGCATGACACACCCTGCAAGAACCCATAACTGCCAATAATTCAATATTCCCTCCCTGCACAACTCTCAGCTCTTGGTGCAGAAAGCAATTCCCCTTGACACTTTTTTATGTTTTTAATACTATAACTACAGACATCAAGAGATAAAATAATAATTGGAGGTCATCCATACTATGACACGAGTTATCATACAACCTGCGTCTGCTGAGAATGTCCGTAATTTGATTAAAATTGCAGTTGAAAACCAGCTACGGATTATAAACCTTGGAATCACCAAGACACTGAAAAAACTGCAGGAAATAGAAAAAGAGACCGGCATGAAGAGCAGTGTTTTTTACGAGGAGTTTCAGAAAGGGAACCTTGGTGATGAAATCAGGTTTGTAAAATGGGCTGGGGAACATGAAACTTTAGAAAGACTGCAAAGAGATTATAATGACCTGAAGGAAATAGAATTGTGCTCATAAATGAATATTTCCATATAATCGAGTCTCAAATTTCTGACTGTATTAATGTTGTTGAAACAAGGGTTACAAAAGACCAGAGGTCATTGCATATCGGTATTATTGAAGGTGAACTTCTCTTTAAGGATGGTTCGGCTTTGTATTTTGTTGAATTTGCAAACGTTAAGGTAGGTGTTGAAATATATAAGTATTCATATCAATATCAGGATAGAAACAGTAATTTAATATTTAGGTATGATATGGCACCTCATCATAGAGAAATATCTTCATTTCCCCACCATAAGCACATTGACCCGATTAATGTGATTTCTTCAGCCCAACCATCCCTTTTACAAGTATTAGCCCAACTTCATCACTTTAAAAAAAAATTGGTGCCCGAAAACGTGTTTTTC
>CAZMHH010000042.1:0-2391 GCA_964566035.1 uncultured Thermodesulfobacteriota bacterium
CATCATGGAAGCTTAACTGTTGAAAGCACAGAAGGAGAGGGTTCTGTTTTTATTATAACCCTTCCCCTGGAAAGTCGGCAGGCTTATCAAAGAGGTGTTTAGAATATAAATACGCTCAGTTTGTTAATAACTCTCAAAATGCCCTTCCTTTTCGATATAAAACCAAAAATTAACCCTGTCTTTTTTCATCTAAAGAAAATTTAATTTCATTTTAATGTTTTTGTAATCTGGGCTTTATATTCTATTAAATTGAATATCTTCAGCCGTTTGGGGATTTAAAATAGACAGTTTTACGCAAACTCCCAAACTGTCACTTCGAACTACTTGGGATGTCACATAAGTTTCTCAAAAAAAAACGATATTTATACCTTAAGTAGAAATGACAAACGGGTTATTTTTTGGCCTTTATGGGGGGGGGTTAAAATTAAAGCAATTTTTAGAATATTTTTGTATAAATTGATTTGCAGTATTCGAGAAACCAAACCAGGGGAAGAATAATGAAAAAGGCAGGAATAATTTATTGTCAGCAGACAGATGGCTTTTGCCACAATAAAACTGATTATAAAGGGACAAAAGAGGGGAAAATGGTTTTTGAAGAAACAGGACCTGTTGAAGTTGTTGGATTTGTTTCCTGCGGAGAATGTACAGGGGAACAGGCAATTGAAGGGACTAAGGTCATGGTTGATAGAGGAGCGGAAGTCATAATTTTTAGACAGTGTTTTTCTAAGGTAAGAGCAATTGGTTATACTTGTTCTGCTTTTTCTTCATATTCCAGGCTGGGGAGGGAATATCAGCAATCCCCGGATGGTTATCCTTGTCCCCATTACGCCAATATGAGAGATTCCATCTTAAGGCTGGTTGGAAAAGAGATACCCCTTATTGAGTGTACATTCTGATGTAAAATATATTTATAACAAATAGAATGCTTAAAATGAGAACAGATTCAGATATATCTGTAGTTATTCCTGTCCATAACGAAGAGGAAAATATTAAGCCTTTGGTATGTGAGCTTCAGGGGGTTTTGCAGTCTCTTGAAAGAAGATGTGAAATTATTTTTGTTGACGACGGTTCAACAGATAAGAGCTTTTATATTTTGGAAAATATAAGCAGAGAGTTTGAAAATATAAGGGTAATAAATTTTAAAGCCAACTGCGGACAGACAGCTGCCTTTGATGCCGGTTTTAAACATGCAAGGGGAGATATCATCATCACAATGGACGGGGATATGCAGAACGACCCGGCTGATATTCCGGTACTGCTTGAAAAGATTCCTGAGTATGATCTTGTTTGCGGCTGGCGGCACAGAAGACAGGACGGTTTTATGAAAAAAGCCCAATCCTTAATTGCAAACAGGATAAGGAAATGTTTTACAGGGGACGATATCATGGATGTCGGCTGTTCGTTGAAGGTGTTTAAGGCTCAATATGCAAAAAAAATGAAGCTTTATTCAGGACTGCACCGGTTTTTTCCTGCACTTATCCAGCTTGAGGGGGGGAAAGTTGCGCAGGTAAAGGTAAACCACCGTTGCAGAAGTGCAGGGTGTTCAAAATACAATATAAGAAAAAGGATTTTCAGGTCTTTTATTGATTTAATGGCGGTATGCTGGATGAAAAAAAGATTTCTTAACTATGAGGTGAAAAATATTATATGAATATTAACTGGTGGCTTATTGTCGGATTTGCAGGACAGGGGGCTTTTTTTATGCGTTTTCTGGTACAGTGGCTGGTTTCGGAAAAAAGAAAACAGAGCACTGTTCCTGTTATGTTCTGGTATTTCAGCCTTGCAGGCGGGCTGACACTTTTTATCTATGCAATACATATCAAAGATCCTGTTTTCATGCTTGGGCAGGGATGCGGTCTTTTTATCTATATCAGAAACCTTATGCTAATAAAGAATAACAAAAAAGAGCAGTTATGCAAAACAAGTCCCGATTCAGTTTAAAGTCTTATAACTTAAAATTTTTCTTAATTCTTTTAATCTTCGCAGGAGTGCTGTTCTCAAATCTTGGAGGCTGGGATTTATGGACGCCTGATGAACCCCGTTATGCCCAGATTGCAAGAGAGATGATGCAGACTGGAAATTATATTCTACCGCAGATAAACGGAGAGACATACTCAGATAAACCACCTGTTTACTTCTGGCTGATTTCTCTTGCCTCACTTCCATTTGAAGATGTGACAGCATTTCCAGCGCGTTTCCCTTCGGCATTATTTGCGCTTGGCATGGTGCTGCTTACCTATATATTTGGAAAAAGGCTTTTTAATCCCTTAACAGGGGTTCTGGCTGCCGTAATACTTTTTACAAACATCAAATTTTTTTCATCAGCCACCACGGTTCATCTTGACACTGTTTTAGGTTTTTTTGTAACCCTTTCTTTATTTTTTTTCTATA